>NZ_LOMM01000044.1:0-261114 GCF_001605945.1 Enterobacter sp. SENG-6
TTGGTGTTAGTGTTAGACATATATTCAAGCCTATCTCTTATCTGGAGATACAGCTACTGTCTGGTGTTTCAGGGGGCTACATCAGAATGACACGTAAACGCCCGCCCTATTCCTTCAAAGGAACCTATAGAATGGCGAGGCGAATGAAAATTCACGAACCTATTTTAGTACACATTACAACATCAATAATTGGAATAATTGTAATTTATCTGGCATTAAAATCAGGGAGAAATGATATCACATCGATACTTCTTTCAATCGCTGTAACTGCAACCTTTATTACATTGATACCAAACGTTTATTTTGACAAAAGAATTAAAAAAGAGGACAAAAAGAAACACTCAGCATCACTAGCTGCTGTTGCATTATTTTTGTTTTTCGCCGTATCAGGAATGCCATCAATTCTGAGCGATGCGGGGATGGGTGTCATTGGTGTAAGAAAACACGATGTAACATTTTTTCTGCAAGGTAATGATTTGGAAATGGCCAGAAACATAACGGGAGATTCAAAACAGACATTCTTCAAGGGTGATGCACTTTTTATTGGGGTAGGAACCACCTCTCTGCTAGTTATAAATCACAAAAAAATGATAGTGAATAATGAAAACCTTGCTCTTTCATTCTAATTTCCTAATGAAGCAGTGCGTTGTTTTTAAACCTACAAGGGGCAGATAACTGCCCCGCTATTAACGTTACCAGCTAAAGGCTCTTACTTTTTTAATAGCACTAACTGCTCAACAAACCGCGCCCCCCTCATACACTAAGCTAACAGCCAGATCCATATCATGCAGAAGCCCGTGAGCTCTTTTGCAATGTTTTAGGACAGCTTGCCCCTGTTTATGTGTGCCTGTGTGGCGCAATTGCTCACAATTTCAAAGAGATCCCCCACAGCCTGAAGGGGCGAAAAATAAACAGCTAAAAAAGGTTGTTGTCAGATTGAGGGCAAGTTAGGGTTGGAGTTAGTATTTTTTGTGCGGTAAAGAAGGCTGAAGATGATCTGTTCCGCTTGCTCCACTAGCGTAGATCCTTATCATTCATTACAAAGGACAATTATGGCGGAGTATGGATTACATGAGCTTGAAGATAAAGATTTGCCGAAAACGGTAGTTCGTTTCAGTATCACAGAAACCGTTTTGGCTGGAATGCGTTAATGTACATTTGTATGATTGCTGGCAGCATCGCCAGTTAAGATTTACGGAGAATACAATATGGATGTTACTGAAGAAGCTTTGTTGAGTTCTGGCTTTACGCAATCCGATTTGCAAAAGATAAAGAACAATGTTGAAAGTTATGGTGGAACATTGGGGGAAGCAATTCAGGATCTGGATAATCGATTCCGGGTTATTTTATGGATAACATCATCTTGCCTGATGGTTTTTATCCTTCTTGTGTTGTTTGCTGCGAAAGAAACCGTTGTGGGTGGTGGAATATCAATACTCATCGCTATCATCATCGTTGTTTTTACTCAGCCGCCAGTCCTGTCTTACAAATCCTGGCGATTCTGGAGAAAATACACGGGTTAATGGTTTGGTGGGAAGGAAGTCAAAAATAATTTAGCCTTGAGTCCGAGCCTGTCAGTTTCAGCAGTGAAGGCCATTTATTCACGATAATATCTTTATCAGACTCCCTGCGCCCAGGATTCGGAATAAACAATACAACTGATCTCAAAGGTTAGAAGCTTTGCTGGATTTTACTTTTCGAATTCTTCGCTTATTTAGCTTCAGTTTTCCATCTCCAAGAACATACCGCCCAGAGTGTACCGCTAGCCAGAACTGCACTGTGATAATATGATGGTTGATCAAAAACTTGCACAGGCTTTTACGTAATATTCCTTTCCAGGGGTAAGACCCGAGCCCAGCACTGTAAAGGGAAAAATGTTTAAATTCGCCCAATCGCCAACGCCAATAAAACTTCATTTCAGTTTTCGCATGCTCAATGGCATTACAGTTCCATAACTCTCCCCAACGTCGCACCCATTTGTCATTAAGCAACCAGTTATATGTTAGGTGGGACCTTCTGGAATCAAAGGGTTGCTGTTGTTGGCCTCCGGGTAACGTAATGACACATTGAATAAACTGCGTTTCGGTAATCGAAAAGAATATACCGCGCTCAGAAGCCTCCAAAAGTTCCTGTCGAGGAATTTGATCTAAGTAAACAATCAGGACAGATTGGTCCAGATTTACCAACTCAATTTTCTGCTGGTAGCGGATACCATGTCCAGATGCTTCAAAATAAAGTGTGGCCTTCTCTACCAAATTTTCTTTTGCCCGAAAAGCTACACGGGATTTTACCGTTTCATGGTCGGCAGGACTAGAAAGCCGCAACGAGTACTCCAAGTGCTCACCAAGTGGTTCCCAACGAGCTCCTAACCGAAGGCGACTCGCTTTATAGTCGTGGGATTTTTGATAAGTTTTAAGTAACCATAATCGAGTGATTTTGTCCCATATCCACTTAAAAAGACGTCCAACTAAACTCCAGGGCATTGATACGTTCATATATCTCTCCGTATTTTGGCCCTATAATTTCACTTTTCTACTCAGAAAAATAAAGATTTTACATATTTTTACTGTCCTTCACCTCTGACTTTCTCCCCGTTGATCAATACATCTATGATCTTATTAATATGTTTATTCACTGTAAAAATAATCGCCAAATTCCGCATCTCGCTCACAGCGAGACCTTCAGACCAGTCAACTAGTCCGCTTCGTGCCAGAAGCGGACATTCCATACATAATAATCGTTACAATAACCTCAATCATCAATGAGATTTCTTTCCATCGCTCTTAAAATCTTCTCTGCAGAATCAAATATATCCATTCTTTGCATGTCATGCTGGCATTTGGAATATTCATAACCTTCTGTTGCTAGATCCCATGTACTTTTCTTGAATTCACACTGATATAATTGCACTGACTTATCCATAACCAATGCCTCTAATGTATTGTTATTTCTGATTATTTCATCAATCCCTTTGCTATTAATCCCGATGTAAATACCTACCACCGATTTTAAATCAACTATTTCATCAATTAAAAGAGTGCCACGCCTTTGTAATGATTCTGTTTTTTTTATTATTCTAACTTCTTCTTCATATTTCCAGTGCAATGATTTGGATAGTAATAATTTACGAATCATATCAGTATCATGGATGTTTTTGGGGCTGATTTTAAGTTTGCTTTTTATGCGGCTTTCTAAATAATCAATATCACCTTTCGGAGCTGTAATCAGGCATTTTGCTTCATCATCGTATCCTGCTTTCTCAGTGTCGATTGCTACAACAAAACCCTGATGCTTGTCACCATAATGTGACCACATCAACACGTTGAGTGGATTTTTAGAAAGGCATAAGCAGGCAAGACTTTGATTGATTTCATACCTCATAGTTAATGATTCAATTGATTCATCATCAAGTGCATATCCATAACTTTCGAAAGGATCGTTAAACTCGCTATGAGGAGTGAATTTTATAGAAATGTAGCGATCTTTAAAGAAGTGATCTAATGACGCGTGGTCTATGTATTTGTACAAAATCATAAAATACTCAGAATCATTTATAGAAGGTGATCAGTGTACAACCTTTCGGCAAGGTAGGTGCAACTCCTCCATTTAAACGACCCATTATCTTTTTAGCAATCCATTGGCATGCGGATTCGGTTACCCAGAAGTTAACTTCATCTGTTCACTCATAGCAGCCATTTACCCGCCCCAATCTCGAAAGCAATACCCCCCCTCAAAAACCTCAAAGGGGCCCACCCAGCCCCTTTCCCACACCACCCTCTAAGGAGCTAACCAAGCCTGCCCACACTCAGTGCGCCACAATTCGCGGCTCCTTCACAAACTCCGCCAGTAGCCAGATCATATCGTGCAGCAGCCCCGTAAGCTCTTTTGCAACGTTCGCGGGCAATGTCCCCCCTTTAACGGCTTGGGTAAGTGCCAGCGCATAGTCAATCTGGGTAGCCGTGTCATGCCAGCAGTCCGGCACACAGGAGGTCATTTTCTCTCCCACAATCAGCTGTTCAATAAGGTTCGGCGGGAGATCGGCATCGCAGAGTTCGCGGAGTCGATGAAGCGCTTGCAGCAGACGCTCACAGAGCGCAGTGCAAATGACGCGGTCATCACTTTCGACCAGCACGGTCACCAGCGCGGCGCAGTTGTCCGCCACGTCAAAGAGATCGGCGTCAACCGGAAGGGGTCGCGTAATAAGCTGTTGAATAATGTTTTCGTCAGATTGCGGGAAAATCAGGGTCTGGATAGTCGCCATATTAGGGCATCCTCTACATGTAATTTTATTCACTACCTTGTGAGTTCCTACGCTCGGGGGTAGCACTGACGGAGGTAGGAATACCGCCCACATAGAAAACGGCCAGCCTTACGGCTGCTCCGCCAGCGCCACCGAGATTGTAACGGGATAAACGCTGCCACGACATACTAAATATCGCTATATGGAATACGGGTTCCTACACCCGATTGCGGATGTGCCGCAACGCCGTCACTTTACGACCCAGGTAACCGGAATAAAAGCATTAACCCTCATTTTCACCGGGTTACTTTTAGGTTTGCGAGGCTCCTTCCAGAAAGCCAGTCTTCCCGCCTACATTTTCAGCGTATCGATCACTGCTCTCAGGGCTGGCGACACATTGCGATGCGGATAATAGAGAAACAACCCGTCCATCCGCAGGCTGTAGCGTTGCAAGACCCGGATAAGCGTTCCGCGTTCCAGATCGTCCGCCACGAGCTCCACCGGAATATAGGCTAGCCCCAGGCCCAGCCGGGCAGCTTCCGCTTCCATGTAACTGTCCGACAGCGCCCATTGTCCTTCTGGCCGGTGAAAGATTTTCTTGTCGTCCTGAACCAGTTCCCAGTGATAAAGATTACCGTCGGCAAACTGATACGCAATGCAGGGGTGCCTCACCAAATCCTCAGGTGTTTGCGGAAAACCATAGCGGCGGAAGTGCTCTGGTGCCGCAACCACGCCCATTTCCATGTCAGCCGTGATGCGTACCGCAATCATCCCCTGCCCGACCTCAGGCCCCAGCCTGACGCCCGCATCAAACCGCTCGGCAATGATGTCAACGAAGCGGCTTTCATTCATCAGTTCAAGGCGGATATCCGGGTAACGCTGCTTGAAGATGGCGAGCTTTGGCAGCAGGCATTTATCGATAGCGTGCTGGCTGGCATTGATGCGCACCGTACCGGACGGCGTCTGGCGGTAATGGGCCAGGGTGGCCAGCCCGGTATCAAGCGTATCGAATGCTGACTCCGTGGTTTGATAAAGCTGCTCCCCGGCGTGGGTAAGTGACAATTTTCGTGTGGTACGCACCAGAAGCTGAACGCCCAACCGCGCCTCCAGCTCACGTACCGAGCGGCTGATCCCGGATTGTGCCAGCCCGAGTCGCTGCGCGGCTGCCGTGAAGCTTCCCTCGCGTACCACCTGCATAAACAAGTACAGCTCGTTGTAGTTTTCCCGTTTCGCCATCGCGCCTGCTCTCTGATTCATAACAAATTGGTATTAATCTTAGCAATTTTCACCCTCTAATCAGCACGATTTCTGCTCCCTATACTCCCCTTATCACAACAACGCACGGGATCTCTAATGAAAACATTCACCCAAAAACTGTCAGTGGCGATGCTGCTGTGTGCATCTTTAAGTGGAGTGACAACAATGAGTTATGCAGAAACGACTAACCCAAACGCGCCCATTTCGATGGTGACCACCTGGGATAAAACCTTCGCCAAAAGTGATAAGGTTGACCATCGTAAGGTGACATTCCAGAACCGATACGGCATTACCCTGGTGGGAGATCTTTATCTGCCTAAAAACCGTGGGGACCGCAAGCTGGCGGCGATTGCCGTTAGCGGGCCGTTTGGCGCGGTCAAGGAGCAATCCAGCGGGCTCTATGCGCAGACGATGGCCGAACAAGGGTTTGTCACGCTGGCGTTCGACCCGTCTTACACTGGCGAAAGCGGCGGCCAGCCACGCAACGTGGCCTCGCCGGACATCAACACCGAAGACTTCAGCGCCGCGGTCGATTTCCTGGGCCTGCAACAAGAGGTTGATCGAAACCGTATCGGCATTCTGGGTATTTGTGGCTGGGGCGGCATGGCACTGAACGCGGCAGCAATGGACACCCGCGTAAAAGCGGTTGCCACCAGCGTGATGTATGACATGAGCCGTGCCATGGGCCACGGCGTTGGCGACGGAAAAGATCGCTATTCCACGGCCGATCGTCGGGCCGTACTGCAGTATCTGAACGAGCAGCGCTGGAAAGATGCCGAAAACGGCACCTTCGCGCACGGCGGCCATGATATCTATGTCGATGAAAACGGCAACGTAACGGCGGCTGAGCGTATTCTGCCAGAAGCATTACCCGCCAACCCGAATCCGGTTCTGAAGGAGTTTTATGACTACTACCGGATGCCGCGCGGATTCCATACACGCTCCGTCAACTCCACCGGCGCATGGACAGCAACCATGCCGTTGTCTTTTATGAACATGCCGCTGTTAAGCTACGCCGGGGAGATCAGCATCCCGACGCTTATCGTGACGGGTGAAAAAGCGCACTCCCGCTATTTTGCCGAGGACGCGTTTAAAGCCGTTGGCAGCAAACAGAAAGAGCTGGTCATTGTCCCGGGCGCAAACCATGTCGATCTTTACGACAATGCCGCCGGAAAGATCCCGTTTGCACAGTTTGAGCGATTCTTCAAAACCAGCCTGAAATAAGCCGTTCTGCCCGGGATCCTGCAGGCCGCATACGCTTTGGCCTGAAGCATGACGAGCATACGCCACCCGAGCCAAACGGGTGGCCCTCTCTACGCCTTGATGAAATCTGACTATGTCCGCACTAAGCCAAACCACGCAATCGAACCGTGAACATACGTACTGGGGCGGCATTTTTGCCCTGACCCTGTGCGTATTTGTTTTGATCGCCTCTGAATTTATGCCCGTTAGCCTGCTTACCCCGCTCGCCCGAGATTTAAGTGTCACCGAGGGGCTGGCGGGCCAGGGGATTGCTGTCTCCGGCGCACTGGCCGTCCTGACCAGCCTGACGCTTTCTCAACTGGCTGGCATCATGAACAGAAAATATCTCCTGCTGGGAATGACGCTATTGATGGCCCTGTCGGGAACGATTATTGCCTTTGCACCGAACTATCCGGTCTATATAACCGGCCGCGCCCTGATCGGTATTGCCATCGGCGGATTCTGGTCCATGTCTGCGGCAACGGCTATTCGCCTGGTGCCACAACATCAGGTATCGCGCGCGCTGGCTATTTTCAACGGGGGCAACGCGCTGGCGACGGTGGTTGCCGCTCCACTTGGCAGTTATCTCGGCGCGACTATTGGCTGGCGTGGCGCCTTCCTGTGTCTGGTGCCCGTGGCAATAGTCGCGTTCATTTGGCAATGCTATAGCCTGCCTGATATGAAGGGGAATGACCGGGCAACGTCGCGTGGGACGGTCTTTCGGTTGTTTCGTCAGACGGCCGTTATTGCAGGCATGCTTGCCTGCGGCCTGTTCTTTATGGGTCAGTTTGCGTTATTTACCTATGTGCGTCCGTTCCTTGAAACCGTTACCCACGTTAGCGACTCCGGGTTGTCGTTGATATTGTTAACCATCGGCGTTTCAGGTTTTGTAGGTACGCTCGTGATTGCCATGGCGCTCAACGCGTCATTTTACCTGACGTTAATGGCCATTCCCCTGCTGATGGCCACCATTGCGGGCGGGTTGATTCTGACCGGGCACAACGTATGGGCCGTTGCCGCGCTGTTAGGGCTCTGGGGAATGCTGGCGACGGCGGCACCTGCCGGGTGGTGGACGTGGATCGCCCGTACGCTTCCGGAAGATGCAGAGGCGGGCGGTGGGTTAATGGTTGCGGTGATCCAGCTTGCCATTGCGCTGGGATCAACTACCGGAGGCATGATGTTTGACTATTTGGGCTGGCAGAGCACCTTTCTCATGAGCGGCCTGCTGCTTCTCAGTGCGGCTGGAGTGACATGGCGACTCGCACGTCTGAACAGATAACGCCGCAGAGGATTAATTGCCGCTTTTCTGTGGCGCTGGTGTATTGTTTTTGAACCCACAATCACTGTGAAGAGGCGCGACAGCATGATCACCATCCTTGGCAAAACCACCTCCATTAACGTGCGTAAAGTCCTCTGGACCTGCGAAGAAGCCGGAATTGCATATCAGCAGGAAGATTACGGCAGCGGATTTGCCTCGACGGAAACGGACGCCTTCCGCGCCCTGAACCCCAACGCCATGGTGCCGGTGCTGATCGACGGCGATTTTGTGCTGTGGGAATCGAATTCAATCTGCCGCTACCTGGTGCGCAAAGCCGATCGCAATGACCTGCTGCCGTCTCACCCGCAGGCCTGCGCTAACGTCGAGCGCTGGATGGACTGGCAGGCAACCGAATTCAACAACGCCTGGCGCTATGTCTTCCCGGCGCTGGGGCGCAAAAACCCGGACTATAACGATCCCGTGCGGATTGCCGCCGGGATAAAAGAGTGGAACCACTGCATCGGCATTCTTGAGCAGCAGTTGCAGCGCACCGGCGCCTTTACTGCGGGAGAAACGTTTACGCTTGCAGATGTGGTGCTGGGGCTGTCGGTGAACCGCTGGAAGATGACGCCTTTTGACAAACCCGCGGTGCCTGCCATTGATGCCTGGTTTGAACGTCTTAATCAGCGCCCGGCATTTTTGCGACACGGAAATAACGGCATGGTCTGAATCCCCCACGGCCCTATATTCAGCAAGGATATTTTATTTAATTACAAAACCCTGCATGTCGTCAGAGGGAATAATAATTAAGCCATATCCTGGACTGTCCGTTGTATCGCTTTGCTAGCCTGACGTTTCAGGCAAAGCTCACCCCGGAGGTATTCTTGCTGATTAAACTCAAAAAAGAACGAACGCATCAGGAGGATCGCCGGTTAGCCCTCTGGCTGGCGACATCCGCCGGCTTGCTCAACGCCATCGCCCTTGGGGCATTTGGCTTTTTCCCCTCTCACATGACCGGCAATACCTCACAATTATCCAGCGAAGTCTCTTCCACCGATCTGAACGATATTATTTTCTTTGGCTCCATTATTCTGGCGTTTGTCACGGGTGCCATTCTTGCGCGCATTATTGTTATCTGGGGCATTATCCATAATATCCGCCTGGTTTTTTGCCAGATCCTGTTTGTCGAAGGGTTATTACTGACCGGTATTTCGGTTTACGAGATGTATTTCCATGCCCTCACCAGCAACCGCACAATTATTATCTTTCTCTGTGGTCTGATGGGGATCCACAATTCCACCTCCACCCAGCTCTCCAGCGGCCGGGTGAGATCGACGCACATCACCGGCACGCTGACGGACGCGGGAATATCGCTGGCCTCGGTAGTCGTGGCGATGCTGCGCCGGGACTACTCCAAAGACACGGCGGCGCAGAAAAGCCAGCTTAAAACCCACTTAACCACCCTGTTCTCGTTTATTACGGGCGGTATCGCGGGGTTACTCCTGTTCCGGTGGATTGGCTTTAATGCGATGCTGGCGCTGGGTGTCATACTGGCGCTGGTATCCGTTTGTTCCATGATTACCATCGCGGTGCGCGTGCGCAAAGTTCGCGCAGCCCTCGGCCGATAGTCAAAACGCAGAGGGCAGAATATCGCGACAGTTGTGACACCGTCACTTTCATGAAGTCGCTTTAGGACTATTCTGCCCTCTCACAGCCAGCCCTTACCTCATAAGGCTTAATCAAGGTTGTCCCTAGTTTCATAGGGTTACTGATTTTCCCCCTTCGCTGGAACCCTTCCCAAACGCTTGCTATAGGTCAACTACCCCTGCCGAAACATGGCATAAAAACAGGCAACCGCTGGTTGCGATAACGCATGCGCACAGGGAGACACACCGCAATGCATCCATTACTCAAACGCTCGCTGCTGTTTGTCGGCGCCATTATCGTGGTTCTGGCCCTCCTCACCTGGGGCATTGGGCTGGAGACGATCAAGGCGCGTCAGGTTGACCTGATCTACCTCGGGCAACAGCATTTAATCCTCGTATTTTCCTCGATGTTCTTCGCACTGCTGGTTGGCATTCCGGCGGGTATCCTGCTCAGCCGCCCGGCGGCGCGTGGGGTAGCCGAATACGTGATGCAAATCTTCAACATCGGCAACACCCTGCCGCCGCTGGCCGTTCTGGCGCTGGCGATGGTGGTGATTAGCATTGGCGATACGCCAGCCATCATCGCCCTGTTTCTTGCCTCGCTGCTGCCGATTGTGCGCAATACCTACGCCGGGCTGTGCTCGGTGCCGTCGTCATTACTGGAAGCGGCAAACGGGATTGGGATGACCAAATGGCAGCGTCTGCGCCAGGTGGAGTTACCTAACGCCTGGCCGGTGATGCTCTCGGGCATCCGCATCGCCACCGCCATTAATGTGGGTACAGCTCCGCTGGCCTTCCTGATTGGCGCCAGCAGTTACGGCGAGCTGATTTTCCCCGGCATCTACCTGAACGACTTCCCGACGCTGATCCTGGGCGCGGCGGCCACCGCGCTGTTTGCCCTGATCCTCGACACCCTGCTGGCTGCGCTGGGTCGCGCGATGAGTCCCCATCTCGCTCGATAACAATAACAAGGAGCTTTCATGAGACTGATATCCAGCCTGACGGCGCTGTGTGCCGCGGCGCTCTTCACCAGCCAGGCGATAGCCGCCCCGCTGATTCTGGCGACCAAGAGCTTTACCGAGCAGCATATTCTCTCGGCCATGACCGTGCAGTATCTGCAAAAGAAAGGGTTCCAGGTGCAGCCGCAAACCAATATTGCGACCGTTATCTCCCGTAACGCGATGATCAACAAACAAATTGATATGACCTGGGAGTACACCGGTACGTCGTTGATCATCTTTAACCACATCAACAAGCGCATGTCGCCGCAGGAGTCTTACGAGACGGTTAAGCGTCTGGACGCGAAACACGGTCTGGTCTGGCTCAAACCCGCCGATATGAACAACACCTATGCCTTCGCCATGCAGCGTAAACGCGCCGAAGCGGAACATATCAACACCATGTCTGAGATGGTGGCGAAGATTGAGCAGGTCCGTAAAACCAACCCGGATAAAAACTGGCTGCTGGGACTGGATCTTGAGTTTGCCGGGCGCAGCGATGGGATGAAGCCGCTGCAGAAAGCCTACAACATGGCGCTGGACCGTCCGCAGATCCGCCAGATGGATCCCGGCCTGGTGTATAACGCGGTGCGCGACGGTTTTGTTGATGCCGGGCTGATCTACACCACCGACGGCCGCGTGAAAGGTTTCGACCTCAAAGTACTGGAAGATGATAAAGGCTTCTTCCCGAGCTATGCCGTCACCCCGGTGGTGCGTAAAGACACGCTGGAGGCAAACCCGGGGCTGGAAGAGGCGCTAAACACCCTCTCCGCCCAGCTCAACAACGACGTTATCACCGAGCTGAACAAGAAGGTGGATATCGATCATCAGTCACCGCAGCAGGTCGCCCGTGATTTCCTGCGTAGCAAAAAGCTGTTGTAGGAGGCGCTATGGAGACGATTCACTACATTCTGGATAACTGGGATTACCTGTTAACCCTGACGCTGCAGCATCTGTGGCTGGTGGCGCTGGCGGTTGGCCTGGCCATTATTATCGGCGTTCCGCTCGGCATTCTAATTGTCCGTCACAAATGGCTGGCGACACCGGTGCTGGGCATCGCGACCATCGTGCTGACCATTCCGTCCATCGCCCTGTTTGGCCTGATGATCCCGCTGTTTTCGCTGATCGGTCAGGGCATTGGCGCCCTGCCCGCCATTACCGCGGTGTTTCTCTACTCGCTGCTGCCGATTGTACGCAACACCCATACCGCGCTGGACAGCCTGCCACCGGGTCTGCGTGAGGCCGGACGCGGCATCGGCATGACCTTCTGGCAGCGGCTGCGCTGGGTTGAAATTCCCATGGCGCTACCGGTGATTTTCGGCGGCATCCGCACCGCCGTGGTGATGAACATCGGCGTAATGGCAATTGCCGCCGTGATTGGCGCGGGCGGCCTGGGCCTGCTGCTGCTTAACGGCATCGGCGGGAGCGATATCCGCATGTTGATTGCGGGGGCGCTGATGATTTGTCTTTTAGCGATTGTGCTCGACTGGCTGCTGCACCGTCTGCAGGTGGTACTGACTCCGAAGGGGATTCGATAATGATAAAACTGGAAAACCTCACCAAACATTTTTCACAGAAGCATGGCCAGACCTTTAAGGCCGTGGACAACGTCAACCTGAACGTGCCCGAAGGGGAAATGTGCGTCCTGCTCGGCCCGTCCGGCTGCGGGAAAACCACCACCCTTAAGATGATCAACCGCCTGATTACGCCAAGCAGCGGCACGATCCTGATTAACGGTGAAGACACCAGCGGGATGGATACGGTGACGCTGCGCCGCAACATTGGCTACGTGATTCAGCAAATTGGCCTGTTCCCGAACATGACCATCGAAGAGAACATTACCGTGGTGCCGCGCATGCTGGGCTGGGATAAAGCCCGGTGTAAAACCCGTGCCGAAGAGCTGATGGATATGGTGGCGCTGGATCCACGTAAGTTTCTTCACCGCTATCCGCGCGAGATGTCCGGCGGCCAGCAGCAACGTATCGGCGTGATCCGCGCGCTGGCGGCCGATCCGCCGGTACTGCTGATGGATGAGCCCTTCGGCGCGGTGGACCCCATCAACCGTGAAGTGATCCAGAACCAGTTTCTGGAGATGCAGCGCAAGCTGAAGAAAACGGTGATGCTGGTCAGCCACGATATCGATGAAGCCCTGAAGCTGGGCGATCGTATCGCCGTTTTCCGTCAGGGGAAGATTGTTCAGTGCGCCAGCCCGGACGAGCTGCTGGCGAAGCCGGCGAACGAGTTTGTCGGCTCGTTTGTGGGTCAGGACCGCACCCTGAAGCGCCTGCTGCTGGTGTCGGCAGGCGACGTCACCGACCAGCAGCCCACTATCACGGTACGCGGCTCTACCCCGCTTCCAGAGGCCTTTGCCACCATGGATGATAACGATATCCGCGCCATCACCGTGGTGGACGAACACGGTAAACCGCTGGGATTTGTGAAACGCCGGGAAGCGCGCAACGCCAGCGGCACCTGTGCCGATATCCTGCATCCGTTCCGCATGACCGGCAAAGCGGAAGATAACCTGCGCGTGGTGCTCTCTCGCCTGTATGAAAGCAACACCAGCTGGATGCCGATTGTGGATGAAGAGGGTCGCTATAACGGCGAGATTTCGCAGGACTATATCGCGGAGTACCTCAGCTCAGGGCGTACGCGCCGGGCGCTGAATATCCACAGTGAAAGTTAATTCTTCCGGCCGGGCTTGCCCGGCTTTTTTTCGCACGCAGACCTTTTGCTAACCCCGTCATTTCCCGCCACAATATTGCATCGACCCCGTTTACTCGCGACCCATGCAACGTCTTCATACTTACCCCGATATCCGCGCGATGTTTCGCCGGCTTCTGATTGCCACCGTCACGGGCGTACTGGCCGCGCTGGCCGTTGCCGTGTTTCGCCACAGCATGTATCTGCTGGAGTGGCTGTTTCTCAGTAACGACAGCGGCAGCCTGGTGAATGCCGCGGCGGCGTTGTCCCCCTGGCGTCGCATGCTCACGCCTGCTCTTGGCGGCCTGGCAGCCGGATTGTTGCTGTGGGGATGGCAGCGGCTGACAGCGCAACGCCCGCATGCGCCAACGGATTATATGGAAGCGCTGGAAACGGGTGATGGGCAGTTCGATTACGGTGCCAGCCTGATTAAATCCCTGGCATCACTGCTGGTGGTTTCCAGCGGAAGCGCCATCGGGCGTGAAGGGGCGATGATCCTGCTCGCTGCCCTCGCCGCCTCCTTGTTTGCGCAGCGCTTTACGCCGAAGTCCGAATGGAAATTATGGATAGCCTGCGGGGCGGCGGCGGGAATGGCCAGCGCCTACCACGCGCCGCTAGCCGGAAGCCTGTTTATTGCGGAAATCCTGTTCGGCACGCTAATGCTGGCCTCGCTCGGTCCGGTAGTCATTGCGGCCGTCGTCGCGCTGCTGACGACGCGTCTGTTAAGCCCTGGCGCTACCACGCTGTATGAGGTGCATCTCAGCGAAACGCTCACTGCAGGCGATTACGGATTGATCGTTATCATCGGTCTGCTGGCGGGCGTCTGCGGCCCGCTGCTGATGTGGCTGATGACGGTTAGCCACGCCCTGTTTCTGCGTCTCAAACTCTCACCGCCCTGGCAGCTGGCGCTCGGGGGGCTGATCGTCGGGATGTTGTCGCTTCTCACGCCCAAAGTGTGGGGCAACGGCTATAGCGTGGTGCAGGCCTTTCTGCTCTCACCGCCGCTGCTGTCCGTTATTGCGGGCGTGTTTATCTGTAAGCTGCTGGCGGTCCTGGCAAGCAGCGGTTCGGGCGCACCGGGCGGGGTCTTCACGCCGACGCTGTTTGTCGGGCTGGCGACAGGAATGCTCTTTGCGCAGCTTTTTGCGCTGTGGCTGCCGGGTTCTGAAACGGCGATTTTGCTGGGACTGGCGGGGATGGCGACGTTGCTCGCTGCCACGACGCATGCGCCTATTATGTCGGCGCTGATGGTGTGTGAAATGACCGGGCAGTATTTTCTGCTACCCGGCCTGCTGATTGCCTGCGTTGTTGCGTCCGTACTCTCGCGAACGTTACGCCACGACTCGATCTACGGCCAGCACACTGCCGAGAGCAGAGAGATCGATGTACTGCGCTAGTTCGCGCTGCTCGGCGCGCGGCAAATAAGGCAGTTCGCCCACCAGAGGGCCGGGCAGTTTTTTGCTCAGCACGTCGATGATTTCTGCATAGTGCGCAAGGCCTGGGTTGATGCGGTTTGCCACCCAGCCCACTAACGGCAGGCCGTCATTGGCGATCGCCTGCGCCGTGAGCAGCGCATGGTTGATACACCCTTCCTGGATGCCCACCACCATCACCACCGGCAGTTGTTCCTGCACCACCCACTCGGAAAGTGGACGCAAATCGTTCATCAGGCTGCGCCAGCCGCCCGTGCCTTCAACCACAACGTGATCAACCTTCTCGCTCAGGTTCGCCAGCCCATCCGACAGCAGGGTGTAATTGATCAGCCCGCTGTGCGCCACGCTGCTCTCCTCTTCGCTCAGGGCAATAGGATTGACCGCGTCATAAGGCAGCTCCAGGGATGAGACGCTTTGCAAAACCAGGGCATCTTTATTGCGCAGCCCCTCTGGCGTCTCTTTACTGCCTTTTGCGACCGGTTTGTACCCTGCAACACGTTTACCGCTTGCTGCCAGCGCCTGTAGCAACGCGCGCGATACAACAGTCTTGCCGACAGAGGTATCTGTACCAGTAACAAACAAACGCTTAAGCATGACTCATTCCACCTCTTGGGTATGCTTCGAAAATATAAACCAGGTAAATAATTCAGTGGGGGAAGTCTACGGGAAGCGTGCGCTATCCGGCTTGAGATAGCGCAATTTTTAGTAAATCTGTGGAAAAGAGTTAGCCCTGCAGCAGGCGGATCAGTAAGGAGCCGTTATACATTGCATCTTTTACCAGCGCGGCGCCGGCCATGGTGCCCTGGTTCGAAAACTGCGTGCTTTCGACCACTATGTTTTTGCTGTAGGCGGGCAGCGCCTGCTGATTAATGCAGGCCGAGATCGCCGGGAAGAGGATATCCGCCGCCTGGCTGAGCGGGGAGCCGATCAGGATTTTTTGCGGGTTAAACAGATTCACCATAATGGCGAGAATGCGCCCGACGTTATTCCCTACGCCAGTAATGATGTCCTTAGCCAGCAGATCGCCCTGCCGCGCCGCTGTGCACAAGGAATCTACCGTCAGGGGTTGCCCGTGCAACGAGGAGCTCATGGACTGGCTGAGCCTCACCTGCGCCAGCTCAAGCACGCTTTCCACGCTGGCAATGGTCTCCAGGCAGCCGTGGTTGCCGCAGTAGCAGCGTTTCCCGTAGGGATCGACCTGCGTGTGGCCGATCTCCACCAGGCTACTGCTGCCCGCATGCAACAGGCGTCCGTCGGTGATGACGCCCGCCCCGACGTTATGGTCGATCACCACCTGAATGACATCCCGCGCCCCGCGTGACGCGCCAAACAGCGCCTCCGCCATAGTCCAGGCGCTGATGTCATGCTGAATGTAGACCGGTACGCCGGTATGGTTTTTCAGGACCTCACCCAGCGGCATCTCTTTAACGTCTTCATAAAACGGCATGCGGTGCACAATGCCGTTCTCGGTATCAATAATGCCCGGCATGGTGATGGCAATCGCCGTTAAGCGTTCAAGCTTCTGCTGGTGACGAATAAAGAAATGATCGATATGCGTGACAATCGCCTCAAGAAGCGGTTGATCAGCGTTAAGCGGCAGCTCCAGCCGGTCTTCCACCACCAGCTTGCTGCTGAGATCGCGCAGCGCAAGAAAGATCTCGCCCCGGCTGATGCGCAGCGACAGGTAATGCCACGCTTCCGTCTCCACCACCAGCCCGACCGCCGGACGGCCCCGGCTCCCCGGCTCCTGAATCTCCGTCTCCTGAACCAGATGGGCTTCCAGCATTTCGCGAACAATCTTGGTAATACTGGCGGGAGCCAGTTGGGCCAGGCGCGACAAATCGATACGCGAAACCGGACCAAGCTGATCAATCAGGCGATATACCGCGCCAGCGTTGGTCTGCTTAATCTGATCAATATGCCCTGGCTGACTATCAGCAACCACCTCGTACTCCCTTATTTTCGAGCTTCGAAATAAACTTTGGGCTATGGTGAAGCACTTGCATGGCCGTCGTCAAATATTTACTTAGCCATGTGATTTACTGCACATTTTTGCCCATTTTTCCCTATAAATATCGCCCGGCAGAGGCGGTGATAAGCTGCTTTTTAAAACGCTGTGCCGCATTGCTCTGTTCATGATGTCTGGACCACACCAGCCACATCTCCGATACCGCATCGTCTTCGGCAAGCGGAACCCAGCACATTTCACGCAATTGTACCCGTTTAAAGGAGGCCGGGAGAATAGAAACCCCCAGCCCGGCGGCGACCAGGCCTATTATTGTCATCGCCTCTCCTACCTCCTGGGTAATGACCGGGGCGAGATCGTAGCGGCGCATCAGGCCCAGAATATCGTCATACAGACCGGTTCCCACCTGCGGGTCGAAAAAGACAAACGGCTCTTTCGCCAGCTCCGCCAGCGTGACGGCAGGTTTCGACGCCAGGGGGTGATCGCGCGGGATCATCGCCATCAGCGGCTCGCGCAGGATCACCTGCCACGCCAGCGAGTCCGGCAGTTGAGTGTTGCGCATCAGCCCTAAATCCAGCGCCCCTTCATTCAGCGGAGCAATTTGTTCCCGGGTATTAATTTCGCGCGTCTGAATATGCACGTCCGGGAAGTCACGGCGAAACGACGACAGGGTTTGCGAGACGGCGCTGATAAACGGGGCAGACGAGGTAAACCCGATGCGCAATTCACCGGCTTCCCCCAGGTAGAGCCGCTCTGCGCGGGCGGCGGCGTCGTCAACCATGCTCAGAATTTGTCGGCTGTCGGCCAGAAATTGCCTGCCTGCCGCCGTCAGGCTCACGCTACGGTTGGTGCGGGCGAGAAGACGGGCGCCAATCTGCTGCTCCAGGATCTGAATTTGCTGGCTGAGCGGCGGCTGCGAAATGTTCAGGCGCGCGGCGGCGCGGCCAAAATGGAGTTCTTCTGCCACCGCGACAAAGTAGCGTAAATGACGTAGTTCGATATTCATATTTTATATGTATCATTTGAGATTATTAATATATTAGACAGAATATTTACATTTTCCTACCCTGAAGAGGTGGTCATACCCGTCACCAGAAACCACGGGGATGTTTAAGCAAGGAACATGTGTGAGTCGTACATCTACCGTTGATATCGAACCGGCACGCGATATCGATGATTTACCCGCAGCTTCTCAGCCGGCGCAGTTTATTAAACGTGGTACCTCCCAATTTATGCGCGTCACGCTGGCGCTGTTCTCAGCCGGTCTGGCAACCTTTGCCCTGCTCTACTGCGTTCAGCCTATCCTTCCCGTGCTGTCACATGAGTTTGGCGTCTCACCGGCCAGCAGCAGTATTTCTCTCTCTATTTCAACCGGGATGCTGGCTGTCGGCCTGCTTTTTACCGGCCCTCTCTCTGATGCCATTGGGCGTAAACAGGTGATGGTGACCGCGCTGATGCTGGCGTCGGTTTGTACGTTGCTCTCCACCATGATGACCAGCTGGCACGGGATCCTGATGATGCGCGCGCTCATCGGGTTATCCCTCAGCGGCGTGGCGGCGGTCGGGATGACTTATCTCAGTGAAGAGATCCACCCGAGCTTTGTCGCGTTCTCCATGGGGCTGTACATCAGCGGGAACTCCATTGGCGGTATGAGCGGACGCCTGCTGAGCGGCGTGTTTACAGACTTCTTTAACTGGCGCATTGCGCTGGCGGTGATTGGCTGCTTTGCGCTGGCCTCTGCGCTGATGTTCTGGAAAATTCTGCCGGAATCACGCCACTTCCGCCCCACCTCCCTGCGTCCGAAAACGCTGTTTATCAACTTCCGCCTGCACTGGCGGGATAAAGGGCTGCCGCGGCTGTTCCTGACCGGCTTTCTGCTGATGGGGTCATTCGTCACGCTGTTTAACTATATTGGCTATCGTCTGATGCTTTCGCCGTGGCATCTGAGCCAGGCGGTGGTGGGCCTGCTCTCCGTGGCGTATCTGACCGGGACCTGGAGCTCGCCAAAAGCCGGAGCGATGACCGCCCGCTATGGCCGTGGGCCCGTGATGCTGGTCTCAACCGCCGTGATGTTGCTGGGCCTGTTGCTGACGCTCTTCTCGTCCCTGTGGCTGATTTTCACCGGAATGCTGCTCTTCTCTGCCGGTTTCTTCGCCGCGCATTCCGTTGCCAGCAGCTGGATTGGCCCGCGCGCCCGTCGTGCCAAAGGCCAGGCATCCTCTTTGTATCTGTTTAGCTATTATCTTGGCTCCAGCTTCGCCGGGACGCTGGGCGGCGTATTCTGGCACAACTACGGCTGGAACGGCGTGGGCGGGTTTATCGCGCTGATGCTCTGCGGGGCACTGCTGGTAGGGGCCAGTCTTCATAAACGTCTGAGATAATCCGCCTGCTGGCTGATGTCCGGTAAGACGAGCGATCCAGATAAACGGCACCAGCGTACTGGTGCCGTTTTTACATTCAGGAATCCCAGGCCTGCTCTATCTTAGCGGCTTCAAACTGCGGAGGCGGTTTTCGGAAACGGCGCGTCAGCCATGTCAGATAAAGGACCCCCAGTGCCGCCCAGATGAGGCCAAGCGTCAGGGACGTCGCTTCGAGGTTTATCCACAGCACGCCGACCGTTACGGCACCAATGAGTGGCAGCAGGAGATAGTGGAACCGATCTTTCCACGTTTTGTTCAGCCCCTTACGCCGCCAGAAATGGTTGTACACCGAGAGATTAACAAACGTAAACGCCACCAGCGCGCCAAAGTTGATCAGCGCCGTCGCGGTCACGAGGTCAAAGTACAGGGCCGACAGCGCCACTATCCCTACCATAATGACGTTCAGGGCCGGAGTACGCCATTTCGGATGCACGTAGCCAAACACCCGCTCCGGAAAGACGTTGTCACGCCCCATCACATACAATAAGCGTGAGACGCTGGCGTGTGAAGCCAGGCCTGAAGCGAGCGTATTCACAAACGTGGTACACAGAAACACCGACTGGAAGAGCTTGCCACCCACGTACAGCGCAATTTCCGGCAGCGCGGCGTCCGGGTTCTTGAAGCGCGCAATCGTCGGGAAGAAGAGTTGCATGAAAAACGAGGCAACAATGAATATCAGCCCGCCATACAGTGCGGTCAGGAAAATGGCTTTGGGAATAACCCGCGCCGCGTTTGGCGTCTCTTCCGACAGCGTGGTGACCGCGTCAAACCCGAGGAAAGAGAAGCAGACGATAGTCGCGCCGGTAATAATCGGGATCAGATGTGCGTTCTCGCTGATAAACGGCTGCAGCGACCAGACGGTGCCCACGCCCTCCCCCTTGTGCAGGCCATGCACCACGAGTATGACAAACACCACCATGATGGCGATCTGCACCAGCACAAACAGGGTGTTAAAGTTGGCGACCAAATTAACACTCTTCAGGTTCGCCAGCGTCAGGATCGTCACAAACCCCACCACCCACACCCACGGCGGGACTTCCGGGAACAATGCGGAAAGGTAGATCTTCGCCAGCAGCACGTTGATCATCGGCAGGAAGAGATAGTCCAGCAGCGAGGACCAGCCGACCATAAACCCCAGATGGGGTCCGATCGATTTCTGCGTGTAGGTGTACGCAGAGCCCGCTTCCGGGAACTGTCGTACCAGTTTGCCGTAGCTGATGGCGGTAAACATGACGCCCGCCAGCGCCAGGAGATACGAGGCGGGCACGTGGCCATTGCTGATACCGGACACAATGCCGAAGGTATCAAACACGGTCATGGGGGTGAGGTAAGCCAGCCCCATCATCACCACCTGCCAGAGCTTGAGGGAACTGCGCAGCCGGGTTCTTCCGGCCATGCCCGGCGAATCAAGAGATGTGTTAGTCGCCATAGACCATCCCCCCCATGCTTACCGTGGTTTGCAATCGCGTTGACCTTAACGCAAACCTGCTTAGCAAAGGGGGAAGTTGTAAAGAACATACGCGATCGTACCAGCGCAGCGTCTCTCGCTCGCACTCACAGCAGGCGCCTGACTGGCCCCCTTCGCCCTGCGGATAGTTGAACATCTGCATCATTTCCTACCTCGTCACACAGTGTCGTTAAGAAAGTCCCTGTGCCGCCTGCGCTCCATAACGCGACTCCCGGGAGATAGCTGGCGTGCCAGCGAACAGTTCGGCCAGGCTCCGCGCAGGCCGTTTGGTGATACATATGCGATGAAACAAAGCGGCCCCTGACCGGGGCACGTCATCAGGCGTTTTTCAGCATCCACTCGATTTCAGTTTCGGTAATCAGGCGTTCGAACTGCAGTAATTCATCATTTTTGCAGGCGTGATAGACGTGGCAGAAACGTTCGCCCAGTCGCTCGCGAAGGTGATCGTTTTGCATAAACTCCCACAGCGCATCGCTCTGACGAATCGGGAACGGCAATCCGTCCTGCTCCAGACCATTGCCTTCAACTTCTTCCTGCAGGGGTAAATCGTTATCCAGCCCGTGTAAAATGCCGGCAAAAATCGCCGCCATCACCAGATACGGATTCGCGTCTGCTCCCGCCACCCGGTATTCGACCCGATGGTTATGGCGATCGCCGCAGGGGATACGCAGGGCAACCGTGCGATTATTGTGTCCCCATGACGCCTGCGTCGGCACGTACATTCCCGGCTGGAAACGGCGGTAGGAGTTGACGTTCGGCGCCAGCAGTGCCATGGACGCTGGCATCAGATCGATCATCCCGGCCAGCGCGCGTTTCAGCAGCGTGGAATCCTCACCGCTGGCGTCTGCGAACACGTTTTCGCCTCTGTTGTTTTGCATGCTGATGTGGATATGCATCCCGCTGCCCGCATGTTCTTCATACGGCTTTGCCATAAACGTGGCGTGCATCTTGTGTTTTTCCGCCATCTGCCTGACGAGACGTTTTAGCGCCAGCGCATCATCGCAGGCATCCAGCACGTTTTCTGTATGGTGCAGGTTAATCTCAAACTGTCCCGGGGAGGCTTCAGCCACTGCCCCGTCGGCGGGGATCAACTGCAGTTGCGCCAGTTCGTCAATGTCATTCAGCACGTCAGCAAAGTGGTTGAGATTATCAACCGAGTAGACCTGACTCTGCGTGTTACGCACGTCGGTGCCCGGCGCGCAGGGTGGCTGCAGATAGCCGTCGGCATCGCGTTTACGGTCAAGTAAATAGAACTCCAGCTCTACCGCTACCACGGGGAACAGACCGCGCTGGCGCAGCTGCTGCCAGAGTCGGTTGAGTACGTTCCGCGGCTCAACGTCAAAGGGAGCGCCATCTTCATCGACCATGGTGAGCTGCACCTGACCAATGTACTCCGGGTCGGCGGCGTAGGGTGTCAGGGTGCCCGGCACCGGCACACAGATACAGTCCGGCTCGCCCAGCTCCTGCCCCAGCCCTGCCTCTTCCACAACGTTACCCAGAATGTCCATGGCGAAAACCGATGCCGGGAAATAGCAGCCTTTTTCAAGTTTGCTCAGTCCGGCAACCGGGATACGTTTGCCGCGAAAACAGCCGTTCAGGTCGGTCAGGAGGACATCAATAAACTGGGTGTCAGGATACTTTTCTAAATAGCGCTTCACTTCCTGCGTAAAGGCGCTGCCCCGCCTCTCATCCGTGTGCTGCACAAAGTTCTCAACTTCTACGATATTGGTTTCCATGATTTACCACCGTTTTTGGGATTTGCGTTCGCTGCTCTGGACTGTCAAATATAATGTCCACACTATCGAATCTGTATGCAAACAAATTGTTTGTCAAATGTTAAATTAAGTTTGCAAAAGGCAGATCTCGTTGCTAGATTGAGAAAATATTGAACGAAAAGGCCGTTTCACAGGCGAGAATGGCCTAAATTTAGTCCACTTTGTGAGGGCGATCATGGAAAATATAATGAACAAGCCAGTTATTGGCGTGGTGATGTGCAGAAACAGGCTTAAGGGTCATGAGACCCAGACCCTGCAAGAAAAGTACCTGAATGCCATTATTAACGCGGGGGGCTTACCTGTTGCCTTACCGCATGCGCTGGCAGAGCCAGAGCTTATTACCGCTCTGCTGCCAACCCTGGACGGAATTTACCTGCCGGGCAGCCCAAGTAACGTGCAGCCGCACCTTTATGGTGAAAACGGCGATGAGCCTGACGCCGATCCCGGGCGAGATCTTCTGAGTATGGCGCTGATTGCTGCCGCGCTCGAAAGGCGCATCCCCATTTTCGCCATCTGCCGGGGGCTGCAGGAAATGGTTGTTGCCACGGGAGGGACGCTGTATCGCCGCCTGTTCGAGCAGAACGACCTGCTTGAGCACCGGGAAGATCCTGAACTGCCGGTTGAGCTACAATACGCCCCTTCTCATGAAGTTCAGGTTCAGGAGGGAGGACTGCTGTCTCAATTAATACCAGGCTGTAACACATTTTGGGTAAACTCGTTACACGGGCAAGGTGCACGAACGTTAGGACCACGGCTTCGCGTGGAGGCCCGCTCGACGGACGGGCTCGTCGAAGCGGTCAGCGTTCATGACCACCCTTTTGCCCTCGGTGTGCAATGGCACCCCGAATGGAACAGCAGCGAGTACGCCCTGTCACGCATGTTGTTTGAAGGTTTTATCACCGCCTGTCAAAGCCACATTGCCGAGAAGCAACGGCTTTGACCACTACCGTAAAGGAAATGCAACTATGAGCGATGACGGACTGGCGCCAGGGAAACGTCTGTCTGAGATCCGCCAGCAATTGGGTCTCTCGCAGCGGCGTGCCGCCGAACTGTCTGGGTTAACACACAGTGCCATCAGCACCATTGAGCAGGACAAAGTCAGTCCTGCCATCAGTACGCTGCAAAAGCTGCTGAAAGTTTATGGGCTGTCGCTCTCGGAATTCTTTTCGGAACCGGAAAAACCTGATGAACCGCAGGTGGTTATTAATCAGGAAGACCTTATCGAAATAGGCAGTCAGGGGGTTTCGATGAAGCTGGTTCATAACGGAAATCCGAACCGTACGCTGGCGATGATTTTTGAAACTTACCAGCCAGGAACCACGACCGGAGAGAGGATCAAACACCAGGGTGAGGAGATCGGTACGATACTGGAAGGTGAAATAGTGCTGACCATTAATGGCCAGCCTTATCACCTGGTTGCGGGGCAAAGCTATGCCATTAATACCGGCATACCGCACAGCTTCAGCAACACCTCGGCAGGCATCTGCCGCATTATCAGTGCCCACACCCCCACCACGTTCTAATTACCACTCAGTCCCGGCGTAAGTGCGCTTACGCCGGGACAAATAAAAACGATCAATGTCGGCATTCTACGGGTTAATTCCCGGGATGCCTCACGGCTTCGTATTGCCTGAAACGGCCATGACCTTATTTATCTGATTGCGAAAGAAAGGAGTGAATATGCATTTTCAGCACCTGACTTACTGGCAGGATAAAGCAAAAAACAGCGCCATTGAGACCCGGTTATTTATTAACGGTGCCTATTGTGACGCCGCCGATAATGCCACGTTTGAAACCGTCAATCCCGCGACACAACAGACGCTGGCGAACGTGGCCCGGGGCAAGCAGGCGGACGTGGACCGTGCAGTTCAGGCGGCGCGTGAGGTATTTGAGCGCGGTGACTGGTCGCAGGCGTCTCCGGCGCAGCGCAAGGCCGTGCTCAATAAGCTCGCCGATTTAATGGAACGCCACGGCGAAGAGCTGGCCTTACTGGAAACACTGGACACCGGTAAACCCATCCGCCACAGCCTGCGCGACGATATTCCCGGCGCGGCGCGCGCCATTCGCTGGTACGCCGAAGCGGCGGATAAAGTCTACGGCGAAGTAGCGCCTACGGGGCCGGGCGAACTGGCGATGATCGTGCGCGAGCCGATCGGGGTGGTTGCGGCCATCGTTCCCTGGAACTTCCCGCTGCTGCTGGCCTGCTGGAAGCTGGGCCCGGCACTGATCGCGGGCAACAGCGTGGTATTGAAACCGTCGGAGAAATCGCCACTCACCGCCCTGCGGCTGGCCGGGCTGGCGAAAGAGGCAGGCCTGCCGGACGGCGTGCTGAATGTGATAAGCGGTTACGGCCACGAAGCGGGCCAGGCGCTGGCATTGCATCCAGAAGTCGAGGTGCTGACCTTTACCGGCTCTACCCGTACCGGCAAGCAGCTGTTGAAGGACGCGGGTGAAAGCAACATGAAGCGCGTCTGGCTGGAGGCGGGCGGCAAGAGCGCCAACATTATCTTTGCCGACTGTCCGGACCTCGACAAAGCCGTGAGCGCAACCGCCGCCGGGATTTTTTATAACCAGGGGCAAGTCTGTATCGCCGGTACCCGCCTGCTGCTCGAAGACAGCATCGCCGACGACTTTCTGGCAAAGCTAAAAGCGCAGGCCCGTCACTGGCAGCCGGGCGATCCGCTCGACCCTGACAGCACGATGGGCATGCTCATCGACGCTGCGCATGCCGATACCGTCCACACGTTTATTCGCGAGGGAACCCGAAAAGGTACGCTGCTGCTGGACGGGCGGGAACAAGCATGGCCTTGTGCAGTCGGTCCCACCATTTTTGTCGACATCGACCCTGCCTCCCCGCTGTGTCGCGAAGAGATTTTCGGACCGGTGCTGGTCGTCACCCGTTTTAAAACCGAAGAAGAAGCCTTAACGCTGGCCAACGACAGTGAATATGGGCTTGGCGCGGCGGTATGGACCCGCGATCTTTCCCGCGCGCACCGCATGAGCCGCCGCCTGAAAGCAGGCTCGGTCTTCGTCAATAACTATAACGACGGCGATATGACCGTACCCTTTGGCGGCTATAAGCAGAGCGGCAACGGTCGCGATAAGTCCCTGCACGCGCTGGAAAAATTTACCGAACTGAAAACCATCTGGATTGCCCTGGAGTCTCAATCATGACCGAACATACCACCAGCTACTACGCGGCCAGCGCGAACGCTTACGAACCTTTCCCGACGCTTAACGAGTCGATCAGCTGTGACGTGTGCGTGGTGGGCGGCGGCTATACCGGCCTCTCCTCCGCGCTGCATCTCGCCGAAATGGGCTACGACGTGGTGCTCCTTGAAGGGGCGCGCATCGGCTTCGGCGCCAGCGGACGCAACGGCGGCCAGCTGGTTAACTCTTACAGCCGCGATATCGACGTGATTGAGAAAAACTACGGACCCGATGCCGCCAGAGTCCTCGGGAGCATGATGTTTGAAGGCGGGGAGATCATCCGGGAGCGTATCCAGCGCTATCAGATCCAGTGCGACTATCGTCCCGGCGGGCTGTTTGTGGCGCTAAACCATAAGCAGCTCGAGACGCTGGAGGAGCAAAAAGCCAACTGGGAACGCTACGGCAATACGCAGCTGGAGTTGCTGGACGCCAGTGCCATCCGCCGGGAAGTCGACAGCGAACGCTATACCGGCGCGCTGCTGGACCGCAGCGGGGGGCATATTCATCCACTGAACCTGGCGATCGGCGAAGCGGACGCGATTCGCCTGAACGGCGGGCGGGTGTATGAACAGTCCCCGGTGACCGCCATTCAGCACACCAGCCCGGCGGTGGTAAGCACGCAGCATGGCCAGGTGACGGCCCGCTATGTGATCGTCGCCGGGAATGCCTATCTGGGCGATAAGATAGAACCGGAACTGGCAAAACGCAGCATGCCCTGCGGCACTCAGGTTGTGACCACCGCCCCGCTGCCGGAAGCGGTCGTCCGCACGCTGATCCCCAATAACTACTGCGTGGAAGATTGTAACTACCTGCTGGATTACTACCGTCTTACCGCCGACAACCGCCTGCTGTACGGCGGTGGCGTCGTCTATGGCGCGCGCGATCCGGACGATGTCGAGCGTCTGGTGATGCCAAAGCTGCTGAAAACCTTCCCACAGCTGGCCGGCGTCAAAATCGACTACCGCTGGACGGGCAACTTCCTGCTGACCCTGTCGCGCATGCCGCAGTTTGGTCGTCTGGATAAAAACATCTATTACATGCAGGGCTACAGCGGCCACGGCGTGACCTGCACCCACCTGGCCGGACGGCTGATCTCGGAACTGTTGCGCGGTGACGCTGAGCGCTTTGATGCGTTTGCCAACCTTCCGCACTACCCCTTCCCGGGCGGTCGCAGCCTGCGGATTCCATTCACGGCGATGGGTGCGGCGTATTACAGCCTGCGCGATCGTCTTGGCGTATGAGCGTTTCGACAAAAGGGTATCTGACATGAGTAACCAGGAATTTCATCAGCGTAGACTTTCTGCCACCCCGCGCGGCGTAGGCGTAATGTGTGATTTCTTTGCCCGCACGGCGGAGAATGCCACGCTTACCGACGTGGAAGGCAACGACTATATTGATTTCGCCGCCGGGATCGCGGTACTGAATACCGGCCATCGGCATCCTGAACTGGTGGCCGCAGTGGAAAAACAGCTTCACCAGTTCACCCACACGGCCTACCAGATTGTGCCGTATGAAAGCTACGTCTCATTAGCCGAAAAACTTAATGAGCTGGCCCCGGTGCAGAGCCCGGCCAAAACGGCATTCTTCACAACGGGCGCAGAAGCGGTGGAAAATGCCATTAAAATCGCCCGGGCCCACACCGGCAGACCGGGCGTGATTGCCTTCGGAGGAGGCTTTCACGGTCGAACCTATATGACCATGGCATTAACCGGCAAGGTCGCGCCTTATAAGCTGGGATTTGGCCCCTTCCCGGGGTCGGTTTATCACGTGCCCTATCCCTCGGAGCTGCACGGCATCACGACGCAGGATGCCATCACGGCGATAAAACGTCTGTTCAAAGCAGACATTGAGGCGAAACAGGTAGCGGCGATTATTTTTGAACCCATTCAGGGTGAAGGCGGATTCAACGTCGCCCCGCCAGATCTGGTGGCCGCCATCCGCCGTATCTGTGATGAACACGGGATCGTGATGATTGCCGACGAAGTACAGAGCGGCTTCGCCCGTACGGGGAAACTGTTTGCCATGGAACACTACGCCGACAAGCCCGACCTGATGACGATGGCGAAAAGCCTGGCAGGCGGAATGCCGCTGTCCGGCGTGGTGGGTCGCGCCGAAATCATGGACGCGCCGGCGCCCGGCGGTCTGGGGGGGACCTATGCAGGCAACCCGCTGGCGGTGGCCGCCGCGCACGCGGTGCTGAATATTATCGACAACGAGTCACTGTGCGCCCGCGCCCGACATCTGGGCGATCGACTGAAAGCCACCCTGGAAGAGATTCAGGGCACCTTCCCTGCGCTCGTGGCGATAAGGGGAAGAGGATCGATGATTGCGGCGGAGTTTTTTGATCCCGAGAGCCGTGCACCTTCGGCCGCCATCGCACAGGCGATCCAGCAAAAAGCACTCGCCCAGGGCCTGCTGTTATTGATCTGCGGCCAGTACGGCAACGTGATCCGCTTCCTTTATCCGCTGACCATTCCGGATGCCCAGTTCACCCAGGCGCTGGCGATCTTGCAACAGGTTATGCGTGATAAGGCCTAATTACCTACCGAAAACCGTCTCCCGGCATTCCGGAGACGGTTTCAACGGAGGAGATCGGCTTAGATTTCCTCCATGTGGGAAATGCTGGGGAATTTGGTCTGTTTCATTGTATGCTCCCTGAAACACATCCCTGGCAAGAGGAAATAAGAATTGCAAAAAACATCCGCCTATCAGTCACTTGTGAAAACCTTCCAGCGTCTCTCCCGCTTCTCGCACCTCTCCTCCATCGCCAGCTGGGACATGTTCACCATGATGCCGCCCGGCGGCAGCGCCGCGCGCGGTGAAGCGCTGGCGGAGATGAGCGTCCTGCAACATCAGATCCTGACCGACAAAAAAGTGGGTGAATGGCTGGCTGCAGCGGCAGGTGAAGATTTGAATGACGTCGAACAGGCCAACCTGCGTGAAATGACGCGTCAATATCAGCAGGCCTCGCTGCTGCCGGAATCGCTGGTGGAAGCCAAATCGCTGGCGGGCAGCAAATGTGAGCACGCCTGGCGTACCCAGCGTCCGGCCAATGACTGGCAAGGCTTTTCCGCCAATCTGAAAGAGGTGGTAAAACTCAGCCGTGAAGAGGCGCGTTTGCGCGCGGAGGCAAAAGGTTGCTCACCTTACGATGCGCTGCTGGATATTTTTGAGCCAGACATGACCAGCGCCCGTCTGGACGTGCTCTTTGCCGACATGAAGTCGTGGCTGCCGGATCTGCTGGCAAACGTGGTCGACAAGCAGGCCAGGCAGACCTTCGTTCCGCCTCAGGGCCCCTTCCCGACGGCAACGCAGCGTGAGCTGGGGCTGGAAGCCATGAAGATGCTCGGCTTCGATTTCAACGGCGGTCGTCTGGACGTGAGCGCGCACCCGTTCTGCGGCGGCGTGCCGGAAGATGTGCGCATTACCACGCGGTATGACGAAGATGAACTCCTCAGCGCCCTGTTTGGCGTGATCCACGAAACCGGACACGCGCGCTACGAACAGAACCTGCCGCGCGCGTGGGCCGGTCAGCCCGTTGCCCTGGCGCGTTCAACGGCAATCCACGAATCCCAGAGTCTGTTCTTTGAGATGCAGCTTGGCCGCAGCGAGGCGTTCCTGAAACATCTCCTCCCTGCCGTTCATGCCCGTTTTGGCAGCCAGGCGGCGTTTAGCGAAGAGAACTTTATCGCCTGGAACCAGCGCGTGAAGCCGGGCTATATCCGCGTCGATGCCGACGAAGTGAGCTACCCGGCACACGTGGTGCTGCGCTATGAGATTGAGCGGGCGCTGATCAATGGCGATATCGAGGTGGAGGACATCCCGGCCCTGTGGGATGAGAAAATGCAGGCGTGGCTCGGGTTATCCACCAAAAACAACTACCGCAACGGCTGTATGCAGGATATCCACTGGACCGACGGCGGATTCGGTTACTTCCCGTCTTATACGCTGGGGGCGATGTACGCCGCGCAGCTGTTCCATGCCGCGAAAACGGCGCTGCCAGGTCTGCAGGCCTCTATCGCTGACGGGGATCTGTCGGCCCTGTTTGACTGGCTGCGCCAGAACGTCTGGCAACACGGCAGCCGGTTTACCACATCACAGCTGATCACCCAGGCGACGGGAGAAGATCTGAATATCCGCTACTTCCGTGAACACCTGACCTCGCGTTACCTGTAATGACCCACGCCGGGGAAAGCCCCCGGCGTTGTACAAACGGTTACACGCCGATACCAATCACTCACGGAAACCCCGAATTTACAGGGATATAGTTATTTCAACGGCCCCGCAGTGGGGTTAAATGAAAAACCAAATTCGAGGGTATGAACATGAATAAAGTATTAGCTCTGGTTGTTGCCGCTGCTATGGGTCTGTCTTCTGCTGCGTTCGCTGCTGAGACTACTGCAACTGCTCCAGCTGCCGCTGCACCTGCTGCAACCACCGCTGCACCGGCAAAAACGGTACACCACAAGAAACATCACAAAGCTGCTAAACCTGCTGCTGAGCAAAAAGCGCAGGCGGCTAAAAAGCACCACAAAAAAGCCGTAAAACAAGACGCCGCTAAACCTGCTGTTGAGCAGAAAGCACAGGCCGCCAAAAAGCACCACAAAAAAGCGACTAAACCCGCTGTAGAGCAGAAAGCTCAGGCCGCTAAAAAGCATCACAAAAAAGCAGTAAAACACGAAGCTGCTAAACCAGCTGCTCAGCCAGCTGCGTAAGAGTACAAGCTAAACCGTGCCCTTCGGGGCACGTTGGTAAACCGGCGCTGAACCTTTCAATACAGCGCCGTTTTTTTATCCGGAGGGCGTATGCTGCGACGCTATCGGTTTGAGTTGATCCTTATCCTGCTTATTTTATGCGCGCTCATCGCAAGCCAGTTTTATCTTTCCTGATCGTAGCACGCTGATTTTACTCCCACTTTAGCGCTGTCCCGTCTATAGTATTTTCATAGGGTTCACTTTTAATAATCATAATTACCCCCACCAGAGTGTGATATGCGTAAATCTGTTGTGTTATTACTGGGAACGTTTGCTCTTTTTTCTGGATTCGCGCATGCGGATGATGGCGATGATGACACCATTAGCGCGAAAGAGCTTAAAACGCTGTTTTTCGGTCATGATGATCGTACGCGTGTCGCCGATCCTACCCAGGCCCCGTGGGATGCCATCGGGCAACTGGAAACCGCCAGCGGTAACTTATGCACCGCCACGCTGATTACCCCTCAGCTTGCCCTGACCGCAGGCCATTGCCTGTTGACGCCGCCGGACGGCAAACCCGACAAAGCCGTGGTACTGCGATTTGTGTCTCAGAAAGGGATGTGGCGCTATGAAATTCACGGGATTGAAGGCCGGGTTGACCCTTCGCTGGGTAAGCGCCTGAAACCGGACGGCGACGGCTGGATAGTCCCGCCCGCTGCGGCCTCCTGGGATTTCGGTCTCATCATTTTGCGCTACCCGCCTTCTGGAATCACTCCACTACCCCTGTTTGATGGCGATAAAGCCGCGCTGACCGCCGCGCTGAAAGCCGTCGATCGCAAGGTGACGCAATCCGGTTATCCGGTCGATCATCTGGATACGCTGTATACCCACACCGACTGCATTGTGACCGGCTGGGCGCAAAACAGCGTGCTCTCTCACCAGTGCGATACGTTACCGGGCGACAGCGGCTCACCGCTGATGCTGAAAACGGATAACGGCTGGCAGTTGATTGGTGTGCAGAGTTCAGCTCCGGCGGCCAAAGACCGATGGCGCGCGGATAACCGTGCTCTCTCGGTGACCGGTTTTCGCGACAAGCTGGATGCGCTGGCACAATAACAGGCCAGCGCCGCCTCGCCTGACGTCATCAGGCGAGTTTTATCATAATCATACCGGCCAGCAGCAATACCAGGCCGATCCAGCCTTTATTATTTAACCGTTGGCCGAAGAGCACCCACCCTGCTGCCAGGGTCGCGGCAATACCAAACCCGCCCCACAGGGCATAGGCTACAGACAGATCGATACCTTTGACCGCCTGAGACAGGGCGCTAAACGCCCCCAGCACAGCGGCAATCGACATCAGACCGTAAACTTTACGGCGAAAACCATCAGAGAATTTCAGAAACACGTTCGCCAGAATTTCCAGAACAATGGCGAACCCCAGCCAGGCCGCGTGGATCCATTCAAACTGCTGCATGGGTCTGCTCCTTCTGCGGTTTTGTCGGTTTACGTGTACCCGATTTAATCAGCACAATCCCGACTACCAGCGTCGTCAATCCGGCGATCTTCATTGTTGATAAGGTTTCGTCAAATAACAAAACGCTGAACAGCGTAATCAACAAAATACCGATACCTTCCCAGAGGGCATAAGCCACCCCCAGCGCGATTTTCTTCACCGCAAACGAGAGGAAAATATAGGAAAGCGAAATCATCACCAGCATTAAAATAAAACCGGTATTGCCATCGCTGACGCTTGCCCATTTCATAGACAGCGTGCCGGTAATTTCAGCGAGAATAGCCAGGGCTAATAAAATCCAGTAAAACATGTTTTTCTCCTGCTTGAGAATATAATCCATCGCGGCTCGCTGCGAACAGCAAACCCAAAAAAGGAAATTAAATCAGATAGCTAAGCGCATGGCGCCAGCTCAGGCAGAAGACGTGACTATAGCGCGTTGCGCCAGTGTTGCTCACCGGACAGAAGGAAGAAAGAGGTGGAGAATACAGCAGTATGGTTTGAAGAATACGTCCTGAACAAATTGTCCATAAAATTACAATTATCCGCGGTGTTGCTTCTCGTCTTTGCGGATCAAAATTGTCCTCGGTAGTTAAACACGCTAAATTTGTACCATAAGCCAGGATTTTACTCAAAGTCTTTTCAATTCTTTACCGAGGCCGTTTGATTTTGGTTAGTTTATTAAACGCCTTTCGCCTTTATTATAAATAAAAAAATACGCAGGAATTGCCATGGCTAAACCCATCATTACCCTGAACGGCCTTAAGATTGTGATCATGCTCGGTATGCTGGTGATCATCCTGACGGGCGTTCGTTTTGCCGCCGATATTATCGTGCCTTTTATTCTGGCGCTGTTTATTGCAGTGATCCTTAACCCGCTGGTTCAGCGCATGGTGCGGATACGCATACCGCGCGTGCTGGCGATCACCCTGCTCATCAGCATCATTATTATCGCGATGGTGCTGCTGGTCGCTTATCTGGGCACATCCCTGAATGAACTGGCGCGCACGCTGCCGAAATACCGCTCGTCGCTGGTGATACCCCTGTTGCAGATTGAACCCTGGCTGCAGCGCGCGGGCATTGAGGTCTCCGTTGAGGAACTGCTGAAGTATATCGACCCCAACGCAGCAATGACCCTCGTCACCAGCCTGCTGGCGCAGCTCTCCAACGCCATGACCTCTATTTTCCTGCTGTTTTTAACCGTGGTGTTTATGCTGCTGGAGGTGCCGCAACTGCCTGCCAAACTACAGCATATAATGGTTCGGCCGGTGGAAGGCATGGGCGCGATTCAGCGTGCACTGGACAGTGTTTCCCGCTATCTGGTGCTGAAAACGGCGATCAGTCTCGTCACCGGGTGTGTTGTCTGGGGCATGCTGGTTGCGCTGGATGTGCGGTTTGCGTTCGTCTGGGGACTGCTCGCCTTTGCGCTTAACTATATTCCCAACATCGGTTCCGTGCTGGCGGCCATCCCGCCTATTCTGCAGGTGCTGGTTTTCAGTGGTTTGTATGATGCCCTGATTCTGCTGGCCGGTTATCTGGTGATTAACCTGGTCTTCGGAAACATTCTTGAACCGCGCATGATGGGACGCGGGCTTGGGCTTTCGACCCTGGTGGTGTTTTTGTCCCTGATATTCTGGGGTTGGCTGCTCGGCCCCGTTGGCATGCTGCTCTCCGTTCCGCTGACCATCATCGTCAAGATTGCGCTTGAGCAGACGGCGGGCGGGCAAAGTATCGCCGTACTGCTGAGCGATATGAGTCACAGAGGCTGAGCAACCCGTCAGTTAACCTATTCGCGCCAGCCCATTGCTGGCGCCACATGTTTGAGGATCGACTCAATCACATGCGCGTTGTAGTCCACGCCAAGCTGATTCGGTACGGTCAGTAACAGGGTATCCGCTTCGGCTATCGCGTCGTCCTGCTTCAATTGTTCAACCAGCTTGTCGGGCTCTGCCGCATAGCTGCGCCCGAAAATCGCCCGCGTTTTTTCATCCAGATAGCCCACGCTATCGCTGTCGTTGCGGCTGGCCCCGAAATACATCCGGTCACGATCGTCCATCAGGGCAAAGATACTGCGGCTCACCGACACGCGCGGCTGACGGGTATGGCCCGCCTCAGCCCAGGCCTGACGATACGCGCGGATCTGTTTTGCCTGCTGAATATGGAACGGCTCGCCGGTTTCATCGTCTTTCAGCGTTGAGCTTTGCAGGTTCATGCCCAGTTTTGCGGCCCAGACCGCCGTTGCATTTGAACCGGCGCCCCACCAGATGCGGTCGCGTAAACCTTCGGAATGAGGCTCCAGGCGCAGCAGGCCAGGCGGGTTCGGGAACATCGGTTGCGGGTTTGGTTTCGCAAACCCTTCTCCGCGCAGCACCTCAAGCAGCACCTCGGTATGACGACGCGCCATATCCGATTCGTTTTCCCCTTCCTGCGGGACATAGCCAAAGTGACGCCAGCCATCAATCACCTGCTCCGGCGAGCCGCGGCTAATTCCCAGCTGCAAACGCCCGCCAGAGATCAGATCCGCCGCCCCGGCATCCTCCGCCATGTACATTGGGTTTTCATACCGCATATCGATCACGCCGGTACCGATCTCGATGGTTTTGGTTTTTGCGCCTATCGCCGCCAGCAAGGGGAACGGCGAGCTGAGCTGCCGGGCAAAGTGGTGCACACGGAAATAAGCGCCATCGGCACCCAGTTCTTCAGCGGCCACGGCCAGGTCGATGGACTGCAGCAGCGTGTCCGCTGCGGTTCGGGTACCGGACTGTGGCGACGGCGTCCAGTGACCAAATGATAAAAATCCGATCTTTTTCATAAGGGGTAATCCTGAGAATGTGTTGCGTTTCTTCTACTCTACGCATTACCAGGCAACAATAAATGCCGTTTATTTAACGGAAAGCGTCAAATAAATTGACTGACCTGAGCAGATCGCTATTGCGTTCCATAATGGGATATAATTTCGCTCACTCTTTTCCTGGCAGGTAAAACCGGCAATGGCTCTGATCCCTAAAAACTACGCGCGGCTGGAAAGCGGCTACCGTGAAAAAGCATTAAAAATTTATCCATGGGTCTGTGGGCGCTGCTCACGGGAATTTGTCTATTCCAACCTTCGGGAACTGACGGTTCACCATATCGATCACGACCATACCAATAACCCGGAAGATGGCAGTAACTGGGAGCTGTTGTGCCTGTTTTGCCACGATCATGAACACTCGAAGTACACCGAAGCGGATCAGTACGGCACCACCGTTGTCGCGGGAGAAGACGCGCAAAAAGATGTGGGTGTCGCCACCTTTAATCCGTTTGCTGATTTGAAAGCGATGATGAACAAGAAGAAATAATCTTCCAGGAATTTTCTCGCTCCGGCCAGCTCTGTTCACCCGTATACATAGACGTACCAGGTAATGACATAGATGGCCGTAATGATTACCCCGGCTACGCCGAGGAAGATCGCATCTCTCACCTCCACACTAGAATGTCCAGGTGATGGCGGCGGTGACAGCGCCTTCGTTACGTCGCGATACGATCGGGCTGTTATTTGCATGCTCCCCAAGCCAGGTGTAGTCGGCACTCAGGACCGTGCCCCAATGGGTATCGAACTGATGACTCCATGTCAGGCTGCTGTCTATACCGTAGAATCCACCGGGCGCTGAATAACGGCTATAACCGGAGCGCTGACTCTGCTGCTGACTGACCCCATACCAGGTATTGAGGTAACGGCTGTCGCCAAACAGGGATGCAGACTGAAAAGCAATCGTGTCCTGACTGGTTTGTAGAGGGAGCAGCGTAACAGAGGCCTGGTAGTTTACCCCCTGACTGTCCGTTACAGGCAGGGTCGCTTTGCCTTCCACACTCAGCCAGGAAGTGATTTGCCAGCCGACCGCCAGTCCGGTATTCAGGCTGGTATCTATCTCTCCCATCCCTTTCAGATTATTCGCTCCCTCTCGCCAGCTGGCGTTTTCGTCCGCCCTCCCCAGGTCGTAACCCAGCGTATGTTCAAGGTACACGCCGCTGTCATTTTGCAGGTCATATCCAATGCCTTTCTGCGCATCAATAAAGAATGCACCTTTGCGCCCCTGTAAAACAGGCACCCCTTGCCATACCTGCTTGTCAGAGCCTGAATAACGAGGCGCATAGCGTCCTCCTGCCCCAATCGTCAAATAGTCGGAAGACGTTTGTGCCTCATCGGCGTGTACGCCGGATGCTGCCGTCATCAGAAACGGAACGGTCATATACAGGGCTTTTTTTCTCGCTATCATACTGGTCTCCACTTCTACGTTGTGCGCAGTATGATTTGGCTAAATCAATGAATAGTCGGGATAGTGTTAAGAAACGGTCAAGGTGAACAGATGTTGTCCAGAAGAGTGCTGATTATTGAAGATGATGCCGATGCGGCTGGTGTACTTGAAGCTTATTTACGCCGTGAAAATTACGATGTGACCGTCACGGGGGACGGGCTGGCCGGGCTGGAGATGGCGCAACGCTGGAAACCCGATCTTGTCTTGCTGGATGTCATGCTTCCCGGACTCAACGGAACTGAGGTGCTGGCCAGCCTGCGTCGCAAAAGCGATGTGCCCGTTATCATGGTGACGGCTATGGGCGATACGCCCGATCGCATCGGCGCGTTGAGATACGGGGCTGATGACTATGTCGTTAAACCCTATCATCCAGGTGAAGTCGTGGCACGGGTGCAGGCGGTGCTGCGCCGGAGCAATAAAAACACGCGCGAAGAAGAGATCCTTCGCTGGCAGACGCTGGAGGTGGATGTCACGGCCATTGTGGCGAGCATCATCAATGATGACAACACGCCGCGGGTTCTGGATCTGACCCCAACGGAATTTTCGCTACTGACCACGCTGATGCGTTCACCTTCGCGTCCTTTTTCCCGTCAATATTTACTGGAGCACTGTTTGCCGGAAAGCGAGGCCCTGGAGCGGGTGGTGGATACCCATATTTATAACCTGCGTAAAAAACTCGAAGCCGCGGGTCTTTCCGGCGTGCTGGTTAACGTTCGCGGCGTGGGTTACAGGTTCAGACAGCCATGATAAAGACCCGTCATTCCTCCCTCTGGCGCTGGATTTGCGCGCGCATCCTGGCGCTGGCGATTGGCAGCGTGATCGTTATAGCAGCCTGTATGTGGCTGCGTTACGCCGTGCAGAACTACTGGATAATGGGCAAAATGCCCGCAGCGGTCCGGCAGGAGTTTCTCACGCTCAGCCAGAATCCGCAGTCAAACCCGGCCCGCTTTCACGATATTGTAGACAGCTGGTGGGGGCTCAGTTACTCCACCCCATCTATCGCCTCGGCTGACTGGGTCACCGTGGCTCTGCTGGTGCTGGTGATGATCCCCTTCATTGTGGTGATGGGACTTAAGCACGCTCGTCCTCTGGCGCTGCAGTTCAGCTGTCTTCGTGATGCGGCCAAAGATGTGGCCGATGGGCAGTTTGGCCGACAGGCAGAGCTGGTGAAAGATGCGCCCGCAGAAATGATCAGCTTTGCGGCTGACTTTAATACCATGACCGGACAACTGGCTCGCTATGAAAAAGAGCTTCGCGCCTCGCACGTTGCCATGGCACATGAGCTGCGCTCTCCCCTGACGGCAGCCATTGGACGTCTGCAGGGTATGATGGACGGCGTGTTTGACGCCACCCCGGAGCAGTTGGGGATGGTGATGAAACAGCTCCAGCACCTCAACCGGCTGACCGATGAATTGCACCTTCTCTCTTTGGCTGATGCGGGAAATCTTGTGCTTGAAGACAGGCCATTCCGTCTGGATGAGCTGATTCAGGAGCGGGCAGACTGGATAACCCCGCAGGCCGATGCACAAAATTTTACGATAACGTTGCGTAACCCGCGCCCATGCCCCTTCAGAGGCGATGCGTTCCGTATGGGACAGGTATTTACGATCCTCATGGAGAATTCACTCCGCTATGGACGCGAGGGAGGCCATCTGGAGGTGGCCCTGCATTATGCCCAGGGGCAGTACACCCTCGAATTCGCCGATGACGGTCCGGGTGTATCAAAGCACTTTTTACCGGACATGTTTAAGCGATTTAGCCGCGAGGAACAATCACGCGCCCGGCACTCCGGTGGCAGCGGCCTCGGTTTATCAATTGCGCAGGCGATTTGTCAGGCGCATGGGGGAAGTATTAGCGCGTCATTACCAGAAACCGGAGGGCTTCTGGTGCGCATCCAGTTGCCCTGGCGCGCTTGTGACGAGGAAAATTCCCGCTCTTGATAAACCCTTGACACAACATCGAATCTTTCTCGATGAACAGCCGATTAAATAACGCCATCCCTTTTCTGGAGCGGCGTTATGTCAGACGAATTCATTCTCTCCCTCCGCCACAGCCTGCATCATGTATACAGCGTGGCGCGCACCCTTTCCTGGCTACACTTTATTCCCCTGGTGATACTTGCCCTGCCTATCTTCCCGCTAACCGGTTGCGGCGATAAACACGAAAACACGCCGCCCCCCGTGCGGGCGGTACGCTACAGTGTGGTGGGTTCAGCGAAAACGCTGCCAGCACTGGAAAGAACCGGTGAGATCCATGCCCATGATGAGACGACGCTGAGTTTCCGTACCGGGGGCAGGATCCTCACGCGCGTCGTCGATATTGGCGATCGGGTTACCGCCGGGCAACTGCTGGCGACCCTCGACAATACCACCGGACAAAATCAGCTCGACGCGGCCACCGCTGACTATGAGGGTGCCAAAGCCTCAGCGCAGATTGCCGCGCTCAACGTCAACAGAATGCAAACGCTGATGTCCACCGGCGCTATAGCCCGCACACAACTCGACACAGCCCGTGCAGACTGGCTTGTCGCCAGCGCGCGTCTGAAAAGTAGCGAGGCGGCACTGCGCAACGCCCGGGAAAGCCTGGGCTGGACCCGCCTTCTCTCGCCGAAGGAAGGCATCATTACCGCGGTTAGCGCCTCTGCGGGCCAGATTGTCAGCGCAGGCCAGTCGGTGCTGACGCTGGCGACCGGTGAAGCCCGCGATGTGGTGTTCGATATTGCCGCGCCTGATGATATCCCCTCACCGGATAAGGCTGATTTCCGCGTCGCCTTGCTCAGCGACCCGACGGTCAATGCTTCAGCGGTGTTACGCGATATCACGCCTCAGGCCGATCCCCTGACCCGTACCTGGCGGGTCAGAGCCACCCTGAACAACCCGCCCGCCGCCATGGCACTGGGTGCCAGCGTCACCGTAACCCTGCCCTCCAGTGCCGCGTGCGGTTACGTCCTTCCTGCGTCGGCACTGAGTCGTTACGCAGACAAGCCCGCTGTGTTTGTAATCAACCGGCAATCTCAGGCGCAACTGCGCGTGGTTGTGCCTGCACGTTACACGGCCTCCTCCGTCATCATCGCCTCCGGTCTTGCGCCCGGTGACAGGGTGATTACGGCTGGCGTGAGCAAATTACGCTCAGGAGAACAGGTGATTGCCGGGGAGGAGCAGCCATGAACATGAGAAGCACAAAAGAGACATTTAACCTCTCCGCCTGGGCGCTTAAAAATCAGCAGATGGTCAGTTTCTTTATGCTGCTGGTGATGGCGATGGGCGTGTTCTGTTACGAGCGCCTGCCGCGCAACGAAGATCCGGCGTTTACCATCAAAACGGCCGTGGTCTCCGCGCAATGGCCGGGGGCATCGGTAGCGGACACGACTCGCCTGCTGACGGATACGCTTGAGAAAAAGTTACAGGAGATCCCCTGGCTTGATTATATCGAAAGCGAAACCCGGGCAGGACGCACCGTTATTCATGTCAACCTGCGCGATGATACGCCGCCGCAAACGGTGCCGGATATCTGGTACCAGGTGCGGAAGAAAATGCAGGATATCGCTCCGTCTCTGCCAGAAGGCGTTCAGGGCCCTGATGTCAACGACGAATTTGACGACACGTTCGGCACAATTTATGGCTTCATCCCCGAAGGCTATACCCTGCGGGAGGTTCGGGATCGGGTGGAGACACTGCGTCGGGAACTGATGTCCCTGCCGGATATCGGCAAAACCACCCTGCTGGGTGAACAGCAGGAACAGATGGTTCTGGCCTTTTCCCCGGCCCGTCTGGCGGGGATGGGTCTGGATATTCAGCAGGTGGCGGAGGCGCTCAGGGCGCAGAATGCAGTCGTCCCGGCGGGCATCATACGCACGGGGCAGGAGAACATCGCACTCCACGTCAGCGGTGCGCTCACCTCAGAGGAGAGTTTACGCGCGGTCACGCTGCATATTAACAATCGTTATATTCCCTTGACCGACATTGCCACCCTCACCCGGGAAAGCGCCGAGCCGCCCTCACCGGCGTTTCGGGTTAACGGAAAACCGGCTATCGGGCTGGCGATTTCAATGGCGCCGACAGGCAATATGCTGCGCTTTGGCGCCGCGTTGAATCAAAGAGTGGCAGCCCTCAGCGCCGGGCTGCCGCACGGTATCGAGATGGTGAAGGTCGCCGATCAATCCGCGGTAGTCAGCGACGCGGTGAGTGGTTTTATCAGGGTCCTTATTGAAGCGGTGGTTATCGTCCTGGCCGTTTCATTTGTCTCTCTGGGGCTACGGGCGGGGCTGGTTGTGGCTGCGGCAATCCCGCTGGTTCTGGCCATGACCTTCGCCGGAATGATGCTGGCCGGGATTGGCCTGCAGCGCATCTCGCTCGGGGCACTGATTATTGCGCTGGGTCTGCTGGTGGATGACGCCATGATCACCGTGGAAACCATGGTTTCTCGTCTGGAGGCTGGCGATTCCCGTCGGCAAGCGGCAACCCGGGCGTTCACCACGACGGCATTCCCGATGCTCACCGGCACACTGGTGATGATCGCCGGATTTATTCCGGTCGGCTTTGCGGCATCCAGCGCGGGTGAATACTGCTTTTCTCTGTTTGCGGTCGTGCTGATTGCCCTGCTGTGTTCATGGGTGGTCGCAATCCTGTTTTCACCGCTGACCGGGACATGGCTGCTGCCGGAGAACGTCAGGCATCATGCCTCCGGCCCGGGTCGGATAGCACGCGGGTATCACTGGCTGCTGCGTAAGGTATTGCGCCACCGACTCACCACCGTGCTTTGTGCCCTTGGCGCACTGGGTTTGTCCCTGTACGGGACGACGTTTATGCAAGGCGAGTTTTTTCCCGCTTCCGACAGACCAGAGCTGCTGGTGAGCCTGACGCTTCCGGCCAACGCCTCACAGCCGGAAACGCAAAGAGAGGCCGAAAAGCTGGAGAAGGCGCTGGCAGGCAATAGCAATATCGATCATTACTCAACATACGTAGGATCGGGCGCTATCCGTTTTTATCTGCCAATGGATGTGCTGCTGGAGAATGAAAACAGTGCCCAGTTGGTGGTGGTCGCGAAAAACCTCGCCGCCCGCGACCGTCTGCACGCACAGCTGAACAAGATACTGGCGACGCAATTTAGCGACATCATCACACGCGTATCGCCTCTGGAGCTCGGCCCCCCGGTCGGCTGGCCAATCAAATACCGGGTTAGCGGACCGGACTATGTAAAGGTTCGGGCGCTGGCGAATCACCTGACGGAAGTGATTGGCCAGTCACCGCTCTCACGTGAAGTCAACCAGACCGCCGGTGAACCGGAGAGAGTGATTACCCTTGAGGTGAATCAGACGGCGGCCCGGGCTGCGGGCGTGTCGTCAGAAAGTCTGGCCCGGACGCTGAATACGGTCTGGTCCGGCAGCGTCGTGACCTCAATACGGAATAATGACCGGCTGGTGGATGTGGTGCTCCGCGCCAGAGACAGTGAACGTCTTAATCTGGCCACACTGTCGTCACTGACCGTTGAGGGGAACGATGGCAAAAAAATTCCGCTCAGTGCTGTCGCAACGCCGGTCTGGGGTGTGGACGATCCGGTTGTCTGGCGTCGTCAGCGCCTGCCGTTTATCACCGTGCAAACTGACCTTGCGCCGGGACTCAGAGCCGAGGTCGTCTCCGCCGCGCTGCGCCCGGCAGTGGATAAACTGCGTGCCCGTTTGCCTGCGGGCTACAGTATTGAGGAAGGCGGCGCGGTTGCGGAGTCTGATAAAGGAAACCGCTCTGTCTTTACCGTTCTTCCGGTGACGCTGGTCATTATGTTGTTATTGCTGATGCTTCAGCTACGACGCTATTCCCGGATGTTTCTGGCCCTGTTCATGGCCCCGTTTGGCTTACCGGGCATCGTTCTGGCGATGCTGCCGGGTGGAACACCGATGGGGTTCGTCGCCCTGCTGGGCGTGATCGCGCTGGCGGGCATGATCATTCGTAACGCGGTGATCCTGATCGGCGAAGCTGACAGCAATCTGGCTCAGGGGATGACGAACGATGCCGCCATTATCGCAGCCGCAGAGCACCGGGCCAGACCTATCTGTCTGACCGCCTGTGCCGCCATTCTGGGCATGATCCCCATCTCGCACCAGGTATTCTGGGGACCTATGGCGTATGCCATTATCGGGGGGTTGCTGGTCGCGACGCTGGTCACACTCACGGTACTGCCCGCGTCGTTCAGTCTGTTATTACAGTGGGGGGACGGTTTACGCAACCGGCACAGCGTATAAAACCCGGTCTGTGCTGAAAGCGAAATTGTCCCCCGATCCGTTACACGGCCGTCAGCGCAAAACGGGTTCTCAGGACCTCAGCAATATCCTCTTCCGCCAGTTGCTGTGTCTTTGTGCCATTTGCGGTGATGGTCTTCAGCATATTGCCCAGCAGGATCTGGCGTCCTCCTTCGTTGCCAGGAGGCCGAAGGTCTGATCAATGCGCTGGAGGTGCATCGGCGCGATTTGTCACGAGCTGGCGGGTACCGCGTTCGGAGCGTCGATGCGTTAATGGTTAGTGAGGATCGTCTCTGAATGCCGCATGGTGGCATTCAGAAATTGAAAACGGAAAGATCTTTAATATCGGCGTGTGGATTGGCGTTTTTTACCGCTATCAAAAAAGCAGAGAAATTATGATTAAACATCGTTACGTTCGGGTAAAACTGCACCTGTTTTTCCCTTCCGTTTTCAACATAGATTACTGACCAGATCCGACGACTATTGACCATCGTCGATCCCGGCTTAATGTTTACTATTCTGGTCAGTTCAACCTGAGTGGTTCTATCCTTCTGAATTTCATAAAAATAGCGGTCATCATAAAAATAAACCTTGCGGGAAAAACAATCAAAAAACCACGGGTTAGTGGATATTTTCTTCTTGCCCTGGGCATCTGAAACGATGCGTTTTGGCTGGCGAAATGACCTCACGCCATTCCTTATCACCAGATATAACCCAATAACCGGCAGAGCCATTAATAAAACGCTGATTGCTTCCCGCATATTCACCAATCCCGTTGATCACAGTCATGAGCGAGTATAAAGGGTTCGTTCCTGAGAACAACATCCCCCTGTCAGGGAATAATGCGTGCCGCCCTGAGCTGTGCGAACAGGCTGAAAAACATTTCGTCGGTGGCCCGCATGGCGGTGAACCCGGCCCGACGCAGCTTGCTGCCATCGCCAAACATATCGTAATCCCAGCTAAACACGAAGTCGGCAAACTGTCCGTCGTTCAGCTGCAAAATATCGCTTTCCACCAGCCCGCGAGCTGCGGCGAGTTCGCGCCATACCGTGCGGTAGTCCGTAAACAGCTGCTGAAATGAGAGCCGGACCGGGGGTGCAGACTCCAGTTCAAACCAGTGTGCAATGCGTGGCCACAGCTCGCTCCAGCGCCAGATGTCACCGTTATTCACATTGAATGCCTGGTTCTCTGCTACCGGCGACGTGGCGGCCCACACGGTCGCCTCTGCCAGCAATTCACCGTCTGTATGATCAACAATGCTGTGCCAGGTCTGTTCGGCGCCGGGAAAACGCAGCGGTAAATTCAGCGCCTTACACAGCGATGCGTACAGCGCGATGCTCAGGGCAAGATTCATGGCGTTACCCGGCACCGTGCTGCCCACCACGCCCGGCCGGATGGCGTTCCAGTGCCACGCTTTTCCCCGCTGAAAATCGCTAAGCCACCTGAGCTGGGCCGCGTTAAACTCAGCGCCCGGTACGCCGGGATCGCTTTCACGTGCCGGGGTTTTGAACGGGCCAAGATGCGCGCCGTAGACTTTGTAGCCCTGCATCAGGCTGACCGTCTCAAGGGGCGCCGTGTTTTCGAGGTTACTGACCAGATGGCGCAGCATGGTGACGTTCGGTTCAACCATCTCTGTCCAGTTCGCGGCATTGGCCCAGGCGCTGTAAAACACATGAGTGATCCCGCTGAGCGATGACAGTGCCCGCGCGCTGTCCTGTGCATCCAGTAAATCAACATTAACCATCGCAATGCCTTCAGGGTGAGATACCGCCTGGCGGCTCAGGCCAATGACCTCCCACTGATGGCGCAAAAGCGTTTTGACCAGCTGGTTGCCAACAATCCCGCTGGCGCCAGCGACCAGCGCGACCCTGTGTTGCTGCGTCTTATTCATGGTGTTTCTCCGAAAGGGGTGACAGACACAGTGTGATCTATTATTTTTTTCTGATATATCCCCCGAATCCGATGGCATTTATAAGCAGAATCACGAAATGAATAATAAGCTCAACGCCATTTCCACCTTTCTGCGCGTCGCCGAAGCGGGCTCCTTTTCCGCTGCCGCCCGCCTGGCCGGGATCAAGCAGTCCGCCGTCAGCCAGCAGATCGCCGCCCTTGAGGAAGAGCTCGGTGTGGTATTGCTGCATCGTACAACGCGCAGGATGAAGCTCACCGCGCAGGGTGAGCGTTACCGGCGGGATATGCAGCTTGTGCTGGAGGCCATGCAGGAAGCAGAGCGACGCCTGAACCCGGTTGAGCATCAATATCAGGGGGCCGTACATGTGCAGTTGCCGAGCGGCCTGGGCCAGATCGTGTTGCCGCGCCTGCTGACGCTACAGCGCATGAATCCTGAATTACATCTGCAGGTTTCGCTTGATGACCGCATCGCCGATCTGGTCACCGAAGGGGTGGATGTGGCGCTTCGGCTGAGCGCGGAGCCTCCGCAAACCCATGCCGCACGCGTACTGGCACGCATTGAAACGCCGCTCTTTGCCGCCCCGTCATTCCCGCCGGTCGAGTCCGTGTACGCGCTGGCGGCGCTTCCCCACGTGCGATTCAGCGGCATCCCGCTGGACGCTCCCTTACGCCTGGTTTCTGATGACGAAACGATTGATATTGCAGTGAATACCGTTTTCCGCGCCAATACCAGCGACGCCCTGTTACAGGCGCTGGAGGCAGGCATGGGTATTGGCGGTATGCAGCTACCGCTCGCGGCACGGGCGTTGCAAACCGGCACGCTGGTGCAGGTACTCCCCGCGTGGCGGTTACCCGACCGCTTTCTCTATGCGGTTTATCCGGACGCTCGCTTTATTCCACACAGAGTCAGAAGCGTTGTGGGGGTTATAGAACAGCTACTGCCTGAAATAATTAAGAAAAATTAAACATTCCAGAATGCATACTCGCCAGCGCGCCTTGTTGAACTAAAAATTTTCGACTTTCAACGAGTTCCGGAAAATTCCCCTCCCGTCTCTTGATCGTTCTGGTTAATCATGAATACTGTATATAAACACAGTAATATGAGTTAACCATTATGCAGTTGATCTCTCCTTTGGGGCCTGATGCCACGTTATTGCTTCCGTTGTTTATGGAGCGGGTGCCCTGTGGCTTCCCCAGCCCTGCTCAGGATTATGTCGAAGATAGCCTTGATCTGAACAAGCTGGTGATCAAACACCCCAGCGCGACCTATTTTGTCAGGGTGAGCGGTGATTCGATGATCGGCGCAGGCATCAGCCATGGTGACCTGCTGGTGGTTGACCGTTCGTTAACCGCCGTTCATGGCGATATTGTGATTGCGGCGGTCGCGGGCGAATTTACCGTGAAGGAGTTGCAAACGCATCCGCGTCTTCAGCTCATCCCCCATAATCCTGACTACGCACCGGTCGTTTTTGCCGCAGAAGACGAGCTGGAGATCTTCGGCGTTGTGACGTTTACCCTGAAAGCTAACCGCCATGTTCGCGCTCGTTGACGTAAACAGTTTTTACACCTCCTGCGAGACGGCGTTTCGGCCCGACCTTAAGGGGAAACCCGTGGTGGTCGTTTCAAATAACGACGGCTGTATCATTTCACGTTCAGCAGAAGCAAAAGCATTGGGGATCGGCATGGCCGGTCCCTACTTCAAGCTGAAGGATGAGCTGAGACGCCAGAAGGTACACGTCTTTAGCTCCAATTATGCGCTGTATGCGGATATGAGCCGCCGGGTGATGACCATTCTCGAAGAGATGGCCCCGAGAGTGGAGATCTACTCGATTGATGAAGCCTTTCTGGATCTGACGGGCGTCAGCCAGTGTATGTCTCTGGAGGCGTTCGGTCAGGCTATCCGCCAGCGCCTGTACAAAGAGACCGGCCTGCTGGTCGGGGTCGGTATCGCGCCCACCAAAACCTTAGCCAAGCTGGCTAACCATGCCGCCAAAACCTGGAAGAAAACCAACGGTGTGGTGGATTTATCGAATATCGATCGTCAGCGTAAACTGCTGTCACTGGTACCGGTCAGCGAAGTGTGGGGCGTCGGGCGCAGGATCAGCAAAAAACTGAATCTGATGGGGATCGAGACTGCCCTGCATCTGGCGGAATGTTCAAGCTGGGTGATCCGTAAACACTTTAATGTCGTGCTGGAAAGAACCGCCCGCGAGTTACGCGGTGAACCGTGTCTGGCGCTGGAAGAGTTTTCGCCAACAAAGCAACAAATCATCTGCAGCCGCTCCTTCGGCAGCCGTATCACCCGGTATGACGATATGCACCAGGCGATCTGCGCCTATGCCGAACGCGCCGCCGAGAAGCTGCGCGAAGAGAAACAGTTTTGCTGCTATATCAGCGTCTTTATTCGCACCAGCCCGCATGCGGAGGACGAGGTTTTTTATGGTAACCAGGCCTCCGGCAAGCTGACGATCCCCACCAACGATACGCGGGATATTATCAGGGTAGCTATCGAGTCATTAAACCGAATCTGGAAAGACGGGCATCGCTATATGAAAGCGGGCGTCATGCTCAGTGACTTTTTCAGTCAGGGCGTGGCGCAACTTAGCCTGTTCGATGAACACCCACCGCGGCCAGACAGTACAGCCCTGATGCAGGTTATCGACCGCCTTAACCGTTCAGGCCGGGGGTCTGTGTGGTTTGCGGGCCAGGGGGCGGTGAAATCCTGGGCGATGAAGCGGGATATGCTGTCGCCCTGCTACACCACGCGCTATTCCGATTTGCCGATCGTTAAATAACAAAGCCCGGATCCCTCCGGGCTCTGTTTATACGTGGTTACACCAGCGCATTCAGCGTAGCCAGCGCGTCAGGCGGTAACACCAGCTCCCCTGCCGCGAGGTTTTGCCGCAGATGCGCCACGGAAGAGGTTCCCGGGATCAGCAGAATGTTCGGAGAACGCTGCAGCAGCCAGGCCAGCGCAACCTGCATCGGTGTCGCCCCCAGGTCGTCCGCCACCGCCTGCAGCCCGGAAGATTGCAGCGGCGTAAAACCGCCCAGCGGGAAGAACGGCACATAAGCAATCCCCTGCTGCGCAAGCGAATCCACCAGCGCATCGTCACTACGGTTCACGATGTTGTACATGTTTTGCACACACACCACGGGCACCATCTTCTGCGCCTCGGCAACCTGCGTGGCGGTGACATTGCTCAGACCAATATGTCGCACCAGCCCTTGCTGCTGTAGCTCTGCCAGGGTGGACAGCGGTTCAGCGATCGAGCCTTCCGCCGGTCCGTGTGCGCTAAACATAATCCGCAGGTTCACCACGTCCAGCACATCCAGCTGCAGATTGCGCAGGTTGTCGTGTACCGCCTGGGTCAGCTCCTGGGCGGAAAAGGCCGGCAGCCAGGCGCCTTTATCATCGCGTCGCGCACCGATTTTGGTGACGAGGGTAAGATCGTCCCGGTACGGATGCAGCGCCTCGCGGATCAGCTGGTTAGTCACATGCGGACCATAAAAATCGCTGGTATCGATATGATTCACGCCCGCCGCCACGGCTTCCCGGAGCACCTCCAGCGCGGCATTTTTGTCCTTCGGTGGCCCAAAAACGCCCGGCCCGGCCAGCTGCATTGCGCCGTAACCCAGCCGTTTAACCGTGCGTGTGCCCAGCGCGTATGTCCCGCTTTTATCGATGCTGCTCATGTTCACCTTCCTCATAAAAAAGATCCGGATTTACAACAGGTTCCCGACCAGAACCCATAGTTAAGCGCGAGTTAAATTAAAGTTTAAATTTTAGACGACGATAGTATTTGTGTACCCCTGCACTTTCTTACGGACGACCGCTATGCTGAAAAATCTGCACGTGATTACCGGTATTATCTTTGCTCTCACCATATTCTGCCTGCTACAAGTTGTCACGGGAGGGTTGTTCTACTCTGCCGTCAGCAACGATCGCCATAACTTCCAGAACTCCGGGGTGCTTAATGCCCAGCAGGAGAGCCTGAGTGACAGCGTTAACACCCTCATCAAAACGCGCGTTACCGTGACGCGCGTGGCCATCCGCTATCTGAAAAATCAGCGCGATCCGGCGTCCCTTGAGGCGATCAACAAACTGCTTGGCACCGCGGGTAACTCTCTGGCTAAAGCAGAAGCCTATAACAAACAGTGGCAGACCCTGCCGCAGGTTAACGGCCAGAGTGCGGCGCTAACCGACGAGATGCTGAAATCCTGGAACCAGATGCACGAAGTGATGCGTCTGTCGATTGAGTATCTGCGTGCCGACAACTATCAGGCCTATGGCGATCTGGATGCGCAGCAGGCACAGGACGATATGGAAGCGGTCTATAACCGCTGGCGCGCCGAAAACAACACGCTGCTGAAAGCCGCGGCCGAAGAGAACCAGAGCAGCTTTACCCAGATGCAATGGACGCTGGCGGCTATATTCCTGGCCGTTATCGCCGTGCTGGTGGTGATCTGGCAGGGGTTACAGCACCTGCTGTTAAAACCGCTGCAAACCATTATGAACCATATTCGCACCATTGCGGCGGGCGACCTGACGCAGGATATTACCCTCTCTGGCCGCAATGAGATGGGCCAGCTGGCGGCCGGTCTGCATGAGATGCAGCAATCTCTGGTCACCACGGTCAGCGCCGTACGCGGCAGTACCGACTCCATCTACACCGGCGCAGGCGAAATTGCCGCCGGGAGCAACGATCTTTCCGCCCGTACGGAAGAACAGGCCGCCTCGCTGGAAGAGACCGCAGCCAGCATGGAAGAGCTGACCGCCACGGTGAAACAGAACTCCGACAACGCCCGTCAGGCGACCCTGCTGGCGAAGAACGCGTCTGAAACAGCGGCGCGCGGCGGTCATGTGGTGGATAACGTTGTCCGCACGATGACGGAAATTGCCGACAGTTCGCAGCAAATTGCCCACATCACTGGCGTGATTGACAGCATTGCCTTCCAGACCAACATTCTGGCACTGAATGCCGCGGTAGAAGCCGCACGCGCCGGGGAACAGGGCCGTGGCTTTGCGGTGGTCGCCGGGGAAGTACGTACCCTGGCGAGCCGCAGCGCGCAGGCGGCAAAAGAGATCAAGGGCCTTATCGAGAACTCTGTCAGCCGCGTGAATACCGGCTCTGAACAGGTCAGCGAAGCCGGTGCAACGATGAAGGAAATTGTGGCGGCGGTCACCCGCGTGACCGATATCATGGGCGAGATTTCATCTGCGTCCGATGAGCAGAGTCGCGGTATTGAACAGGTGAGCCTGGCCGTTTCGCAGATGGACAGCGTCACCCAGCAAAACGCCGCGCTGGTGCAGCAGTCCGCCACGGCGGCAGCGGCGCTGGAAGATCAGTCCGAACAGCTGCGCCAGGCGGTGGCGGCATTTCGTCTGAACGGTAAACAACAGGCCACCGCGCCCCGTACAACGCATGTGAAAACACCACAGCTGTTGCGCCCGGCCACGGCAAGCACCGCCACCGACAGCAACTGGGAAACCTTCTGAGTTCAGCGCGGGCGAGCACCTCGCCCGCGCTAATCCCGTTAACGGCTGCGCTTGGCGTGCCGTTCCCAGTTCTCCTGTTTCGCGTCGTTGGATTTTCGCAGTGAAACATAACAGGCCCCGCTGCCGCCGTGATGCGGCAGCGCCACGCAGAAGGCCTGTACTTCCTCAAACTCTGTTAACCAGCGCGCCAGATAGCTACGTATCACGTTGGGATGAGCATTCTGTTCGCGCCCTTTTCCATGAATGATAATCAGATTGCGTAATCCGTCGCGTCCGGCCTGGCGAATAAAGGCGTACAGCATCTGGCGGCAACGCTCGGCGGGCTGACGTAACAAGTTCAGGCTGGCCTCGCGGGAGTATTTCCCCGAGCGCAGCTTATCCATTACGCCCTGTTGTATCCCTTCACGCTGAAATGCCAGCGGCTCATCCAGGGGCAGAAGTTCCAGAAAGCCCAGGGTGAGGAAGTTATCCAGTTGCTCGGTATCAATCTCCTGGCGCGCCCGCGTGTTGCGGCTCGGCTGCCAGTGAATATCTGCGCAGCGCTTCAGGGGCTGGACATCCTCCATGGCGTCAAGAAACAGTGATTTGTCGTCAGGGTTCATGGAAATCCTCCGGCTACATCTGAGCCTGTACTATACCTTCGCGGGGGGTGTGCCTCAACAGCCGTTCCCCCGGGTAGGGTGGCGCTGAAAGCAAGCTGATGAATATCAATCGACAGCCGGGGAAAAATTAAACATCACTTAACTCAAACTTCAGCGTAAATAAAACACGCAATTTGGCTTAAACATCCATAAAATCAAACACTCAACCGCCTTTCATTTTGAGAGAAAGCTGTTATAACTTAATTAACCTGCCTCATGGATATAACATCCAGGATATGCGAAGGGATGCACTGCTGTGTGTACTGAAGGGTCTGTCTGATGTCGGACAGGCCCTGTTTTTTATGGATGATGTTTCACGCAGAGACGATTGCCCGCGCCTCGCGTCTGAATTGCGTAATTAACGACTCCGTAAGCGGGGTCTGGCGCGAATCCCGACGCTGAATTAAATAATACGTCGCTTTTGGAAGTGATTCGACAACCGGCAGCATAACCAGACGCCCCGCCAACAGGGGGTCACAACCCAGCTCCTGCGGCAATATGCTTAAAAAATCGCTTTGTGCGACAAGGCTGATACACGACGAAAATGTTTCGCAGACCACGCCAATGCGGGGTATTTGCGAGCGATGGCTAAATACATCCTCTAACTGCTTATAATAACTTCCCCGGGGCGTTGGCATGGTCCAGTTATAATGCAGCAGATCGTTAATGGAGGTTGCTCCCGTCGCCGGATGCCCCTCCCGGCAAAATACGGCAAACGGTTTTTCTAATAGCTTTTCAAACGTAAATTCATGATCGTAAGGCCCCTGATAATAGGTATTGATGGTGAAGTCCAGTTCGCCCTGGCGTAATTCATTGATCATCGATACCAGCTGCCCTTCCATAATTCGCACCTTAACCTGCGGATGCTGCGCATGAAAGCGGGTGATAACCGCAGGCATAAGGCTTCGCGAAATACTCGCCCCCATCCCGATATTGATCTGCCCGGCCAGCTCGCCCTGCCGCTGGCGAATGTCATCCTGCGCCGCGCGCAGCTCTTCCAGAATCAGCCTGGCGCGCTGATAGAAGCCTTCGCCACACTCGGTTAACGCCACGCCTTTGCTTCGGCGCACAAAGAGCTGCGCCGCCATGCCCTCTTCCAGCTCTTTGATCGATTTGGTCAACGCCGGTTGCGAAAGATTCAGCGTCCTGCTGGCGCCGCGAATGCTGCCCTGACGCGCCACTTCAACGAACGCCCGAATTTGATGAAATTTAATCTGAAATGACATAGCCCGACCGATAACCGTTGTTTATCAGAGTAAAGAAACTGTCATCTACTTTAATGGAAAGGGATGTGCGAGGGTAATTCCTGAACGGTTAAAACTGTGAAAAATCGGTTAGTGATAAGTAAAAACTATCACAGCGTGAAGCAGTTCACATATTTTAATGATGACAGGAACAGATATGGACTCACTGGCACAGTACATCCAAACCTTAGCCCCGCAACTGAGCGCATGGCGTCGCGATTTTCACCATTTTGCCGAATCCGGCTGGGTGGAATTTCGGACTGCCGCAAAGGTCGCGGAGATCCTGGATAGCCTGGGTTATGACCTGGCGATGGGCCGCGACGTGGTGGATGCCGAAAGCCGTATGGGGTTGCCGGATAACGCTACCCTGACGCGAGAATTTGCCCGCGCCCGTGCGCAGGGCGCGCCCGAAAAATGGCTCGCGCCGTTTGAAGGCGGCTTCACCGGCCTGGTTGCCACGCTTAACACCGGCCGTCCCGGCCCGACGCTGGCGTTTCGCGTGGACATGGACGCTCTCGACCTGAGCGAAGCGCTCGACGACAGCCACCGCCCGTTCCGCGACGGTTTTGCCTCCTGCAATCCGGGCATGATGCACGCCTGCGCGCACGACGGCCACACCACGATTGGCCTTGGGCTGGCGCACGTGCTCATGCACAACAAAGCGCAGCTGAACGGCACCATCAGGCTGATCTTCCAGCCTGCCGAAGAAGGCACTCGCGGCGCACGCGCCATGGTGGCCGCCGGGGCACTGGACGGGGTGGACTATTTCACCGCCATTCACATTGGTACCGGGGTGCCTGCCGGGACGGTGATCTGCGGCAGCGATAACTTTATGGCGACAACCAAGTTTGACGCGACGTTTACCGGCGTTGCCGCACACGCAGGCGGTAAACCGGAAGAAGGCCGTAACGCCCTGCTCGCCGCCGCCCAGGCCGCGCTCGCGCTGCACAGCATTGCGCCACACAGCGAAGGGGCTTCCCGGGTGAATGTGGGAGTGATGCAGGCCGGCAGCGGACGCAACGTGGTACCCGCCCATGCCCTGCTTAAGGTCGAAACCCGCGGCGAGAGCGAGGCGATCAATCAGTATGTGTTCGAACGCGCGCAATCCGTCATTACCGGTGCCGCCGCGCTGTACGGCGTGACGGCTGAGATGCGCCTGATGGGGGCTGCCACCGCCAGCGCTCCGACACCTGCCTGGGTGGATTATCTGCGCCAGCAGGCAAGCCAGGTGCCCGGTGTGGAACAGGCCATTGATAAGGTCAAAGCCCCGGCCGGTTCTGAAGACGCCACGCTGATGATGGCCCGGGTGCAAGAAAACGGCGGCATGGCCTCCTACATGGTGTTTGGCACCGATTTGAGCGCCGGACATCACAATGAAAAATTCGACTTTGATGAGCGCGTCATGACCGTCGCTATCGAAACGCTGGCGCGCACTGCGCTGAATTTCCCCTGGACGCGAGGTGTGTAATGCAGGAGAACTACGCTTTTATTGCCGATGCAATCGACACGCGATGTCAGACGTTCACCGACATTGCCGACGAAATCTGGGATCACCCGGAAACCCGCTTTGAAGAGTTCTGGTCCGCAGAGCGGCTGGCCAGCGCGCTGGAAGCGGAAGGCTTCACCCTGACCCGTGAGGCTGGCGGCATTCCGAATGCCTTTATCGCCAGCTTCGGTAGCGGTAAACCGGTGATTGCCCTGCTCGGCGAATATGACGCGCTGGCCGGATTAAGCCAGCAGGCACATTGCGCGACGGCACACGCCACCACGCCCGGTGCTAACGGCCACGGCTGCGGGCATAACCTGCTCGGCACCGCGGCGTTTGCAGGTGCCGTTGCGGTGAAAAGCTGGCTGGAGCAGCACGGCGGGAGTGGAACCGTGCGTTTTTACGGTTGTCCCGGCGAAGAAGGCGGTTCCGGTAAAACGTTTATGGTCCGTGAGGGCTTGTTTGACGATGTTGACGCCGCGGTCACCTGGCACCCGGAAGCGTTTGCCGGCATGTTTAACGTCAGTACGCTGGCCAATATCCAGGCCGCCTGGCGCTTTAAGGGCGTGGCGGCGCATGCGGCAAACTCGCCGCATCTGGGGCGCAGCGCGCTGGATGCGGTGACGCTGATGACCACCGGCACCAACTTCCTCAACGAACATATCATCGAGAAAGCACGCGTCCATTACGCCATAACCGATACCGGCGGCATCTCACCCAACGTGGTGCAGGCGCAGGCCGAAGTGCTGTACCTGATCCGCGCCCCGGAGATGGCCGACGCGCAGCAAATCTACGCGCGCATTGAGAAGATCGCGCAGGGTGCGGCGTTGATGACCGAAACCACAGTCGAGTGTCGCTTTGATAAAGCCTGCTCCAGCTACCTGCCAAACCGCACGCTCGAAGCGGCGATGTATCGCGCCCTGCAACATTACGGCACGCCAGCCTGGACGGAGGAAGAACGCGCTTTTGCCCGGGAGATCCGTGCCACCCTGACGGCAAACGATCTGCAAAACAGCCTCAGAAACATTGCTGCAACCGGGGGGAACGAAGGTAAAGCCTTTGCCCGCCGCCACCAGGAGACCCTGCTGGTGGACGAGGTCGCGCCTTACGCCATCACCGATAACGTGCTGGCAGGCTCCACGGACGTGGGTGACGTTAGCTGGAAAATGCCCGTCGCCCAGTGTTTCAGCCCCTGCTTTACCGTCGGCACGCCGCTGCACACCTGGCAACTGGTGGCTCAGGGGCGAACGTCCATTGCCCATAAAGGCATGCTGCTGGCCGGGAAAGTGATGGGCGCCACCGCGCTACATCTGCTGCAGGACGCAGACCTGCTGAAAAAATGTCGTGAAGAGTTCGAACAACAAACACAAGAAAAACCGTACGTGTGTCCGATCCCTGCGGGCGTGACACCGTCACCTTTAAAATAAAAAACACAACACAACAACACAACAGTCCCGAGGAACGCCCATGAGTATGTCATCCATACCTTCGCATTCCCCATCCGGTAAGCTCTATGGCTGGGTTGAAAGGATCGGCAATAAAGTGCCACACCCTTTCCTGCTTTTTATCTGGTTGATCGTGGTTTTGATGGTGGCGACAGCCGTGCTGTCCGCCTTAGGGGTGAGCGTGCGCAGCCCGGCCGATGGCAGCATGGTAAGCGTAAAGAACCTGCTGAGCATTGAAGGGTTGCACTGGTTTTTACCAAATGTGATTAAAAACTTCAGCGGTTTTGCGCCGCTGGGCGCCATTCTGGCGCTGGTGCTGGGGGCCGGACTGGCTGAGCGCGTTGGCCTGCTCCCCGCGCTGATGGTGAAAATGGCTTCTCACGTCAGCGCACGCTACGCCAGCTATATGGTGCTGTTTATTGCGTTTTTCAGCCACATCTCTTCTGATGCCGCGCTGGTAATCATGCCGCCGATGGGGGCGCTGATCTTCCTTGCCGTCGGGCGTCACCCCGTGGCGGGTCTGTTGTCGGCAATTGCCGGTGTGGGATGCGGTTTCACTGCCAATCTGCTGATCGTCACCACCGATGTCCTGCTTTCGGGGATTAGCACCGAGGCGGCGAAAACAATCGATGCGGCCATGCACGTCAGCGTGATCGACAACTGGTACTTTATGGCCAGTTCGGTCATCGTCCTGACGCTTGTTGGCGGGCTGATTACCGATAAGATCATCGAGCCGCGGTTAGGGAAATGGGAAGGCCGTAGTGACGAAAAGCTGGAAACGCTGAGCAAAGAGCAACGCTTTGGCCTGCGTGTCGCCGGGATAGTCTCGCTGGTATTTATCGCGATGGTGGCGCTGATGGTAGTGCCGGAGAACGGTATCCTGCGCGACCCGGTGAAACATACCGTCCTGCCCTCGCCGTTTATACAGGGCATTGTGCCGCTGATCATTCTGTTTTTCTTTGTCGTGTCGCTCGCGTATGGCATCGCCACTGGCAAAATCCGCCGCCAGGCCGATCTGCCGCAACTGATGATTGAGCCGATGAAGGAGATGGCGGGCTTTATCGTGATGGTCTTCCCGCTGGCCCAGTTTGTCGCCATGTTTAACTGGAGCAACATGGGCAAATTTATGGCCGTTGGCCTGACCGATGCGCTGGAAGCCGCCGGGTTAAGCGGCGTCCCGGCGTTTGTGGGTCTGGCGCTGCTGTCGTCACTGCTGTGCATGTTTATCGCCAGCGGATCCGCCATCTGGTCGATTCTGGCCCCCATTTTCGTGCCGATGTTTATGATGCTGGGCTTCCATCCGGCCTTTGCGCAGATCCTGTTCCGTATCGCCGACTCCTCGGTGATCCCGCTGGCGCCGGTTTCGCCATTCGTACCGCTGTTTTTGGGCTTCCTGCAGCGCTATAAACCGGAGGCGAAGCTGGGTACCTACTATTCGCTGGTTTTACCCTATCCGCTTATCTTTTTAGGGGTATGGCTGGTGATGCTGGTGGCATGGTATCTTGTCGGCCTGCCGATAGGACCGGGTATCTACCCGAGGCTGAATTAAAGGAAAGAGGATGCTGAGATTACTCGAAGATAAAATTGCAACGCCGCTTGGGCCGCTGTGGGTTATCGCCGACGAGCAGTTCCATCTGCGTGCCGTGGAATGGGAAGAGCACAGCGATCGCATGGAAGAGCTGCTCAACATCCATTACCGCGCCCAGGGTTTTGAGCGTATCAGTGCCACCAATCCAGGTGGGCTGAGCGACAAGCTGGCGGCGTACTTCGAGGGCGATCTCAGCATCATCAATGACCTGCCAACCGCCACGGCCGGTACGCCATTCCAGCGCGAAGTCTGGCAGGCGCTACGCGATATTCCGTGTGGTCAGGTTATGCACTACGGCCAGCTCGCAGAACAGTTAGGCCGCGCGGGCGCGGCGCGGGCGGTGGGTGCCGCGAACGGTTCTAACCCCGTCAGTATCGTGGTGCCCTGCCATCGTGTGATCGGCCGCAACGGCACCATGACCGGCTATGCCGGCGGCGTGCAGCGCAAGGAGTGGTTACTGCGTCACGAAGGGTATCTTTTGCTGTAGTTCCCAGGCTTTTTGTGCTTAATTTTCTACCGGTTAGGCTAAAAATCCATAATCAAGCTGTGGAATTTCAAGAAGATGGCAACACGTTGCCGTCTCTTGTCCTTATTGATGGTTTGCCAGGCTTACGTACTTACCAAAAAGATGTTAAAATTGACCAATATCAATTAAGGCTTGAGCAAACCTATGATCCCAGAAAAGCGAATTATACGACGCATTCAGTCTGGCGGTTGTGCTATCCATTGCCAGGATTGCAGCATCAGCCAGCTCTGTATCCCGTTTACCCTGAATGAGCATGAGCTTGACCAGCTTGATAACATCATCGAGCGTAAAAAGCCTATTCAGAAAGGGCAGACGCTGTTTAAAGCGGGAGACGAACTGAAATCGCTCTATGCTATCCGTTCTGGCACCATCAAAAGCTATACCATCACCGAACAGGGTGATGAGCAGATCACCGGCTTCCATCTGGCAGGCGATCTGGTCGGCTTTGACGCCATCGGTACTGGCCATCACCCGAGCTTTGCGCAGGCGCTGGAAACCTCAATGGTCTGCGAAATCCCGTTTGAAACGCTGGACGATCTGTCAGGCAAAATGCCAAACCTGCGTCAGCAGATGATGCGTCTGATGAGCGGTGAGATCAAAGGCGATCAGGACATGATCCTGCTGCTGTCCAAAAAGAATGCGGAAGAGCGCCTGGCTGCATTTATCTATAACCTCTCCCGCCGTTTCGCCGAACGTGGCTTCTCTCCACGTGAGTTCCGTCTCACCATGACCCGTGGCGATATTGGTAACTACCTGGGCCTGACCGTGGAAACCATCAGCCGTCTGCTTGGCCGTTTCCAGAAAAGCGGCATGCTGGCCGTTAAAGGTAAATACATCACCATCGAAAACGGTGAAGCGCTGGCTGTTCTTGCCGGCCACGCCCGCAACGTGGCATAAACCCCACGAATGATTGATGCCAGGCCGATAAATTTTTATGATTTATTGGTCTGGCAGGTAAGCACACCACTTCCCGCCCCTGCGACAGACATCCCCCGCTCCTGAAAGGTTCTCGTTGAGGTTAAATTGAGAGAAAGTTTATTTTTCGTTTCAGTTGTTATTGCCTCCGTGACCTTCCTCTTCATCTGGATCATGCTTGTCGGCCCAATGAAGGGAGAGGAAAAAACCTACGTTCAGGACTCCACCACGTTTGCCATCGTGGTGATGGTGCTGCTGTTGATCGCGTTTATCGCGGTGACAACGACGGTGCTATTCTTCTGAGATATTTTCATGAATTATTGATCTGGCAAAACCTTACCTCTGTTTCATTCAGGATATATAGGTTACTCTTTTAATTACAGACTGTGGTGACAGTAGTAAGGAGACCTGTATGGCAAAGTATCAAAACATGCTGGTAGCTATCGATCCTAATCAGGACGATCAGCCGGCATTACGACGTGCTGTGTATTTACATCAACGGATTGGTGGCAAAATCAAAGCGTTTTTGCCGATCTATGACTTCTCGTATGAGATGACCACCCTTCTGTCGCCTGACGAGCGTACCGCTATGCGTCAGGGAGTGATCAGCCAACGTACCGCGTGGATCCGCGAACAGGCGAAGTACTACCTGGAAGCGGGTGTGCCTATCGATATTAAAGTGGTCTGGCATAACCGCCCCTTTGAAGCGATTATCCAGGAGGTGGTCGCCGGTGGGCACGATCTGCTGCTGAAAATGGCGCACCAGCACGACAAGCTGGAATCCGTGATTTTCACGCCGACAGACTGGCACTTGCTGCGTAAATGCCCGTGCCCGGTCTGGATGGTGAAAGATCAGCCGTGGCCTGAAGGCGGCAAAGCCGTCGTGGCAGTAAACCTGGCAAGCGAAGAGGATTATCACAATTCGCTGAATGAAAAGCTGGTCAAAGAGACGCTGCTGCTTGCCGAGCAGGTTAACCACACCGAAGTGCATCTGGTCGGCGCTTACCCGGTTACCCCTATCAATATTGCCATCGAACTGCCTGAATTTGATCCGAGCGTATATAACGACGCGATCCGCGGACAGCACCTGCTGGCCATGAAAGCGTTGCGCCAGAAGTTCAGCATTGATGAGAACATGACGCATGTCGAGAAAGGGTTGCCTGAAGAGGTGATCCCGGATTTAGCCGAACATCTGCAGGCAGGGATTGTGGTGCTGGGCACCATTGGACGGACCGGTATTTCTGCCGCGTTCCTGGGCAATACCGCGGAACAGGTGATTGACCATCTGCGCTGCGACCTGCTGGTCATTAAGCCGGATGAGTACCAGACGCCGGTTGAGCTGGATGACCCGGAAGACGATTAACGTCAATCTACTCGCCCGCCTCCCCGGCGGGCTTTTCTTATCAGCTCTCGATCGCTGTCTGTGTCTCTTCAGTTGATCGATCCTGCATCCACGGTGCGTGCAACACCATGCTGGGCAGCGCCAGCTTAATCTCCTGGGCGTTCAGCCCTTCGAGAATACGGATATTAATCTCCTGCTGGATATCCATATATTTGTTGTAATCCGCCGTATTGACAATATGAACCACTTCAAACGTCAGGCGGTCACGGTCAAACCCGAGGAAATGGGCGCGATCGAACTTTGTCTCACCCACATCGGTAATGATCTGCCTGACCATATCCCCCACATAGCGCAGCTTTTCAGGCGGCGTGTCGCTGGCGACGCCAAACGTGAAGACGATGCGACGGGTCTGCATACGTTTATAGTTGTGAAGCGTCTGCTGAAGCAAAATGGCGTTACCGCAAACGATCTGCTCCCCGCTCAGGCTACGAATACGGGTCGTTTTTAAGCCTATGTGTTCCACCGTTCCCGCCACGTCGTTGAACACTACGAAATCACCAATTTCAAACGGTTTATCAAAGCCGATAGAAAGCGAAGCGAAGACGTCGCTCAGAATGGTTTGTACGGCGAGGGCGATAGCAATACCCCCTACCCCCAGGCTTGCCACCAGCGCGGTGATGTTGACGCCCGCGTTAGCGAGAATCGACAGCAGCATCACAGACCAGACGATAGCGCGAAGGATAAGACCGGTGATCACCAGGGTAACCGGATTTTTATGACTGCCGGGGGCCAGCATAACGTGTCGCAGCCACGACACCACGCCCTGATCCAGCCAGAGCGCCACCTGTATCGCGAAGACCAGGAACCAGGCGTGGCTTACGGTGCTAAAGAGCCGGTCGGGTAAGTCAACAAAACGCAGGCTGATGAGCAGCGCCACGACAAAAAGCAGGAATCGACTGGTGCGGTTAAGCATATCGGTCAGGATAAAACGCATCCTGTTTGTGGTTGGGTGCTTATCTCCCCAGGTTGTGATCCCTCTCTTAACGAATGCGATCAGGCGCGTCAGAAGCCAGTAGACCAGCAGCGTCACAACGATAACCGTGGCGACGCTTACCCAGAATGTCGGCGTCATCATCAGCTCCAGGATGTCGAAGCGGGACAAAAATTGCATTTCACCTCCTCGTAGTACACAAAGGGTAAAGTATAGACAGAGGAGAAACGCTGACCGCAGAAATAAGAAAACCGCCCCGAAGAGCGGTTTTTGAGGAGAACGCGAATTACAGTGCTTTCAGGATCGCATCCACACTGGCTTTGGCATCGCCAAACAGCATGTGGGTGTTCTCTTTGAAGAACAGCGGGTTCTGAACGCCAGCGTAGCCGGTGTTCATGGAACGTTTGAAGACAATCACGTTCTGCGCCTTCCACACTTCCAGAACCGGCATCCCGGCGATTGGGCTGCGTGGATCGTCCTGCGCCGCCGGGTTAACGGTGTCGTTGGCGCCAATGACCAGCACGGTGTCGGTGTCGGCGAAATCATCGTTGATCTCGTCCATCTCCAGCACGATGTCGTAAGGCACTTTCGCTTCTGCCAGGAGCACGTTCATGTGGCCTGGCAGACGCCCCGCTACCGGGTGGATGCCAAAGCGCACCTTGATGCCGCGCGCGCGCAGCTTCTCGGTGATTTCAGCGACCGGATACTGCGCCTGCGCCACCGCCATGCCATAGCCTGGGGTGATGATGACCGAGTGCGAGTTTTTCAGCATCTCTGCCGTATCTTCTGCGCTGATCTCACGGTGCTCGCCCACTTCTTCGTCAGAACCGGTCGAGGAGCCGTCAGAGCCAAAACCACCGGCGATAACGCTGATGAATGAGCGGTTCATCGCCTTACACATGATGTAGGACAGAATCGCACCGGAAGAGCCCACCAGCGCACCGGTGACAATCAACAGGTCGTTGCTCAGCATAAAGCCAGCCGCTGCCGCCGCCCAACCGGAGTAGGAGTTCAGCATCGACACCACAACCGGCATATCAGCCCCACCGATGGAGGCCACCAGGTGCCAGCCGAACGCCAGCGCAATGATGGTCATCACCAGTAACGCCAGCACCTGCAGACCTACGCTTTCGGTACGCACAAAGACCACCAGCAGCACAAAGGAGACCACCAGCGCCGCCAGATTCAGCTTATGACGATTTGGCAGCATCAGCGGCTTGGAGGAGATCTTACCGCGCAGCTTACCGAACGCCACAATCGAGCCGGTGAAGGTCACTGCACCGATGAAGATGCCCAGGAATACTTCGGTCAGATGAATGTTGACCAGAATCGGCTCCATGCCCGGTTCGTGGTACAGATAGCTGTTAAAGCCCACCAGCACCGCCGCCAGACCGACAAAGCTGTGCAGGATCGCCACCAGCTCCGGCATTTCGGTCATTTCAACGCGTTTTGCCAGACGAATACCGATCGCCCCGCCGATGATCATCGCCACCAGGATCCAGGCAACGTTGCCGGTATCGGGTCCGAAAATAGTGGCAATCAGCGCAATCGCCATCCCGGCGATACCAAAGTTATTACCCTGCTGAGACGTTTCGTGTTTGGAAAGTCCCGCCAGACTGAAAATAAACAGGATTGCAGCAACAATGTATGCGGCTGTCACTAATCCTCCAGACATATGCTACCCCTTAGCCTTTACGAAACATTTTCAGCATGCGCTGAGTCACGGTGAAACCACCGAAAATATTGATACTGGCGATCAGCACCGCGATAAAGCTCAGGAAGCTAATCCAGCCGCCGTGACCAATCTGCAGTAACGCCCCGACCACGATGATCCCGGAGATGGCGTTAGTGACCGACATCAATGGCGTGTGTAGTGCATGGGAGACATTCCAGACCACGTAGTAACCCACCACGCAGGAGAGCGCGAAGACGGTAAAGTGGCCGAGGAACTCTTTTGGCGCGACATCGGCCAGCCAGCCAAACAGAATAATCGCCAGCGCCATGAGCGCATATTTACGCCACGGAGACGCCGGTTTAGCAGGCTCTGTTGGTTCTGGCGCCGCTTTCGGTGCAGCCTGAGGCTGGGCGGAAACCTGAATCGGTGGCGCAGGCCAGGTGATTTCGCCTTCACGCACCACGGTCACGCCGCGTACAACCACATCGTCAAAATCAACGGTGATGTTGCCATCTTTCTCTTTGCAGAGCAGTTTCAGCAGGTTAACGAGGTTAGTACCGTACAGCTGGGAAGACTGCGTGGGCAGACGGCCCGGCAGATCCGTATAACCAATCACCTTCACCCCGTTGGCGGTCGTGGATACCTGGTTCGGCACGGTATATTCACAGTTACCGCCGTTTTGCGCGGCCAGGTCGACAATCACGCTGCCCGGCTTCATGGTGTCCACCATCTCACGGGTGATCAGCTTCGGTGCCGGTTTACCCGGGATCAGCGCGGTGGTGACAATAATGTCCACCTCTTTTGCCTGCGCGGCAAAGAGTTCCATTTCCGCTTTGATAAAGGCTTCGGACATCACCTTCGCATAACCATCACCGCTGCCCGCTTCTTCCTTGAAGTCCAGCTCAAGGAACTCGGCGCCCATACTCTGCACCTGCTCCTTCACTTCCGGGCGGGTGTCAAAGGCGCGGACGATAGCGCCCAGGCTGTTTGCCGCACCGATAGCCGCCAGGCCTGCCACACCGGCACCAATCACCATCACTTTTGCCGGAGGCACTTTGCCTGCCGCCGTGATCTGACCGGTGAAGAAACGGCCGAATTCATGGGCGGCTTCGACGATTGCACGGTAACCGGCGATGTTCGCCATTGAACTCAGGGCATCCAGAGACTGCGCGCGCGAAATACGCGGCACGGAGTCCATCGCCATTACCGTCACGCCACGTGCCGCCAGCTTCTCCATCAGCTCTGGGTTTTGAGCAGGCCAGATAAAACTCACCAGCGTGGTGCCCGGGTTCAGCAGCTCAATCTCGCTCTCTTGCGGCGCATTCACCTTCAGAATAACGGGTGATTGCCAGACTTCAGCACCGTCCACCACGTCCGCACCAGCCTGAATAAAGGCCTCGTCATCGAAACTCGCCAGTTTGCCCGCGCCGCTTTCAATGGCGACGGTAAAACCCAGTTTAAGCAGTTGCTCCACCGTTTTTGGTGTCGCCGCTACGCGGGTTTCATTGGCAAACCGTTCTTTTGGTACCCCAATACGCATAGTTTTCCCTTCCATCGGTTTTTGATGATGGTTTATCGATAAATGCCCGCAGTTGCATCAAATTTCGCCATCCTTAGAGCGGCGGCAAATGAGTAACCCCGGAAAATAAAACAGTAACAAACTTTCTATAACCTACTGAAAATAGCGCCTGCGATCTACCGCCTGAAAACACTATTTCTTACATTATCTGTGAAAAATAAGCGATCGGCCTCGCTGACAGAGATATTTACCTTAAATTCATCCTCAGAACCGATAAATCGCGCAAGCGAAGCGGTAAAAACATGATATAGCGCCATATGAGATCAACTTATTAACATTAAATTAACTTGTAAAAGTCATATGCTTTATCACTTTTGCTTGTCAAACGCCTGTTTTTTCAACATATCACTAAATGTTATCGAATCAGATCCTTCGGTGAGCACAGGCTGTGAAAAATGGCGCAGACAGCAACAGGTTTTAAATGCCATAATCGGGACCGTCTCAAATTAACAACAATACCAGTACATGGTTTGCGCAAGGCGAAGGATTATTTTTATGAAGCTTAAGAACACACTCCTGGCGTCCGCACTTCTTTCCGCGACCGCCCTGTCTGCGAATGCCGCGACAGAGTTAACGCCGGAGCAAGCGGCAGCGTTAAAACCTTTTGACCATACGGTCATTGTGGGTCGTTACAACTCTATTGGCGATGCCGTTACCGCCGCATCAAAAGCCGCTGATAAAAACGGCGCAGCGTCGTTTTACGTGCTTGACCAGTCCGATCAAGGCAATAGCGGTAACCAGCGCGTGACCATTGCGCTGTACAAAGAGAATGCGCCAAAAGCTGACGCGCCGAAAAACCGCGTGATCAACGGCGTCGTTGAACTGCCTAAAGATCAGGCGATTGAGCTGGAACCGTATGACACCGTTACCGTTCAGGGCTTCTACCGCAGCCAGCCAGAAGTGAACGATGCCATCACCAAAGCCGCGAAACAGAAAGGGGCTTACTCGTTCTACATCGTGCGTCAGGTAGATGCTAACCAGGGTGGCAACCAGCGTATTACCGCGTTCATCTATAAAGAAGATGCGAAAAAACGCGTTCTGCAAAGCCCGGATGCCATCCCTGCTGATTCAGAAGCCGGTCGCGCAGCGTTAGCGAAAGGCGGCGAAGAAGCGAAGAAAGTCGAAATTCCAGGCGTAGCAACCTCCGCAGCGCCAAGCGCTGAAGTGGGCCGTTTCTTTGAGACGCAATCCACGAAAGGTGGCCGTTACTCCGTTACCCTGCCAGACGGCACCAAAGTTGAAGAGCTGAACAACGCCACGGCTGCGCAGATGGTGCCGTTCGACAGCATCAAGTTTACCGGCAACTACGGCAATATGACGGAAGTCTCTTATCAGGTCGCGAAGCGTGCGGCGAAGAAAGGGGCGAAGTACTACCACATCACCCGCCAGTGGCAGGAACGTGGTAACAATGTGACCATCAGCGCCGATCTGTACAAGTAACAAAACTCTTCATTAAAGGCGGCTCAATGCCGCCTTTTTTTGTTACTTTTTTTGAATTTCTGCTACACATCATTGCATGCGTTCGTGACACTCCGTAAAATCCCGCGCCTTAGTGTGATCCACCATTTTTATGCGCCTGTGCGAAATAATTATTCTGGATTTGGACCTTTCATAACAGGAAGCCAATGGAAAAGAAACTTGGCCTGAGTGCTTTAACTGCACTCGTTTTAAGCTCAATGCTGGGTGCGGGGGTATTCAGTTTACCGCAGAATATGGCGGCCGTCGCAAGCCCGGCCGCACTGCTGATTGGCTGGGGGATTACCGGCGTTGGCATTTTGCTGCTGGCCTTCGCTATGCTGCTGCTGACCCGTATTCGTCCCGATCTTGATGGCGGTATTTTCACCTACGCGCGGGCCGGTTTTGGGGAACTGATTGGCTTCTGTTCCGCGTGGGGTTACTGGCTATGTGCGGTGATCGCTAACGTCTCCTATCTGGTTATTGTCTTCTCGGCGCTCAGTTTCTTTACCGATACGCCCGAGCTGCGTCTTTTTGGTGACGGCAACACCTGGCAGTCGATTGTCGGGGCGTCGGTGCTGCTGTGGGTCGTACACTGGCTCATTTTGCGCGGCGTCCAGACGGCGGCAAGCATTAACCTGGTGGCGACGTTGGCCAAACTGGTTCCGCTCGGGCTGTTTATCGTGCTGGCGTTTATGGCATTCCGTCTGGATGTATTTAAACTCGATTTCACTGGCCTTGCGCTTGGCGTCCCCGTCTGGGAGCAGGTGAAAAACACCATGCTGATCACCCTGTGGGTTTTCATTGGTGTTGAAGGTGCGGTGGTGGTCTCTGCCCGCGCGCGCAACAAGCGCGACGTCGGACGCGCCACGCTGCTGGCGGTGCTGGCGGCCCTCGGTGTCTATCTGCTGGTGACGCTGCTGTCGCTGGGTGTGGTGGCTCGTCCTGAACTGGCCGAAATGCGTAACCCATCCATGGCCGGTCTGATGGTGAAAATGCTCGGTAGCTGGGGCGATGTGGTCATTGCCGCGGGGCTGATTATCTCCGTCTGCGGGGCTTATCTGAGCTGGACCATCATGGCGGCAGAAGTGCCTTTCCTGGCTGCCACGCACAAAGCGTTTCCACGTCTGTTTGCCCGTCAGAATAAAAACAGTGCGCCGTCAGCGTCGCTCTGGCTGACGAATATCAGCGTTCAGGTCTGCCTGGTGCTGATCTGGCTCACAGGTTCGGACTATAACACCCTGCTGACCATCGCCTCGGAGATGATTCTGGTACCCTATTTCTTAGTGGGTGCGTATCTGTTAAAAATCGCCACCCGCCCGGCGCATTATGCGGTGGGGATCGGCGCCTGTATTTACGGCTTGTGGTTGTTGTATGCTTCCGGGCCTATGCACCTGCTGCTGTCGGTGGTGTTGTATGCGCCGGGCCTGCTGGTGTTTATCTATGCCCGCCGTACTCATCAGCTGGAGAACGCGCTTAAACGCCGCGAAATGGCCCTCATCGGGCTGTTACTGGTTGCTGCCGTACCGGCAACCTGGATGTTAATGGGATAACCCTGCGTTTCCCATTGTTGAACTGAAGAGGAGAATACGATGGGAACTGCGCAGCATCGCCCAATACTGATCACCGGTGGAGGCCGTCGTATCGGCCTCGCCCTCGCCCATCACTTTCTCAACCTTCGCCACCCGGTCATTGTCAGTTACCGCACGGAATACCCCTCGATAGACGGGCTACGAAAAGCGGGGGCAACCTGTATTCAGGCTGATTTCTCCACCGACGACGGCATTCTTGCCTTTGCGGATAAGGTCAAATCAACGACCCACGGTCTGCGGGCGATTATCCATAACGCCAGCGCATGGCTTGCAGAAAAACCCGGTACGTCGCTCAGCGAAACGCTCGCCTGTATGCTGCAGATCCACGTCAATGCCCCCTATTTGCTTAACCATGCCCTACAGGATCTGCTGCGCGGCCACGGCCATGCCGCGGGTGACATTATTCATTTCACCGATTATGTGGTGGAGCGCGGGAGCGACAAACACATCGCTTATGCGGCGAGTAAAGCCGCACTGGATAACATGACGCGTTCATTTGCCCGCAAGCTGGCACCAGAGGTCAAGGTGAACGCCATCGCCCCGGCGATGATTTTATTCAATGAGGGCGATGATGCCGAGTATCGTCAGCAGGCGCTGAATAAATCCCTGATGAAAATCGCCCCTGGCGAGAAAGAGGTGATCGACCTTATCGATTATCTGCTCACCAGCTGTTACGTCACCGGCAGAACCTTTGCCGTGGACGGCGGGCGACCGCTGCGCTAGTGATAGCGGCTCCAGAAGAAAATCAGCACCCAGGCGCTGAGCCCCCAGCAGACCACCGCCCCGCCCAGCGCCAGGGGAAGCCGCAGAAAGCCCGTGAAATACCACAAGGACAACAGGTAGAGAAAGTAAGGGATGATTGACCACATGCCAAACACAATGGTGGTGCGCAACGCCTCAGTGCCGCGTTACGAGGCGACAATGTAGTGTGCAATGAGCGCAAACGTCGGGAAGAGCGGAATCAGCCCGGCAATGTAGTAATTTTTGGTTTTTGCCAGTACGCCAATCAATAACACCACCAGCGCGCCCAGCGCGGCTTTTATCGCCAGCCCCATGCTTTTTCCTATAACAATCAAGTAACAATAAGAGCCAGAATAACGGAACTGACGTTAATTTTGAAAGATTAATGGAAGGTTAAGGTTACGCGGTGTATGTTGGCATTTTTCGCGATAACAGACGTTGTATGAATAAGATTGTTTATGTAGAAGATGAGCCCGAAGTGGGACAATTGATCGCCGCTTATCTGGGTAAACATGATATGGACGTTATTGTTGAGCCACGTGGCGATCGCGCCGAAGAGGTCGTAGTGCGTGAAAACCCGGATCTGGTGCTGCTGGATATCATGTTGCCCGGCAAAGACGGGATGACGCTGTGCCGCGACCTGCGGGCTCAGTGGGATGGCCCTATCGTGCTGCTGACCTCACTGGACAGCGACATGAACCATATTCTGTCGCTGGAGATGGGGGCCAATGACTACATTCTTAAAACCACGCCGCCTGCCGTTCTGCTCGCCCGTCTGCGCCTGCATTTGCGCCAGCATGCCAGCAGTGAACGCGAGGTGCCGGCGCAGTCCCTGATGCCGCATAAAGCGATGCGGTTTGGCACGTTATCCATCGATCCGGTTAACCGCCAGGTCCTGCTTTCCGGTGAGCTTATCGCGCTCTCTACCGCCGATTTTGACCTGCTCTGGGAGCTGGCCACCCATGCGGGGCAGATTATGGACCGTGACGCGTTGCTGAAAAACCTGCGCGGCGTAAGTTACGATGGAATGGATCGCAGTGTTGACGTGGCTATTTCGCGACTGCGCAAGAAACTGCAGGACAACGCCACCGAGCCGTACCGCATCAAAACCGTGCGTAACAAGGGTTATCTGTTCGCCCCGCACGCCTGGGAAACCTGATCGCGTTAGCAAAATAGCATAGCCTGCGCGAAATGAAGGCATTACATGACAATGCCCTTTCTTTCGCGCGTTAATTTGCCCGTTGGCGCAACAATTAACTTGCTAAGCCAGCGAACTAATCCATAATTACTTTTCCTGCATTCCTTCTTGAGCTCGCACCGGGCCCGCCACATAAACGTTTTTATCGCGACGCTCTCGCTACCTCTCTCCCATAAAATCTTGAAATGAGGATTTAAGCCTATGACATATGTATAGCTACCATGACGTAGAACCATCAAAACCAATCTTGAATGGATTGTTAATCAGGCAACGCTTAACCAAGCCTCCCCCACGCGTGCCGACCAAAAAGCCCTCTTTGATCTTCTGGAACTGATTCAGTCTTACGAAATATTGTTGGATTTAATTAACGAATTCGGAAGCGCCGTGATTGATGCGGAGATCGCGGAAGGCCTGAGCGTGACAGAAAAACTCATCGCCAAAATCAAAAGAAGTACTCACGCCATGTAACAAACCTCGGCACGGCTCAGATAATACGTTTGTCGTGCATGATGGTGGTGAAAACACCGGAAGGTTTTTCATGTATATTCTGCATGTATCGTTTTTTCGGTGAGATTTAATGAAAAAGCTTTTTGTGCAGTTTTATCTTTTGCTGTTTGTCTGCTTCCTGGTGATGACCATGCTGGTCGGGCTGGTCTATAAGTTCACTGCCGAACGAGCGGGCAGGCAGTCGCTGGACGATCTGATGAAAAGCTCTCTTTATCTGATGCGCAGCGAACTGCGTGAAATTCCACCACATGACTGGGCGAGAACCTTAAAAGAGCTGGATTTGAACCTGTCGTTCGATCTGCGCATTGAACCGCTGAAAGATTTCGATTTAGATCCGCCTGCCATGCAGCGCCTGCGTGACGGGGATATCGTGGCACTGGATGAGAAATACACCTTTATCCAGCGCATTCCGCGCAGTCATTATGTGCTGGCCGTAGGGCCGGTGCCTTATCTCTATTATCTGCACCAGATGCGCCTGCTGGATATGGCCCTGATGGCCTTTATCGCCATTTCACTCGCCTTCCCGGTCTTTATCTGGATGCGCCCACACTGGCAGGACATGCTGAAACTGGAATCCGCCGCACAGCGCTTTGGCGAGGGGCATCTTACCGAGCGTATTCACTTTGACAGCGGGTCCAGCTTTGAACGTCTGGGGGTGGCATTCAATCAGATGGCCGATAACATCAACGCCCTGATTGCCAGTAAAAAACAGCTGATCGACGGGATTGCTCATGAGCTGCGCACGCCGCTGGTGCGTCTGCGCTATCGGCTGGAGATGAGCGAAAACCTTACGGCGGCAGAGTCTCAGGCGTTAAACCGCGACATCGGCCAGCTTGAAGCGCTCATTGAGGAGCTGCTCACCTATGCTCGTCTTGACCGTCCACAAAATGAACTGCACCTCAGTACCCCGGATCTGCCGACGTGGATCCAAACCCATATTGATGACGTCCAGAGCGTCAATCCGCAACGCACCCTGTTAACGCGCGTCACGCCGGGTGATTACGGCGCGCTGGACATGCGCCTGATGGAACGCGTGCTGGATAATCTGATGAACAACGCCATGCGCTACAGCGAGAGCACGCTGCGGATTGGCCTGGACTTGCAGGACAATCAGGCCCGTCTGACGGTGGAAGACGATGGCCCCGGCATCGCCCCGGATGCGCGTGAAACCGTGTTCGAGCCGTTTGTGCGTCTCGACCCGAGCCGCGACCGTGCGACGGGAGGGTGTGGTTTGGGGCTGGCGATTGTCCACTCTATCGCGCAGGCGATGGGCGGCACGGTGCAGTGCGGGGAGAGTGAACTCGGCGGCGCATGCTTCTGCTTTAGCTGGCCGGTGTACCATAACATCGCCCTTCCCGTTCCTGCCTGACCTTAACCGCACGCTGGCCTGACCCGGCGTGCTGTGCTATACCATGAGTATGTTGTAACTAATGGGGATTCACATGGCGATATACGATCTTATCGAAAGGCTGAACAGCACCTTTCGGGAGATGGAGCATGAGCTGTTAACGCTAACCGAGCGCCTGCAGGCCTGCCGCCTGTTGGCTGCACGGGTCTTTACCCTGCCGGAGGTGGCAAAAGGCGCAGAGCACGATCCGCTGCAAACCATCGACGTCAAACAGCATATCGGCCAATCCGCCCGGGATCTGGCGCTACAGCACTATCGTCGCCTGTTTATTCAGCAGCAGTCAGAAAACCGCAGCAGCAAGGCGGCCGTTCGCCTGCCGGGGGTGATCTGTCTGCAAACGGACGCCGAAACCCGTGAGGCGCTGGAAACCCAGATTACGCACATCAATACCCTGAAAGCGGCATTTGAAAAGATCATTACCGAAGAGTCAGGCCTGGCGCCAGCCGCCCGCTTTGAGTGGGTGCACCGCCAGCTTCCGGGTTTAATCACCCTGAATGCCTACCGTACGCTGACGGTACTGCGTCAGCCCGCCACGCTGCGCTTCGGCTGGGCCAACAAGCACATTATCAAAAACTTTACCCGGGATGAGATCCTGGCCCAGCTGGAAAAGAGCCTGAAAGCGCCGCGCACCGTAGCTCCGTGGTCGCGCGAGCAGTGGATTGAGCGCCTGGAGCAGGAGTATCACAGCATCGCGTCATTGCCCGTTGAAACGCGCCTTAAGATTAAACGCCCGGTGAAGGTGCAGCCTATCGCCCGCGTCTGGTATTCAGGCCAGCAAAATCAGATCCAGTACGCCTGCCCAACACCGCTGATTGCGCTCTACGATGCCGACCAGGGCGCCGTGGTACCGGACATTGGCGAACTGCTGAATTACGATGCGGAAAACGTTCAGCATCGCTATAAGCCTCAGGCGCAGCCGCTGCAGCTGATTATTCCCCGGCTGCACCTGTATGTGGCGACGTGACTATTTCAGGCTGCCGACCATCGCTTCAGGGCGGACCCAGGCATCAAACTCGGCTTCCGTGAGGTAGCCAAGCGCCAGCGCAGAGGCTTTCAGCGTCAGCCCCTCTTTATGCGCCTTTTTGGCGATCTCAGCGGCTTTGTCGTAGCCGATATGGGTATTGAGGGCGGTTACCAGCATCAGCGACTCATTGAGCAACTGGCTGATTCGCTCGCGGTTCGGCTCAATGCCGGAGGCGCAATGCGCGTTGAAACTCTCCATGCCGTCCGCCAGCAGACGTACAGACTGAAGCACATTGTGGATAACCATCGGACGATAGACGTTCAGCTCGAAATTGCCTGACGCACCGCCCATGTTGACGGCCACGTCATTTCCCAGCACCTGACAGCAGAGCATAGTCATGGCTTCACACTGCGTCGGGTTCACTTTGCCCGGCATAATGGAGCTACCCGGTTCATTTTCCGGGATGCTGATTTCACCAATGCCGCAGCGCGGGCCAGAGGCCAGCCAGCGCACGTCGTTGGCGATTTTCATCAGTGATGCCGCCAGCCCTTTCAGCGCACCATGGGTGTGAACCAGCGCGTCGCAGGTTGCCAGCGCCTCAAACTTATTGGGCGCGGTAACAAACGGTTGCCCGGTAATCGCGGCCAGCTCTTCCGCCACGCGCACCGCGTACTCCGGATGGGTATTTAGCCCCGTCCCCACCGCCGTGCCACCCAGCGCCAGCTCAGAGAGATGCGGCAGGCTGTGCTCAATGTGTTTGAGATTGTGTTCCAGCATCGCCACCCAGCCGGATATCTCCTGTCCAAGGGTCAGCGGCGTGGCATCCTGCAGGTGGGTACGCCCGATTTTGACGATATCGCTGAAGGCCTGGGCTTTCTCGTTAAGGGTGCTTTTAAGCACATTTAGCTGCGGGATAAGCTGTTCACGGATGGCAATCACCGCCGCCACGTGCATTGCCGTCGGGAAGACATCGTTGGAGCTCTGGCTCTTGTTAACGTCATCGTTCGGGTGAACCTTACGCTCCATACCGCGCACGCCGCCCAGCAACTCGCTTGCCCGGTTGGCCAGCACTTCATTCATGTTCATGTTGCTCTGCGTGCCAGAGCCGGTCTGCCAGATGGCCAGGGGGAATTCGTCGGGATGCTTGCCCGCCAGCACTTCGTCGGCGGCACTGATGATGGCGTTGGCTTTGTCAGCCGCCAGCAGGCCCAGATCCAGATTCACTTTGGCGGCGGCACGTTTGGTCAGCGCCAGCGCCTGAATCAGCGAAACGGGCATTTTCTCTGTCGAAATACGGAAATGTTCCAGCGAGCGCTGGGTTTGCGCCCCCCAGAGTTTGTCGGCCGGAACGTCGATCGCGCCCATCGAATCTTTCTCACGGCGATGCGTTGTCATTACTTTCTCCTTGATAATTAAAGATGGGATTGCTCACATGCTTAAGAGATAAGTATTGATGACTTCTGAGAAACGTTATGGCGCTTTGTGCGCTCTTTTTGGTGTCGGGTGGCGTAGCCGCCACCCGGCTTTTTAGCTTACTTCACACATGCCGAACACTGAGAGGACTGGATCTGCTTGAAGAAGTCATTGCCTTTGTCATCCACCAGGATAAACGCCGGGAAATCTTCCACTTCAATTTTCCAGATCGCTTCCATACCCAGTTCCGGGTATTCCACGCACTCCAGGCTCTTGATGCTGCCCTGCGCCAGTACGGCCGCCGGACCACCGATACTGCCGAGGTAGAACCCGCCGTGCTTGTGGCACGCATCCGTCACCTGCTGGCTGCGGTTGCCTTTCGCCAACATGATCATGCTGCCGCCGTTGGCCTGGAGCTGGTCAACATAGGAGTCCATGCGGCCTGCGGTGGTTGGGCCTAATGAGCCGGAGGCATAACCCTCTGGCGTTTTCGCCGGGCCCGCGTAGTAGATCGGATGATCTTTGATGTACTGCGGCAACCCTTCGCCGTTGTCCAGGCGCTCTTTCAGCTTCGCATGGGCGATGTCGCGGCCGACGATGATCGTGCCGTTCAGGGAGAGACGCGTCGAGACCGGGTACTGAGACAGCTGCGCCAGAATCTCTTTCATCGGGCGGTTCAGATCAACGCGAACCGCTTCACCTTCACCGGCTTTACGCAGCGCTTCCGGAATGTACTTACCCGGATTGTTCTCCAGTTTTTCGATCCACACGCCTTCACGGTTGATCTTCGCTTTGATGTTACGATCCGCCGAGCATGAGACGCCCATACCCACCGGGCAGGATGCGCCGTGGCGCGGCAGACGGATCACACGCACGTCGTGAGCAAAGTATTTACCGCCGAACTGTGCGCCGAGCCCCAGATTACGCGCTTCTTCCAGCAGCTCCTGCTCAAGCTGAACATCGCGGAACGCCTGGCCGTGTTCGTTCCCTTCGGTTGGCAGGCCGTCGTAGTATTTAGTCGATGCCAGCTTCACGGTTTTCAGCGTCGCTTCCGCCGACGTGCCGCCAATGACAAAGGCGATATGGTATGGCGGACAGGCTGCAGTCCCGAGGGTACGCATTTTTTCCACCAGGTAGTTCTTCAGCTTGCCCGGTGTGAGCAGCGCTTTCGTTTCCTGGTAGAGGTAGGTTTTGTTGGCTGAACCGCCGCCTTTCGCGATGCAAAGGAATTTGTACTCATCGCCGTCCACGCTGTAGAGGTCAATTTGCGCAGGCAGGTTGGTGCCGGTGTTGACCTCTTTATACATATCCAGCGCCGCGTTTTGCGAGTAGCGCAGGTTGTCTTCGGTGTAAGTGTTGTAGACACCGTGCGCCAGCGCGGCTTCATCGCCGCCACCGGTCCAGACACGCTGGCCTTTTTTACCCACGATGATGGCCGTACCGGTGTCCTGGCAGGTCGGCAGAATGCCTTTTGCCGCGATATCGGAGTTACGCAGGAACTGCAGCGCGACATACTTATCGTTTTCGCTGGCCTCCGGGTCGCTGAGAATATCGGCCACCTGCTGCTGATGCGCAGGACGGAGCATAAACGAGGCGTCGTGGAAGGCGTGCTGCGCCAGTAAGGTCAGCGCCTGCGGATCGACCTTGAGGATCTCCTGCCCTTCAAACTCAGAGACAGAGACGTGATCGCGGGTTAACAGGTAATATTCGGTCTGATCCTTACCGAGCGGGAAAGGATCCTGGTAATGAAAGGGTTTGTTCGACATTGTTCTCTCACTTACTGCGTCGGTCTGATTATTCAGGGCAGATGTTCCGCTGCCCGGCTTAAAAGCGAGTCAGCTTATCCTACACAATTTTTTAACAAAAACTGAGACTAGTACGACTTTTTACATCCGCAGGTTACTTCCAGGTGGTTTATTGCTTTAATACCCGGAGTTTATTCCACATTTGAATCAGGGCTTGATAATGCAAAAACTCATCAACTCAGTGCAAAACTACGCCTGGGGAAGTAAAACTGCGTTAACGGAACTCTACGGTATCGCGAACCCGGACAACCTGCCGATGGCAGAACTGTGGATGGGCGCCCACCCGAAGAGCAGCTCAAAAGTTGAAGATGCCAGCGGCCAGGTGCGCGCGCTGCGCGACGTAATTGATGCCGATAAAGCCACGCTGCTGGGCAACAGCGTGGCCAACCGTTTTGGCGAGCTGCCGTTCCTGTTTAAGGTGCTGTGTGCCGATCAACCTCTCTCCATCCAGGTTCACCCGAACAAGAAAGCCTCTGAAATTGGCTTTGCAAAAGAGAATGCGGCCGGTATCCCGTTAGATGCCGCCGAGCGTAACTATAAAGATCCGAACCACAAGCCGGAGCTGGTCTTTGCGCTGACCCCTTTCCTGGCGATGAACGCGTTTCGCGAGTTCTCCGAGATCATCTCTCTGCTGCAGCCGGTCGCAGGAGCGCATAACGCTATCGCACATTTCCTGGCAAATCCGAACGCGGAAAGCCTGAGCCAGCTGTTCGCCAGCCTGCTCAACATGCAGGGCGACGAGAAATCCCACGCCCTGGCGGTGCTGAAAGCGGCGCTGGACGGCCAGCAGGGCGAACCATGGGACACCATCCGTCTGATTTCTGCGTTTTACCCGGACGACAGCGGCCTGTTCTCCCCGCTGCTGCTGAACGTGGTGAAACTAAACCCGGGCGAAGCCATGTTCCTGTTCGCGGAAACGCCGCATGCCTATCTGCAGGGTGTGGCGCTGGAGGTAATGGCCAACTCCGACAACGTGCTGCGCGCGGGTCTGACGCCGAAATATATCGACATCCCTGAACTGGTGGCTAACGTGAAGTTTGTGGCAAAACCTGCTGCCGAGCTGCTTACTCAGCCCGTCAAAAATGGCGCAGAGCTGGACTTCCCTATTCCGGTTGACGATTTTGCTTTCTCCCTGCATGACCTCAGCCAGACCAAAACGACCATCGCGCAGGAGAGCGCGGCGATCCTGTTCTGCGTTGAGGGTGAAGCGACACTGCATAAAGGCGAACAGCGTCTGGTGCTTAAGCCGGGTGAGTCAGCATTCGTTGCTGCTAATGAGTCCCCGGTCAGCGTGAGCGGTACCGGTCGCCTGGCGCGCGTATTTAATAAGCTTTAGACAATACTGAATTTTTTAACAACTCTTGCTAAGCTAGTGGCAGGCTTTATATCTCCGGGCGGTTTCTACCGCCTGGTTTCATTTTAGGGATAGTCGCAATGAAAAAATCGGTCGTAGCGGTAGGCGTGATTGTAGCGTTAGGCGTAGTCTGGACGGGAGCATCCTGGTTTACCGGGAAGCAGCTGGAGAGCCGTCTGGCTGAGATGGTGGCACAGGCTAACAGCCAAATTAAGCGTGGCGCACCGGAAGCGGGTGTAGAGCTGAGCTATCAGAATTATGAGCGCGGGGTATTCACCAGCCATATGCAGCTTGTGGTGAAGCCCGTTGCCGGAAATGAAAATGGCTGGCTGAAGCCGGGCCAGACGGTGGTGCTGGATGAGGTGGTAAGTCACGGTCCGTTCCCGCTGGCGCAGCTGAAGTTCTTTAACCTGATCCCATCAATGGCGTCCGTTCACACCGTGCTGGTGAATAACGACTTAACTAAGCCGCTGTTCGATCTGGCAAAAAATGAATCACCTTTCGCGGTTGATACCCGCATCAGCTATGCCGGTGACACCCGCTCGAATATCGCGCTGAAGGCGCTGAACTACGAGAAAGAGAACGAGAAAGTCACCTTCAGCGGTGGCAACTTCACCGTAGATGCTGACCGCGAAGGGAACGTGCTCTCCCTGACAGGGGAAGCGCAAAGCGGTCTGATCAACGCCGTTAACGAATACGATCAGAAGGTTCAGATTACCTTCAACAATTTGAAAGCGGACGGCAACAGCCGCATGACCGACTTCAAAGAGCGTATCGGCGATCAGAAACTCTCGATTGATAAGATTGCCATTGCGATTGAAGGTAAAGAGATGGCCGTGCTGGAAGGCATGGACGTTGATGGTAAATCGGATGTCTCCAAAGACGGTAAGAGCATCAATACTCAGCTGGATTACACCCTGAAGAGCCTGAAAGTGCAGAATCAGGACCTGGGTACCGGCAAGCTTTCGCTGAAGATCGGCAATATTGACGGTCAGGCATGGCATGAATTCAGCCAGAAATACAGCAAAGAGAGCCAGGCGCTGCTGACCGATGCCGCGCTGCAGCAGAACCCGGAAGTGTATCAGCAGCAGGCGATGGCCGTGCTGTTCAACAACCTGCCTATTCTGCTCAAAGGTGAACCGGTGATCACCGTCGCTCCGCTGAGCTGGAAAAACAGCAAAGGCGAAACCAGCTTTAACCTGTCTCTGTTCCTGAAAGATCCGGCAACCGCAACGGGCGAACCGCAAACGCTGGCGCAGGAAGTGGATCGCAGCGTGAAGTCACTGGACAGCAAGCTGACGATCCCAATGGACATGGCAACCGAGTTTATGACTCAGATTGCGAAGCTTGAAGGGTACGGCGATGACGATGCCGGCAAGCTGGCAAACCAGCAGGTGAAAGGCCTGGCGGCGATGGGCCAGATGTTCCGTATCACCAAGGTGGACGACAACACGATTTCCACCAGCCTGCAGTATGCCAACGGCCAGGTGACGCTCAACGGTGACAAAATGCCGCTGGAGGACTTTGTCGGCATGTTTGGTATGCCTGCCCTGGGCATGCCGGAACCGGCTGAACCAGCAGCGCCAGCCGAACCTGCGGCGCCGCAGCAGTAAACGACAAAACCCCTCGCATAAGGGGTTTTTTATTGCCGGGGGGCGGCGATGCCTTATCTGGCCTACGCTCCGCAACGTGCTCTGGATTATTTCACCGTTACCAAACGCGCCGCCACAATCTGGTGCCCGGCCTGCACGTCTGTTTTTTCGATGCGCTGCATGATCCTGTCCGCCAGCGTGTAGCCCATCTCCCGTGCGGGCGTGGTGGCCCAGACAATAGGCAGATCGTCCAGCGCATTTTCGCCAACGTCGGCAAATGCCCCTAACGCCACCTGATGGCCGAAGAAGGTTTCAACGCCCCCCTCACCGCTCTGACGCCCGGCGCGGATCAGACCAAACCAGGCCCCCATCGCAATCACATCGTTATAGCAAATCACGGCGCTTATCGTCGGACTGCTGCTTAACAGCGCACCGATCGCTTCTGCGGCTTTTTTCTGACTGGATTCACACTCTACCACCCACTCGCTGTGGAACGGTAAACCGTATTTAATCAGCGTCGCGCAATAACCGCCCACCCGTTCGGCGCGGGTCAGCGACGAGCTTTTTCCGCCGAGCCAGGCAATCCGCTGATGTCCGCGACGAATAAGATGCTCGGTCAACATTTGGGCCGCCTGCATGTTATCTGGCCGCAGGGTATCGGCTTCATCCAGATAACTGGCGCGCGACGCAAAGACCAGAGGCACCCCTTTAGCGGCCGCGCGCTCGCATAATTCACTGCTCACGCCCGACGCTCCGGCAACAATCACACCGTCAACGCCCTGGGTGAGCAGCATGTCGAGCCGGGAAAGAAGCTGGTCCGGCTCGCGCCCGCCGTGGAGCAGAAACACCATTCGTCCCTGCGCCTCCAGCGCTTCGGTTAACCCGGCGGTCAGTTCGGCGTAAAAGGGTGAAGTCAGGTCACGCACGATCAGGCCAATCACGCCGCTTTGTCCCCCGCGCAGGGCCGACGCCTGACGGTTACGCACAAAACCCAGTTGTTCAACGGCGTCGTTAACCCGCTGACCGGTCGCGGGAGAGATGCGCCCTTTTCCACTCAGGACCAGTGAAACGGTGCTGACGGAAACCCCCGCCGCCAGCGCGACATCGTTGATGGTGATCTTTTTCGCTACAGCCATATGTTGGCGTGACTCCCTGATAATGAGATCGGTAAAACGTTTTATCAATACGTTATCTTTATACTACCAGTGAAAGGCTGAGAATGTGATTCAGCGCGCACTAAACTTTGATAAAACGTTTTATCTTCTCGCAGCATTGAAGCAGACAAACTGATTTTAACAATAAAGGAGTCGTTTTATGACGGCGAAAACAGCACAAAAAATATCGCTGTGGGAATTTTTCCAGCAACTGGGTAAAACCTTTATGCTGCCCGTGGCGCTTCTCTCGTTCTGCGGGATCATGCTCGGGATCGGCAGCTCGCTCAGCAGTAAGGACGTCATTACGCTGATCCCGTTCCTCGGTACCCCTGTGCTGCAGGCGATCTTTATCTGGATGAGTAAGGTCGGCTCCTTTGCCTTCAGTTTCCTGCCCGTGATGTTCTGTATCGCCATCCCGCTGGGCCTGGCGCGTGAGAATAAAGGCGTGGCGGCGTTCGCCGGTTTTGTGGGCTACGCGGTGATGAACCTTGCGGTGAACTTCTGGCTGACCGCCAAAGGCATCCTGCCCACTACCGATGCTGCGGTGCTGAAAGCCAACAACATTCAGAGCGTGATTGGTATTCAATCCATCGACACCGGGATCCTCGGCGCGGTGATCGCGGGGGTCATTATCTGGATGCTGCATGAGCGCTTCCACAATATCCGCCTCCCCGATGCGCTGGCGTTCTTCGGCGGTACCCGCTTCGTGCCAATTATTACTCTCGTGGTCATGGGGCTGTTTGGTCTGGTTATCCCGCTGATCTGGCCGGTCTTTGCGCTCGGTATCAACGGTATTGGCCGTATCATTAACGGCGCGGGCGATTTCGGCCCGATGATCTTCGGTACCGGCGAACGTCTGCTGCTGCCGTTTGGCCTGCAACATATTCTGGTGGCGCTGATTCGCTTCACCGAAGCAGGCGGCACCATGGAAGTGTGCGGTCATGATGTAAGCGGTGCGCTGACCATCTTCCAGGCGCAGCTGAGCTGCCCAACCACTCATGGCTTCTCTGAGAGTGCGACCCGCTTCCTGTCACAGGGTAAAATGCCGGCCTTCCTCGGCGGTCTGCCAGGCGCGGCGCTGGCGATGTACCACTGCGCCCGACCTGAAAATCGTCACAAAATTAAAGGGCTGTTGATTTCCGGGGTAATCGCCTGCGTTGTAGGCGGTACGACTGAGCCTATCGAATTCCTGTTCCTGTTTGTCGCGCCGGTGCTGTATCTCATCCACGCGGTGCTAACCGGTCTGGGCTTTACCGTGATGGCGGTGCTGGGCGTCACCATCGGTAACACCGACGGCAACGTAATTGATTTCGTGGTGTTCGGCATCCTGCATGGTTTGTCCACCAAGTGGTATCTGGTGCCGGTCGTGGCGGCGATCTGGTTCGTGGTGTACTACGGTATCTTCCGCTTCGCCATCACCCGCTTTAACCTGAAAACGCCAGGCCGCGATGCCGAAACCGCCACCAGCGTGGAACAGGCCGTTGCCGGTACGGTGGGTAAATCGGGTTATAACACGCCGGCAATTCTGGCGGCGCTGGGCGGTGCGGATAACATTACCTCTCTGGATAACTGCATTACCCGTCTGCGTCTGTCGGTGGCGGATATGTCGAAAGTGGATACCAATGCCCTGAAAGCCAACCGGGCAATCGGCGTGGTACAGTTGAATCAACACAATTTGCAGGTGGTTATCGGCCCGCAGGTGCAGTCGGTCAAAGATGAGCTGGCCACCCTGATGCGCACAGTCGAAGCCTGATGCCTCACCCCCTCACGCAGAGGGGGTTTTACTTTAAGGATGTACGTCATGTTTGATTTCTCGACCGTTGTCGATCGCCACGGCACCTGGTGTACACAGTGGGATTATGTTGCCGACCGTTTTGGTGCCGCCGACCTGCTGCCCTTTACGATCTCTGATATGGATTTCGCCACCGCCCCCTGCATTATCGATGCGCTACATCAACGTATTGATCACCGCGTGTTTGGCTACAGCCGCTGGAAAAACGAAGAATTCCTGGCCGCGGTGGCGCACTGGTTCCAGCAACGTTTTAACAGCCGGATTGATACTGAAACTGTTGTTTATGGCCCTTCCGTGATCTATATGGTCTCTGAGCTGATTCGCCTGTGGTCGATGCCGGGAGACGGTGTGGTGGTGCATACCCCGGCTTATGACGCGTTTTATAAAGCCATTGAAGGCAATGCGCGCCACGTAGTGCCAGTGACGATGGAGAAACAGGCGACGGGCTGGCAGGGAAATATGGCCGCGCTTGAGGCCGCCCTGGCGAAACCGGAAAACAAAATATTGCTGCTGTGCAGCCCGCAAAACCCGACCGGCAAGGTCTGGACGCAGGAGGAGCTGGCGCAGATGGCTGAACTGTGCGCGCGCTATGACGTGGCGGTGATAAGCGATGAAATTCATATGGACATGGTATGGGGAGAACATCGCCACACGCCATGGAACAGGGTCGCGCGCGGTAAATGGGCACTGCTGACCTCAGGCTCCAAGAGCTTTAATATCCCGGCACTGACCGGCGCATATGGGTTAATAGGCGATGAGGAGAGCCGTAATGCGTATCTGAGCGCGCTAAAAGGCCGTGACGGCCTCTCCTCTCCCTCCGTGCTGGCACTGACGGCGCATATTGCTGCCTATCAGCAGGGTGAGCCGTGGCTTGCCGCGCTGCGCGACTATCTGGAAGAGAACCTGAAATTTATCGCACGTGAAATGAACAGCGCTTTTCCGGTACTAAACTGGACGCCACCCGAGGCGACCTATCTCGCCTGGATTGACCTGCGCCCGTTACATATTGACGATCGCGCCCTGCAAAACGTACTAATTGAGCAGCAAAAAGTCGCCATCATGCCGGGATATACCTACGGAAACGAAGGCATCGGTTTTATCCGCCTGAATGCCGGCTGCCCGCGCAGCAAGCTGGAACAAGGGGTGCAGCGGCTGATTGCGGGTATCAACACGCTCCTGTAGTTTGTTTGCGCAACGGAATATTCCCTTGCGCAAATAGCTTTTTACCTCGTTTTGTTTTTATAATGTGGCGCACTTTAACCAGAAAAGAGTGCGACCATGATTGATACACGCCTGCCTTTAACAGATATTCATCGTCACCTTGACGGTAACATTCGTGCCCAAACCATCCTCGATCTTGGCCGCCAGTACAATTTAACGCTCCCAGCTCAATCGCTTGAAACCCTGATCCCGCACGTTCAGGTCACCTCTAATGAACCGGATCTGGTCAGTTTTTTGAGCAAACTCGACTGGGGCGTAAAGATGCTGGCCTCACTGGATGCCTGTCGCCGTGTCGCTTTTGAGAATATCGAAGATGCCGCCCGTAACGGCCTGCATTATGTCGAACTGCGCTTTTCGCCAGGCTATATGGCGATGACCCACAGCCTGCCCGTTGCAGGCGTGGTTGAAGCCGTTATTGAAGGTGTCCGTGAAGGGTGCAAAGCCTTCGATGTACAGGCCCGTTTGATTGGCATCATGAGCCGTACCTTCGGCGAAGCGGCCTGTCTGCAGGAACTGGAAGCGCTGCTGGCGCATCGTGACGCGATCATCGCAGTCGACCTGGCCGGGGATGAACTGGGCTTCCCGGGCAGCCTGTTCCTGTCACATTTCAACCGCGCACGTGATGCCGGCTGGCATGTAACCGTTCACGCCGGTGAAGCGGCGGGGCCGGAGAGCATCTGGCAGGCCATCCGTGAACTGGGTGCCGAGCGTATCGGACACGGTGTAAAAGCGGTGGAAGATCGCGCCCTGATGGACTTCCTGGCCGAGCAACGTATCGGGATTGAATCCTGCCTGACCTCCAATATTCAGACCAGCACCGTGCCCGCGCTGGATAAGCACCCGCTAAAAATCTTCCTTGAGCACGGCGTGCTGGCCTCGCTGAATACCGATGACCCGGCGGTACAGGGCGTGGACATTATCCACGAGTACACTGTCGCCGCACCGCAGGCGGGCCTGAGCCGCGAACAGATCCGCCAGGCGCAGATTAATGGGCTGGAGATGGCCTTCCTCACGCCGGAAGAGAAGCAGGCGCTTCGGGATAAGGTGGCAAACGCGTAACCCCTTTGCCGGGTGGCGGCTACGCCCTACCCGGCAAACAACACTTATGCCAGACAGAGCGTGGCGCGATGTTTGGCAGATTCAATGCCCAGTTCAATCAACTCCATAATCTGAATCGCCTGGCTGGCTGGTACCGGGTTTTCCCCCGTGCCGTTCAGCGCATCACGCACGGCCGCATAATATGCCGGGTAGTTCCCCGGGCTCGTCAGCAAGGTTTCTTCCACCAGCGTCTCCCCCTCCGCTTTGGTCACCACCCCGTCTCGCATATCATATCCCCAGTCTTCCTGAGGCAAACGCTCGCCGTTTTTCAGCCGGTCTTCCTGCGGATCCAGACCAAACTTTACATAGCTCCCGCGCGTACCATGGATGATATAGCGCGCAGATTCCGCAGCCGCAACCATCGTTCCGTGCAGCACTATCCGCCGTTGCGGGTAGCTCAGGATGGCATGAAAATAATCGGTCGTTTGCGCGCCGGGTCTGAGCTGGGCCAGATCAACCGTCATACTCACCGGCAGGCCAAACAGATTCACGGCCTGGTCGAGCAGGTGTGGGGCTAAATCGTACCAGATGCCGCTGCCTGGCCCGGCTTGCTCACGCCAGCGGTTTCGCACCTGCGGCCGGAAACGATCAAAATGCGATTCAAAGAAGGTTATCTCCCCGAGCGTTCCCTCGCTGAGCAGCGCTTTTACCGTGAGAAAATCGCTGTCCCAGCGGCGGTTATGAAACACCGACAGCAGTCTGCCAAGGCTTTTCGCCAGCGCGTCCAGCTCGCGTGCCTGAGACAACGTCACGGTAAAGGGTTTATCGACGACGACATGCTTACCGGCTTCCAGCGCTGCCTTCGCCAGCGGGAAATGGGTATCATTCGGCGTGGGGATCACAATTAAATCGATATTCGGATCGTTGAAAAGGTGCTTAGGCTCAGAGACAACCGGAACGGTGGGCCAGTCGGCATGTACCTTGGTGGCATCGCTGCTCGACACCGCCGCCAGCGCCATTCCTGGCGTACCGGCAATTAACGGCGCATGGAATGTTTTGCTCGCATACCCGTAACCAATAAGCCCGACACGGATGCTATCACTCATAGTGTTGCCCTCTCCTGTGATGTTCTTATTTCACACTGGCTAACCTGGCCTCATGACAGATTAAGCATGTGCCATATGACTTAAAATAGCATCCTGCTCCGCTTGTTTTTGTTATATGGGGTTAACCCGCTGATTGTGCTTAAGGGAACCGTTCCCAAAGCACTTGCTGTCTCCCCCCTGGCGCTGTAACATTTGCAACCGGTATTTATGGATAAATTACAAACACGAATTATGACGTCAATTATTAATCGAATCATTGAATTAGCGGGATGGATTGTTCTTGGGGTATCGGTCATTTTGCTTGGCGTTGCCAGCCACATCGATAACTACCAACCGCCGGAGCCTGTCACTGTCGCCCAACCTAAGTAACCGGTTACGGTAATAAAGAGTGACATAATATGTCAGTTACTTATTGCCACTCCTGGTGAACACGGTTAACCTTCTCTTCCAGGCATCATCAGATGCCTGAATCTTTCGCAAAGAAAACTCCTAATTTAGTCGCGTTACCTGAGTGGGCAGTTTACGTCTTTATTAATCCGTTTATTATTCAAACGAATTACCTTAACGGGTATGACTCACTTTTATATGGAAACTTATTAATATGACAGTTCAGGACTATTTATTAAAATTTCGCAAGATCAATTCCCTTGAGAGCCTGGAAAAACTGTTTGACCACCTGAACTACACGCTGTCGGATAATCAGGACATCATCAATATGTATCGTGCAGCGGATCATCGTCGTGCGGAGTTGGTCTCCGGTGGCCGTTTGTTTAACGTTGGCGAAGTGCCTAAGTCCGTATGGCGTTACGTTTTATAAGAAAGTAGCCATCCGCGCGAAATGTTATATACTCTCCGCCCTGCAAACTGGCTGTACAACATTTCGCGCAGATTTATGGGAGAGTTCATGACCGCAACGCCTGGAGAAAGAATTGGAGGCTGGTTAATCGCCCCACTGGCATGGCTGCTGGTTGCCTTATTAAGCGCATCACTTGCGCTGCTGCTTTATACCACCGCGCTGGTTACCCCTCATGCAATCCAGACCCTGATGTCGCAAAGTGTGCTGAATATTACGCTGTGGTTCGTGTCGTTCGTCTTCGCCATAGGCATGTGGTACTACACGCTGTGGCTAACCATTGCGTTCTTTAAACGCCGCAAAAATGTGCCTAAGCACTACATCATCTGGCTGCTCGTTTCCGTACTGCTGGCGGTGAAAGCTTTTGCTTTTTCACCGGTTTCGGACGCTCTGGCCGTTCGTCAGCTGCTTTTCCCGTTACTGGCGGCGGCGCTTCTGGTGCCCTATTTCAAGCGTTCGACGCGGGTGAAGAACACCTTCGTGAATCCGTAATAACCTTACAGATAACCTGTTGTCGCCTGTTGTGGTTTATCCGATAATAGGCGGCTTTTTTATTTCAGGCTGAATAATGACCGATTACTTATTGCTCTTTGTCGGCACAGTGCTGGTTAACAACTTCGTTCTGGTGAAGTTCCTTGGCCTGTGTCCGTTTATGGGCGTGTCCAAAAAGCTGGAAACGGCAATGGGCATGGGGCTGGCAACCACCTTCGTGATGACGATGGCGTCCATCTGCGCCTGGTTGATTGATACCTGGATCCTCATCCCGCTGGGTTTAGTCTATCTCCGTACGCTGGCCTTTATTCTGGTCATTGCCGTAGTGGTGCAATTTACCGAAATGGTGGTGCGTAAAACCAGTCCGGCGCTCTATCGTCTGCTGGGTATCTTTCTGCCGTTGATCACCACCAACTGTGCCGTTCTTGGCGTAGCGCTGTTGAACATTAATCTCGGGCATAATTTCATGCAGTCGGCGCTGTACGGTTTTTCTGCCGCCGTCGGTTTCTCGCTGGTGATGGTGCTGTTTGCCTCTATTCGTGAGCGCCTCGCCGCAGCGGATATCCCTGCGCCCTTTCGCGGAAACGCGATTGCGCTGGTGACCGCAGGTTTAATGTCTCTGGCCTTTATGGGCTTTAGTGGTCTGGTGAAGTTGTAATGAATACCATCTGGATTGCCATCGCCTCCATCAGCGTGCTGGGGTTGGTGTTTGGCCTGATTCTGGGTTACGCCTCCCGCCGATTCGCGGTAGAGGACGATCCTGTTGTTGAAAAAATCGATGAGCTTTTGCCGCAAAGCCAGTGTGGGCAGTGCGGCTATCCTGGCTGTCGTCCCTATGCAGAAGCCGTGGGTATTCAGGGTGAGAAAATCAACCGCTGTGCGCCAGGTGGCGAAGCGGTAATGCTGAAAATTGCAGCGCTGCTAAATGTCGACCCGCAGCCCATTGATGGCGATGCTCAGGTGCAGGAGCCCGTGCGTGCCCTCGCGGTGATTGACGAAGCGAACTGCATTGGCTGCACCAAGTGTATTCAGGCATGCCCTGTCGACGCCATTGTTGGAGCCACCCGCGCCATGCACACCGTTGTGGCGGATCTGTGCACCGGCTGTAACCTCTGCGTGGCACCCTGCCCGACGCAATGTATTGAGTTGCGCCCGGTTGAAACGACTACCGAAAGCTGGAAGTGGGATCTTCAAACCATTCCGGTTCGCAATATTCCTGTGGAACAACATGCTTAAGTTATTTTCTGCTTTCAGAAAAGAGAAGATTTGGGACTTTGACGGCGGGATCCATCCGCCAGAGATGAAAACCCAGTCCAGCGGCACGCCGCTGCGTCAAATTCCGCTGGCGACCCGTTTCGTCATGCCGCTGAAGCAGCACATTGGCGCTGAGGGTGAGTTGTGCGTTAAAGAAGGCGATACCGTCCTTCGCGGCCAGCCCTTGACCTTTGGTCGTGGGCGTATGCTGCCGATCCACGCCCCGACATCCGGTAAAGTGGTGGCGATTACCCCTCACACCGTTGCACATCCGTCAGCCCTCTCCGAACTGAGCGTCATTATTGAAGCCGACGGCGAAGACCGCTGGATCGAACGTGATGGCTGGAGCGACTACCGCGCCCGCAGCCGGGAAGCGCTTATCGACCGTATTCATCAGTTCGGCGTTGCCGGGCTGGGTGGCGCAGGGTTCCCGACCGGCGTCAAACTGCGCGGTGGCGGCGATAAAATTCAGACCCTGATTATTAACGCCGCCGAATGCGAACCCTATATCACCGCCGATGACCGCCTGATGCAGGACTGCGCCGCGCAGGTCGTGGAGGGGATCCGTATCCTCGCCCATGTGCTGCAACCCCGTGAAGTGCTGATTGGCATTGAGGATAACAAACCGCAGGCCATTTCCATGCTGCGCGCGGTGCTCGCCGGTAGCCACGATATCAGCCTGCGCGTCATTCCGACCAAGTACCCGTCGGGCGGGGCAAAACAGCTGACGCAAATACTCACCGGAAAACAGGTTCCCCACGGCGGCCGCTCGTCGGATATTGGCGTGCTGATGCAAAACGTGGGTACCGCCTACGCCGTGAAACGCGCGGTGATTGACGGTGAACCCCTGACCGAACGCGTGGTGACGCTGACGGGCGAGTCAGTGTCTCGTCCGGGGAACGTCTGGGCGCGTCTGGGCACGCCAGTTCGTCATCTTCTGGAGCAGGCCGGATTCTGTCCCGGCAGCGATCAGATGGTGATCATGGGCGGCCCATTGATGGGCTTTACCCTGCCGTGGCTGGACGTTCCGGTCGTAAAAATCACTAACTGCCTGCTCGCCCCCTCCCCCACCGAAATGGGTGAAGAGCAGGAAGAGAAAGGCTGCATCCGCTGCAGCGCCTGTGCCGATGCCTGCCCGGCCGATCTGCTTCCACAGCAGTTGTACTGGTACAGCAAAGGTCAGCTGCACGATAAAGCGCAAGCGCATAATCTGGCTGACTGCATCGAATGCGGCGCGTGCGCCTGGGTCTGCCCTAGCAACATTCCGCTGGTGCAGTACTTCCGTCAGGAGAAGGCCGAGATTTATGCCATCTCGATGGAAGAAAAACGCGCTGCCGAAGCGAAAGCCCGCTTTGAAGCCCGCCAGGCTCGTCTGGAGCGTGAAAAACTGGCCCGTCAGGAGCGTCATAAGCAGGCTGCCGTTCAGCCAGGCGAGAAAGATCAGGATGCCATTAACGCGGCGCTGGCTCGCGTGCGCGAGAAAAAAGCGACCGCAGCGCAACCTGTGGTGATCTCCGCCGGTGAGAAGCCAGATAACAGCGAAGCCATTGCCGCACGTGAAGCGCGTAAGGCCGCGGCGCGCGCGCGTCAGGCGGAAAAAGCGCAAACTGGGCAACCGGAAGAAACCCGTGTCGATCCGCGTAAAGCGGCCGTTGAAGCGGCCATCGCCCGCGCCAAAGCACGGAAAGCGGGAGAGCAGCAGGTGGTCGTTGAGCAAGAGGCCACAGACCCGCGCAAAGCCGCCGTTGAAGCCGCGATAGCCCGCGCTAAAGCGCGTAAAGCGGCGCAGCAACCGCAACCGGCCACAGAAGAGGCGCCGGTCGATCCGCGTAAAGCGGCTGTCGAAGCGGCCATCGTCCGCGCCAAAGCACGGAAAGCGGCGCAGCAACCACAACCAGCTGCAGAAGAGGCACCAGTCGATCCGCGCAAAGCGGCTGTCGAAGCAGCCATCGCCCGCGCCAAAGCGCGGAAAGCGGCTCAGCAGGAAGTACAACAGCCTGCCGCGAACGACGATCCACGCAAAGCCGCCGTCGCCGCCGCGATTGCACGCGTTCAGGCGAAGAAAGCCGCACAGCAAGCAGTTAACGAGGATTAAATGGTTTTCAGAATCGCAAGTTCCCCTTACACCCATAACCAGCGCCAGACGTCGCGCATTATGATGCTGGTCTGCCTGGCCGCGCTGCCGGGTATTGCCGTTCAGTTCTGGTTTTTCGGCTGGGGAACCCTGTTCCAGTTAGCACTGGGCTGTGCCAGCGCCGTAGCGGCCGAAGCGCTGGTGCTGAAGCTGCGTAAGATGAACATCTCCCGTATTCTCAGCGATAACTCCGCTCTGCTGACGGGCCTGCTGCTGGCCATCAGTATTCCGCCGTTTGCGCCGTGGTGGATGATCGTGCTCGGTACGGTGTTTGCGGTGATTATTGCCAAACAGCTGTACGGTGGGCTGGGCCACAATCCCTTTAACCCGGCGATGGTCGGCTACGTGGTACTGCTTATCTCCTTCCCGGTACAAATGACCAGCTGGCTGCCGCCGCACGATATCGCCGCCACGGTGCCGGGTTTTATGGATGCCCTTCAGGTGATCTTTTCCGGCCATACGGCGTCCGGTGCCGATATGAATGCGTTGCGTATGGGCGTGGATGGTGTCAGCCAGGCCACACCGCTCGATACGTTTAAAACGTCCCTGCGTGCCGGGCACAGCGTTGAGCAGATCATGCAATCAGCCATCTACAGCGGCGTGCTGGCCGGTGCAGGCTGGCAGTGGGTTAACCTGGCATATCTGTTGGGCGGCCTGTTCCTGCTGCAGCAGAAAGCGATCCGCTGGCATATTCCGGTGAGCTTTCTGGTCACGCTCGCGGTCTGCTCCACGCTGGGCTGGCTCTTCTCCCCTGAATCCCTGGCGAGCCCGCAGATGCATCTGCTCTCTGGTGCCACCATGCTGGGCGCGTTCTTTATTCTGACCGATCCGGTAACCGCCTCGACCACCAATCGCGGTCGTCTGATCTTCGGTGCGCTGGCCGGTCTGCTGGTGTGGCTGATCCGCAGTTTCGGCGGATACCCGGATGGCGTAGCGTTCGCCGTCCTGCTTGCCAACATCACCGTTCCGCTCATTGACTACTACACGCGCCCGCGCGTGTACGGCCATCGGTAAGGGTTTCGCGATGCTGAAAACAATGCAAAAACATGGCGTCACGCTGGCCATTTTCGCTGCTGTCCTCACCGGGATGACGGCACTGGTGAACGAACTGACCAAAACGACCATTGATGAACAGGCCGCGAAGCAGCAACGCGCGCTGTTCGATCAGGTGATGCCGTCTGATTTTTACGATAATGACCTGCAGAAAAGCTGTTTCGTGGTACAGGCGCCGCAGTTAGGTAAAGGCCCGCATCGTCTCTATATCGCCCGTAGAGGCGATAACGCGGTGGGGGTGGTGATGGAGGCCACGGCACCAGACGGGTATTCCGGTGCCATTCAGCTCCTTGTGGGTACCGATTTTTCCGGTACCGTGTTGGGTACCCGCGTGACTCAACACCACGAAACGCCGGGCCTTGGGGATAAAATTGAGACACGCCTGAGCGACTGGATTTTGCATTTTGCCGGTAAGGTGATCCACGGCGAAGCGGACCCGGCATTTGCCGTCAAGAAAGATGGCGGCGAGTTTGACCAGTTCACCGGGGCCACCATTACGCCGCGTGCCGTCGTGAATGCCGTAAAACGTGCCGGGTTGTATGCAGAAACGCTGCCTGTGCAGATTAACAATCTTCCGGCCTGTGAGGAGTGAGCATGAGCCAGGTTAAAGAGGTCATTGTCCAGGGGTTGTGGAAGAACAACTCCGCGCTGGTACAGCTACTGGGACTGTGCCCGCTGCTGGCGGTGACATCCACCGCTACCAACGCATTGGGGCTGGGGCTTGCCACCACGCTGGTGCTGACCCTGACCAACCTCTCCATTTCCACCCTGCGCCGCTGGACGCCGTCGGAAATCCGTATTCCGATTTACGTCATGATCATCGCGTCAGTGGTGAGCGTCGTTCAGATGCTGATTAATGCCTACGCGTTCGGTCTGTATCAGTCCCTGGGGATTTTTATTCCGCTGATCGTTACCAACTGTATCGTGGTGGGGCGTGCAGAAGCCTTTGCCGTGAAGAACACCCCGGCGATGTCGGCCCTGGATGGTTTCTCCATCGGAATGGGAGCCACCTGCGCGATGTTCGTTCTGGGCTCACTGCGCGAAATTCTTGGCAACGGTACCCTCTTCGACGGCGCAGACGCGCTGCTGGGAAGCTGGGCTAAAGTTTTACGCATCGAGGTGTTTCATACGGATACGCCGTTCCTGCTGGCTATGCTGCCACCGGGTGCGTTTATTGGCCTTGGCATGATGCTGGCGATAAAATACCTGATTGATGAAAAACGTAAGCGCCGCGCGGCTGAGCGCAGCGTGCAGGAAGGGATACCCGGGAAAGCCTCATGAACAAAGAAAAGCGCATTGCGATCCTCACCCGTCTTCGGGACGCAAACCCGCATCCGACGACTGAGCTGAATTTCACTTCGCCGTTTGAGCTGCTGATCGCAGTGCTGCTTTCGGCTCAGGCCACTGACGTGAGCGTGAATAAGGCCACCGCCCTGCTCTATCCGGTGGCCAATACCCCGAAAGCCATGCTGGAGCTGGGCGTGGAAGGGGTGAAGTCTTATATCAAAACCATCGGGCTGTTTAACAGCAAAGCGGAGAACGTCATTAAGACCTGCCGCATTTTGCTGGAGCGTCACGGTGGTGAAGTGCCGGAAGATCGCGAGGCGCTGGAAGCGTTGCCGGGTGTGGGACGTAAAACGGCGAATGTGGTACTGAACACCGCGTTTGGCTGGCCGACCATCGCGGTTGATACCCATATTTTCCGTGTCGCTAACCGAACCAACTTCGCTCCGGGTAAAAATGTCGAACAGGTGGAGGAGAAGCTGTTAAAAGTGGTTCCCGCTGAATTCAAAGTCGACTGTCATCACTGGCTTATCCTGCATGGCCGTTATACCTGCATTGCCAGAAAGCCTCGCTGCGGCTCATGTATCATTGAAGATCTCTGCGAATATAAAGAAAAAGTGTATCCCTGAACGGCGCTATTTCTTTTACTTTCGCATCATCAAGACCTTACTAAAGGAAGGCTTAACTAAAAACCTTCCTTCAGGCCGCAAGTTGTCCGCTTATGTTCTCTTACGCCCTGTCAATTGTTCGGTCATTTAACGCTCAAACAGGTTAATAGTTTTTTCACTACCGAAAATTTCTATACATTTGTGATCGCGATCACTCTGATAACTTCATGTTGATTTTTTGTTGTCAGATCCCACCTAAACCCTTTGCCAGACAAGATGTAATCCTTCAATGGCCGCAGATAAGACCACTCATTTTTCAGAATATGGGCTATATGACTGCATTTAACGGTAAATAGCAGAACATATCGCCACACAACCCTCTCCGCCGGTTTTTCGCAGTCAAAAAAACCAACAAAACCCATTGTGTGAAATTTAACGCTGAATAACATTTACAGAAACCGAGGATTATAGCGGCTCAGTTATATGTAACAGATTATTACAAACGTATTGCCAGACGGGTCAGGATAGTGAACATTACCCGCCGTTTCTCCTCCCAATATAACTATAAAGCGGATGGACTCCGACCATCACGCTATGAACACCCCCGTTAATATGGGATGTAAAAAAAGAGGTATATGTGTCAACTGCAAACAATAAACCAACAGATGAAAGCGTGAGTTTGAACGCTTTTAAACAGCCAAAAGCGTTCTATCTCATCTTCTCTATCGAGTTATGGGAGCGTTTTGGTTATTACGGCCTGCAAGGGATCATGGCGGTTTACCTGGTAAAACAGCTGGGTATGTCCGAAGCCGATTCCATCACGCTGTTCTCTTCATTCAGTGCCCTCGTTTACGGTCTGGTCGCGATTGGCGGCTGGCTTGGTGATAAAGTTCTGGGTACGAAGCGTGTCATTATGCTGGGCGCCATTGTTCTGGCAATCGGCTATGGTCTGGTTGCCTGGTCAGGTCATGACGCAGCCGTAGTCTATATGGGTATGGCAACCATTGCCGTTGGTAACGGATTGTTCAAAGCGAACCCGTCTTCCCTGCTCTCTACCTGCTACAGCAAAGATGACCCACGTCTGGACGGTGCATTCACCATGTACTACATGTCCATCAACATTGGTTCATTCTTCTCCATGCTGGCAACCCCATGGCTCGCCGCAAAATTCGGCTGGAGCGTGGCGTTTGCGCTGAGCTTTGTCGGTATGCTGATTACCGTTGTGAACTTCCTGTTCTGCCGTAGCTGGGTTAAGGACTACGGTTCAAAACCTGATTTCGAACCGGTGCATATGGGCAAACTGCTGGCCACCATCGTGGGTGTTGTTATCCTCGCGGCCATCGCCACCTGGTTGCTGCATAACCAGGGTGTTGCACGTGCCGTTCTGGGCGTGGTGGCACTGGGTATCGTCATCATCTTCGCGAAAGAAGCCTTCGCGATGCAGGGTGCGGCCCGTCGCAAGATGATTGTGGCCTTCATCCTGATGCTGGAAGCGATTATCTTCTTCGTGCTCTACAGCCAGATGCCAACCTCGCTGAACTTCTTCGCTATTCGCAACGTTGAGCACTCCATCCTGGGTATCGCGTTCGAGCCGGAGCAGTATCAGGCGCTGAACCCGTTCTGGATCATGATTGGTAGCCCAATTCTGGCGGCTATCTATAACAAGATGGGTGACCGTCTGCCAATGCCGCACAAGTTCGCCATCGGTATGGTGCTGTGCTCTGGTGCGTTCCTGGTGCTGCCACTGGGTACCAAATTTGCGACTGACGCCGGTATCGTCTCCGTTAACTGGCTGATCCTGAGCTATGCCCTGCAGTCTATCGGTGAACTGATGATCTCCGGTCTGGGTCTGGCGATGGTTGCACAGCTGGTGCCACAGCGTCTGATGGGCTTCATCATGGGTAGCTGGTTCCTGACCACTGCCGGTGCAGCCATCATCGCAGGTAAAATCGCAAACCTGATGGCGGTGCCTGAGAACGTGACTGACCCGCTGGTTTCACTGAATGTGTACGGTACCGTCTTCCTGCAGATTGGTATCGCAACGGCGGTTATCGCGGCGCTGATGCTGCTGACGGCACCGAAGCTGAACCGTATGACTCAGGACGACGACAAAGCGACGAAAGCGACCGAAACCGCTACCGCGTAACGTTATTGAGAAACGATGAGCCGCTAATTTATTAGCGGCTTTTTTTTTGTTTGCTTGCGCACTAACATAGCTGAAACCTCAGCAAAAAGGAGTTACCGATGAAACTGTTCTACAAACCGGGCGCGTGCTCTCTTGCTTCCCATATTACCCTGCGCGAGAGCGGCAAAGATTTCACGCTGGACGGCGTTGACCTGATGAAAAAGCGCCTGGAAAACGGCGACGATTTTTTTGCGATTAACCCGAAGGGACAAGTTCCGGCCCTGCTTCTGGATGACGGTACCCTGCTGACAGAAGGCGTCGCCATTATGCAGTACCTGGCAGACAGCGTGCCCGATCGCCAGCTGCTGGCCCCGGTAAGTACGGTTTCACGCTATAAAACGCTCGAGTGGCTGAACTACATTGCAACCGAACTGCATAAAGGATTTACGCCTTTGTTCCGCCCGGATACGCCGGAAGAGTACAAACCGACCGTTCGCGCCCTGCTGGAGAAAAAGCTGCAGTACGTCAATGAGTCATTAAAGGACGACCAGTATATCTGCGGGGCACGCTTCACCATTGCCGATGCGTATCTCTTTACCGTGCTGCGCTGGGCGCGTGCGGTGAAGCTGAATCTGGACGGGTTAGACCATATCGCAGCATATATGACGCGTATGGCGGAGCGCCCTGCGGTGGCCGCGGCGCTGAAAGCGGAAGGATTGAATTAACCGAGCGGCCTGCGTTGCCGGGTGGCGCTGACGCTTACCCGGCCTACAAATTCCGTAGGCCCGTGCAAGCGCAGCGCCGCCGGGCGGTGTCTAAAGCTGTGTCGCGCTGAAATAGTGCTCCGGCTGCGCAATACGATCCTGTGCTGCGACCACCTGCAGTTCGTATTCCTGCATCTCTTTCGTCGCAATCATAATTTCGTACACCGCTGCAGTCACATGCTCAAGCGCTTCGCGCAGCGTCGCCCCCTGTAGCAGTTTCACCAGCAACAATCCGCTGGTCACATCTCCCACGCCAACTGGCTGACGCAGGCCAAAATCTACCAGGGGACGGCTGATGTGCCAGGCTTCGTCTTTGGTCACCAGCAGCATCTCAAAGCGGTCTCTGCTCAGCCCTGCACGGGCGAGATGTTTCACCAGCACAATCTCAGGCCCCTGGGCTATCAGTTCACGAGACGCGCTTACCGCCTCTGCTACGCTGTTAACCGGATGCTCGCAAAGGATCTCCAGCTCAATCAGGTTGGGCGCGATGATATCGCTGGCAGGTAACGCATGGCGAACATGGAATTCAGCCACGCCAGGCGCCACAATGCAGCCTTTTTCCGGATGCCCCATCACCGGGTCGCAGAAGTACTTTGCTGCGGGATTGGCTGCTTTCACCTGGCGAACGATGCCGAGGATATGCTCCCCCTGCTCTGCGGAGCCCAGGTAACCACTCAGAACCGCGTCACAGCGTTTGAGCTGGTCGATATCGGCAATGCCCTGCACGATCTCCGTGAGATGCGAAGGCGGCATCACGCAGCCGGTCCATTTGCCGTATTGTGTATGGTTTGAGAACTGTACGGTATTGAGGGGCCAGACGTTAGCCCCGAGGCGGCGCATCGGGAATTCCGCCGCGCTATTGCCAGCATGTCCAAAAACAACGTGGGACTGAATGGCGAGGATGTTCTTCATTTTATGCTTACCAAACCCTGAAAAAACAAAAAGGGCGTGGTTTCCCACGCCCCTGGAGATTTTTATTTATTTCCAGCAGACCAGACAGTAATTTTTCTTGCCGCGACGCAGCAGCGTGTAGCGGCCATACAGGCGATCGCTGTCGGCGAAGGTGTATTCCGGGTCAGCCTGTTTTTCACCGTTGATGGTGATGGCGTTAGACGCAATGGTTTTACGCGCCTGCCCACGAGACGGCTGCAGCTCAGAGTCCACCAGCGCCTGCATCAGGTCAGCCCCTTTCTCCATCTCAACCATCGGTACGCCATCCTGCGCCAGCTGCTCGAAGTCAGCTTCGCTCAAATCGCTCAGCGTACCGTTGAACAGGCTTGCGGTAATGCGTTTCGCCGCAGCCAGACCTTCTTCACCGTGAACCAGTTTGGTCACTTCATCCGCCAGCACATACTGCGCGCGTGGTGCTTTACCGCTGTTTTTATCTTCTTCTTCCAGGGCGTTGATGGTTTCAATGTCCATGAAGGTGAAGAACTTCAGGAAGCGGTAAACATCGGCGTCCGCGGTGTTGATCCAGAATTGATAGAATTTGTACGGGCTGGTTTTCTTCGGATCGAGCCATACCGCACCGCCTTCGGTTTTACCGAATTTAGTCCCGTCGGCTTTGGTGATCAGCGGAACGGTCAGACCAAACACCTGGTTTTGATGCAGGCGACGTGTCAGATCGATACCGGAAGTAATGTTACCCCACTGGTCAGAACCGCCAATCTGCAGGCAGACGCCGTGCAGTTTGTTCAGACAGGCGAAGTCGTAGCCCTGCAGCAGGTTATAAGAGAATTCAGTAAAGGAGATACCTTGATCGTCACGGTTCAGGCGCTGTTTTACCGCTTCTTTGTTAATCATCTGGTTAACAGAGAAGTGCTTGCCGATGTCACGCAGGAAGGTCAGCACGTTCATGCTACCAAACCAGTCGTAGTTATTGGCGGCAATCGCGGCGTTATCACCACAGTTGAAGTCGAGGAACGGTGCAACCTGTTTGCGGATCTTATCCACCCACTCCTGCACGGTGTCTTCGGTGTTCAGTTTACGCTCAGCGGCTTTAAAGCTTGGGTCGCCGATCAGACCGGTCGCGCCGCCCACCAGGGCCACAGGCTTATGGCCTGCCATCTGGAAGCGTTTCAGGCATAACAATGGAACAAGATGCCCCAAATGCAAGCTGTCAGCGGTGGGATCAAAGCCGCAATAGAGCGCGATCGGGCCTTGCGCCAGTCGCTCTGCTAACGCTTCCTCGTCCGTCACCTGGGCCACAAGGCCCCGCTCTTGCAATTGTTTAATCAAGTTACTGCTTGCCATCAAATTCTCCATGTATAAACGACTGCACCTTTGCCGGTACACGACTTTTCGCCTGATGCGAAAGGACCATAGAATAAAGCGCAAGCGCGGCGTGCGCTAGCGCTTAAATCAACAAATTTCGGGGATTACGGTGCCAGCCTGTCGATTTTCCAGCCGCCGTTGTCGCGCTGGTATAAAAAGCGGTCGTGCAGGCGATGTTCGCCCCCCTGCCAGAACTCAATCTGCTCGATCGGGATGCGGAAACCGCCCCAGAAGCTGGGCAGTGGAATTTCGCCCTGCTGGAATTTCTGCTTCAGTTCAAGGAATTTGCTTTCCAGCACGCCGCGGGCAGAAATTCGGCTGGACTGTTTTGAGACCCAGGCGCCAATCTGGCTGTCACGCGGGCGGCTGTGGAAGTACTTCACCACTTCCAGTGTGGAAAGGCGCTCCGCTTTGCCTGTGACCATGACCTGGCGTTCCAGCATATGCCAGGGGAACAGGAGACTGATTCGGGGATTGTTCTCTAAATGGTGTGCTTTGCGGCTGCCCAGGTTGGTGTAAAACACCAGCCCTTTCTCGTCATAATGCTTAAGCAGCACGATACGTTGATACGGTTGACCATTTTCGTCCACCGTGGCAACCACCATGGCCGTTGGGTCGGCCAGTTTTGCTTCGCAGGCCTGTTTCAGCCAGCGTTCAAAAAGCACCAGAGGTTCAGCGGGAAGATCCTGGCGACGCAGGCCGCCTTTGGTGTATTCACGGCGCAGATGCGCAATTTGCTGCAGTTCGTCGTTATCAGACATGGCATTAGGTGACGTTGAGATTGGGTGGCGCTATTGTGCGCCGCCCCTGTGAAAATCTCAACGCTTCGGATTTTCGAGCTGGCAATTGTTCAGCACAATGCGGTCTCGTTTGTAGACGGTGGCGCTGTCACCTTTCGACCAGAAGACGTAAATACCGTCGCTGTAGCGCGCTCCGGAGGCGGAGATCCCCTGCTTGAGCGTCAGCAATTTATTGTCATAGACAAAGCTGGCTTCCTGGCGTGGGTTATTAAGCTTGACGGTCAGCGGCTTTTCATCACAGCGATATTCCAGCGTGTCGGTCTGCATGCGCTCAACGAGCTGGTTATAGACGCTGCAGCCTGACAGCAAGACAGGTACAGCAATAAGAAGAAGTTTTTTCATGAGCGTATTCCGAAGACTATCCTGGTCCTGGAGGGCTAATGGGCCCTCCTGTTCCCTTTTATTTTACCGGCGACGCGCTGCGCTGAATTTCAGTTAACTCTGATTATGGCGGGGATTGGCCGGGAAAATGGCACCGAGAACGCTGGCTTCGCGTGCGCCGGTGACTGAGGGCAAATTCCCCGGCAGCCCGGCAACGGTGCGCCAGGCAAGCCAGGCGAAGGCCAGTGCTTCCATGTCGTCTCCGCTGATGCCGGCTTCATCGGTGGTTGTCACTTCGGTGCCCGGCAACAAGCCGGCAAGGCGCGCCATCACCAGCGGGTTGCGGCTTCCGCCCCCGCAGACCAGCAGACGTTCGCAGCCACCGCTCAAAAGTACCTGTTCTGATATGGAGACCGCCGTGAGCTCGGCCAGCGTCGCCTGAACATCCTGCGGTGCCAGCGCCGGGAACCGAGCCAGCTGACGTTCAAGCCAGCCATAGTTAAAATACTCGCGTCCCGTGCTTTTTGGTGCCGGCAGGGCAAACCAGGGATCGCTAAGCATGGACTGCAGCAGCGGGATAATGACTTTGCCTTCGCTCGCCCACTCCGCGTCTTTATCATACGGTTTACCGCACTGACGCCAGATCCAGGCATCCATAAGCATGTTACCCGGGCCAGTATCATATCCCCGTACCGGCTGGCCCGGGATCAGCATCGACAGGTTGGCAATACCGCCAATGTTAAGCACCATACGGCGCTCTGACGAGTGCCCCAGCAACGCCTGGTGGAAGGCCGGCACCAGCGGCGCACCTTGCCCGCCCAGCGCGATGTCGCGACGCCGGAAATCACCCACGACCGTGACGCCCGTTTTTGCCACAATCTGATTATTATCGCCAATTTGCAGGGTATGCGGCGCATCGCCAGTGGGTTCGTGCCAGACGGTCTGCCCGTGACAGCCAATCGCGACCACATCCTGCGGCCGGAGATTCTCTTTATGCATCAGCGCAAGCACCGCATCGGCAAACAGCGCCCCCAGCCTGACATCAAGCTGTCCAAGCTGCGAAAGCGTCAGCTGTTGCCCCTGGCAGATGCTCAGGATCTCCTCTTTCAGCGAAACAGGGATAGGCCAGGTCAGACTTGCCTGTTGTGCCACCATGTTTTCGTCTATGGCGGCCAGAACGACATCTACCCCATCCAGACTGGTGCCAGACATCACACCAATATAGCGACCCGATTTCATGCGCTTTCCTTACGTTGCGTGGGCTAAGGATAACCACTCAACCATAAACAGCCCCGCTTTGCCATCAGGCGATAATATTTTTTAACACTCTCAGTGAGGTAACGCGTCGAAATTTTGTTTATCTCTCGTTAAGTCAAATTCAAGTACAATTTTCCGATTGTTAGTGCAAAGATATGAACGATGGCCCTTTATGCCATATAATTTAGCCATAACGGATGCCCGGATTGGGCGTTTTTGGTGAACAGGAGATTCAAATGATTTTACGTGTACTGGGCGTTTCGCTGATTGGTTTAACTCTGGCTGGCTGTGTGAATGACAGTTCACTTTCTGGCGACGTTTATAGCGCTTCTGAAGCGAAACAGGTTCAGAACGTGACTTACGGTACGATTGTTAACGCACGTCCTGTTCAAATTCAGGGTGGTGACGAGAACAACGTCATGGGTGCCATCGGCGGTGCGGTTCTGGGTGGCTTCCTGGGCAACACCGTAGGCGGTGGTACAGGCCGTTCTCTGGCGACTGCGGCAGGTGCCGTTGCGGGTGGCGTAGCAGGCCAGGGCGTTCAGGGTGCGATGAATAAAACCCAGGGCGTAGAGCTGGAAATTCGTAAAGACGACGGCAGCACCATTATGGTTGTGCAGAAACAGGGCAGCACCCGCTTCTCTGCAGGTCAGCGCGTCGTGCTGGCAAGCAACGGTAGCCAGGTTACCGTTTCTCCGCGTTAATTCATAAAAAGGATGTGGCTGCCAGGCCGCATCCTTTTACAAATAGCATCATTATAATAAATAGTTTTACAAAATTTATTCAGGCAATGAATAATTAACCACGCCGTATCTTGTTCCTGCGCAAAGTATTCTCCTCTCTTTTGCATTAGGCTAATCTCAATTAACTTTTTATTTATTATTTTCGTTGAAACATACTTATGCTTGCGATCTCCCGGTACGTGAAAAAGCCCTATATTCCATTCTGTTTAGGGTGCATTGTCGTCATTGGAATATTACAAATTTTATTTTTAAAACTGGTCGAATGGGTTCCCTCTTTCTCACCGCTTTTATTCCCTACACTCACCATTTTTTTACTGGTATTCCATCTGTTTATTGCCTGCTTTATGGCCATGAAATACTGGTGTGACAGAAGACGGTTGTACCTGATTGCTATCGCTTTTGCCTTTGCCGGTTCAGCCATGCTGATGGTGGGTACGCTTACCAGTTTCCCGGCCTGGCTTGATCTCTACCAGCTCAACGTCGTGGACTATAACGATACGATGATCTTCTTTATGTACCGCCATCTGTTAATGGCGGTGCTGATGATTGCGTCGGCCCTGCTGTATATCGTCAGGGATAATCCGCTTTCACGTGCGGCGCATATCGCCATTGTTGCCGGTACATTTCTGTTTATGGTGGGCATGGTGCTGTTGGCCTGGCTTAGCTCCAGCCACTCATCATTAATGTCGTTAGACCTGGTGGATAATGAAACCCATCAATTTATGGTTCTCTGGAGCCATGCAATAAATATCGTCTTGATTATTCTTTGGGTGGTGACATTAGCAACGCTAATGGTTATTACCCGCGTACGCAATATTTTTTGGGTGGGCGGTAATTTTTTATGTGTCTGTTATATCGTGACGCTCGCGATGCTATTAGCAGGCGGACACGCGGAGGATATTTCCTGGTATCGAGCGCGCTTATTTGAAACTGTTGCGACGTTATTGATTATTTTTGTTCTGCTTTATGATGTCTTTAGACTCTATCGCGACTCGCATTTGAAATATCAACAGTCGTATCAAAACTCGATTCGCGATCCTCTGACCCGCCTCTACAATCGCAGCTATTTTTACGACTCGCTAAACCAGGCACTCGGTGCCTGTAAAGCCAGCCGTCCGGTTTCGGTTATCGTCAGCGATCTCGACCGCTTCAAGCGCATCAACGACTGCTACGGCCATCTGCAGGGCGACAAAGTGTTGCAGTTTGTGGCGCATCTGCTGATGGATTCCGTACGGCCTCAGGATATTGCCGCACGTATTGGCGGTGAGGAATTTGTGTTGATGTTAACCAACACCTCTTCAGAAGCCGCGTACCAGGTGGCGGAACGCATCCGCCTGAAGCTGAGCAGCTTTGATAAGACCAGCAGCGGGGGACAGCTTCCGGAGCCCATTACCATCAGCATGGGCGTCTTTACGGCAACGTCCGTGGAGACGACGGCTGAAGAGTGTGTGGAAAAGGCTGATAAAGCGATGTATGAGGCGAAAGAGACGGGTCGCAACCGGGTGATCGTCTCCAGATGATAAAAGGCCTTGCGAATGCAAGGCCTGATAAGGTCAGGCGTCGCGTGCCTGCAGGTCGTGAATGTTCTGCTCAAGGCGTCCAATCAGACTGATGAGCATTTCAAGCTCCGCAGGGGAAACCCCGGACAGGATCTCACCGCGGGTTTTGGTAATCACTGCTTCCATTTCAGTGATAATGGGAGCCGCTTTCTCAGTGAGTTTAATTCGCTTGGCGCGACGGTCGCTGGCACAGGTTTGTCGGGAGATCAGCCCCTTCTCTTCCAGTTGGTCAAGCGTACGCACCAGCGACGGCTGCTCAATACCAATCGCCTTTGCCAGTTGAATTTGTGACTGGTCGGGCGGCAGCTGATGAATGTTGTGCAGCGTGACCCAATGCGTCTGTGTCAATTCCAGAGGTTTCAGGCGATGGTCAATCAGAGCACGCCAGACGCGTACCAACCTTGCCAGATCAGAACCTAATGGCGATTCCAATTTCATCTCCTTATAATTAGCTTGCTAAGTTATTATACTGATTTTAGAATAGTGTGCAGCATTTGTATTGCCAAAACAAATGCATTACGACATTCATCAAATTTAAAAGTATGACTTACACTGAAAAGTGATGTTCCATCTCATTAAGACAAGCCATCCCGGCATTCTGTTCACTGCAAAGGATCTCTGCTCGTGACGTTTTTTCATCGCTCAGAGGGGCTGCCCCTTCAGGACCTGATCTTCGGTGCATCAGTCTACTTTCCTCCCCTGTTTAAAGCCGTTCTGGTGGGCTTTGTGATCTGGCTTGTCGCGCATCGTCTGCTCCGCGACTGGATGTATTCTGGCGAGATCTGGCACCCCATGCTGATGGATCTCTCCCTGTTCGCCCTCTCCGTGTCTCTTGGCCTTGCTGTGCTGATTGTGTGGTGATTATGCCCCTGAAAACGCTGAAGTACTTTTCCACCCTCTTTGTCCTGGCTCTGGCCCTGGTTGCCGGCTGGTGGCTGTGGAATTTTTATATGCAATCACCCTGGACACGCGACGGTAAAATTCGCGCTGAACAGGTGAGTATCACCCCGCAGGTATCTGGCAGTATCACGGCGCTTCTGGTTAAGGATAACCAGTTCGTTAAAAAGGGAGATGTTTTATTCCGCATTGACGATACCCCGTACCATATCGCGATCCTTAACGCCCAGGCGCAGCTGGCTAAGGCCCAGACAGAGTTGGCGAAAGCGAACAACGAAGCCACGCGTCGTCGGCATTTATCACAAAACTATATCTCTGCCGAAGACCTGGATACCGCCAACATCAACGTCAAGGCGATGCAGGCCAACGTCAATGTGGCAGAGGCAACGCTCAAACAGGCGCAATGGGAACTGACGCAAACCGTGGTACAGGCCCCTGTCGATGGCTGGGTGACGAACCTCTCTGCCCGCGTGGGTAATTATGCCACCACCGGCCAACCGATTTTCGCGCTGGTCGACAGCCACTCGTTTTACGTCGTGGGCTATTTTGAAGAGACCAAACTTCGCCATATTCGGGAAGGTGCCCCTGCCACGATAACGCTTTATAGCGGCTCACAAAGGTTACAGGGTCACGTTTCCAGCATTGGCCGTGCCATTTACGATCAGAGCGTTGAAACCGATTCTGGCCTGGTTCCCGACATCAAACCTAATGTCCCCTGGGTGCGCCTGGCCCAGCGCGTGCCGGTTCGGGTTGAATTTGACCGCTTACCGCAGGGGTTAACGCTGGTCTCCGGCACAACCTGTACTGTCTCGATCGGAACACCCTGATGAATGCCTTATCCTGGCGAAATCAGCCGTGGATGAAAGCAACGCGCCCTCAGTGGCGCTACGCCCTGCGCAACGGCATTGCCATGTGCCTTGCGCTGACCGTCGCCTACTATCTGAACCTTGACGAGCCTTACTGGGCCATGACCTCCGCGGCGGTCGTGAGCTTCCCGACCGTTGGCGGAGTGATCAGTAAAAGCCTTGGGCGCATCGCGGGCAGCCTGCTCGGTGCCACTGCGGCGCTGATCATTGCAGGCCATACCCTGAACGATCCGTGGCTTTTTTTACTGAGCATGGCGGCATGGCTGGGATGCTGTACCTGGGCCTGCGCCCACTTTACTAATAACGTCGCCTACGCCTTCCAGCTGGCGGGCTATACCGCGGCGATTATTGCCTTTCCGGTCGTTAACGTTCTCGATACCACCGAGTTATGGGATATCGCCCAGGCGCGCGTCTGCGAAGTCATCGTCGGTATTCTGAGCGGCGGATTTATGATGATGATTCTGCCCAGCACCTCCGACGGCACCGCGCTTATCACGGCGCTGAAGACCATGCATACTCGCTTGCTGGAACATGCGAGCCTGCTCTGGCAGCCGGATACAAACGATGAGATTCGCCTGGCGCATGAAAAGGTGATTGGTCAGATCCTGACCATGAATCTGTTACGCATTCAGGCCTTCTGGAGCCACTATCGTTTTCGCCGCCAGAATACCCTGCTGAACTACCTGCTTCACCAGCAGCTACGGATGACCAGTGCGATCTCCAGCCTGCGCCGGATGTTACTCAACTGGTCAACGCCACCGGAAAACACCCGCGCCATCATTGAAACGCTGCTCGCAGCCCTTGCCCGCCCGGATGCCGACATCTACACGGTGGCCCGCATTATCGCCCCGCTTGCACCGAAAGATGAGTACGATTATCGCCACCGCGCCTTCTGGCAGCGTCTGAACTACTTTTGCCGCCTGTATCTGCGCAGCAGTCGCTGGATCAAGGCCGTTGAAAATGCCACGCCAATAACGGAATTCGCCGTTCCCAGTAGCCCGGCGCTGGCGCGGCACACTGACTATCTGGAAGCGCTGTGGAGCGGTTTTCGAACCTTTTGCGCCCTGACGCTGGTGGGGGCATGGAGCATCACCACGCAGTGGGAATCTGGCTCCGCCGCGCTCACGCTGGCCGCCATCAGTTGCGTGCTCTACTCCGTCGCCGCCTCGCCGTTCAACTCGCTTACGCTGCTGCTGCGCACGCTGGTGTTGTTATCGCTGTTCAGCTTTGTGGTCAAGTTCGGCCTGATGGTGCAGATAAGCGACCTGTGGCAGTTCCTGCTGTTTCTGTTTCCGCTATTAACCACGATGCAGCTTCTGAAGCTGCAAATGCCCAAACTGGCGGGGCTCTGGGGTCAGTTGATTGTCTTTATGGGCTCGTTTATCTCCGTCACAAACCCGCCGGTTTATGATTACGCCGATTTTCTCAATGATAATCTGGCAAAAATCCTGGGCGTGGGTCTGGCGTGGCTGGCTTTTGCCGTATTACGCCCCGGCTCAGACGCGCGTAAAAGTCGACGCCATATCCGCGAGCTTCGTCGGGGGTTTGTCGATCAGCTCAGCCGTAAACCGCATCTGCGTGAAAGTGAGTATGAATCGTTGGTGTACCACCATGTCAGCCAGCTCAATAACAGCCAGGACTCGCTTTCCCGCCGCTGGCTGCTGCGCTGGGGAGTGGTCCTGTTGAACTGTTCCCACGTGGTCTGGCAACTTCGCGCATGGGAGACACGCTCCGATCCGCTGTCGCAGGTGCGCGACGTGTGCATCTCTCTGCTACGCGATGTGATGAGTGAACGCGGCGTTCAGCAACGCCCGCTGGAAGCGACGCTGACTGAACTGCAGCGGATCTGCGACAGTCTTGCTCACCACCATCAGCCCGCCGCGCGTGATTTAGCGTCGATAATCTGGCGGCTGCACTGTTCCCTGTCGCAGCTGGAACAAGCGCCACCGCCGGGGACGATTGGGGATCAGATCACCCCGCAGGCATAGCGTGCCCCACCACCGCCAAGCGGTTTCGGCTGATCGGACATATTGTCGCCGCCGACGTGGATCATTAGCGCCTTGCCTTTGACCTCATCCAGCTTTTTGAGGCGTGGCGCAACAACCGGATCCGTGGCTTTGCCGTCATTATTTACCACGAGCACGGGCAGATCGCCCAGATGGCCCATTCCGTTTGGGCCCTCATGCTTACCGGAATGTTGTGGGTCAAGGTGGCCGCCTGCCGCCTCTGCTGCCGAGGGTTTACCCTCTTTTAACGCGGGCTGACAACTCCCCTTGGCATGAACATGAAAACCATGTTCGCCGGGAGGCAGAGCCTTGAGATCGGGCGCAAATTCCAGTCCTTTGTCGGTTTCAGTGATTTTCACTGTGCCGATGGACTGACCTACGCCCTGCGAGGTGACGAGATTCATTTCTACTTCATCGCTGGCTGCCTGCGCCCCTGCGCAAACAACCAGCGTGACCAGTGCCAGAGCAAAACGCTTCATATGACCTCCGCTGGTTATTTTTTGCCTCTTAAGTGTATACCAGAGGCAAAGATTTCACCGGAAAGTCACATTTTTACCGGTTTACGGTACGTCGTAACCGAGCGCAGCTTTGCGGATGCGGAACCACTGCTGACGGCTCATCTGCAGCTCTTCAGCCGCCAGGGCAGAACGCACGCGTTCAATTTTACCGGAACCAATAATCGGTAGCGGTTTCGACGGCAGACGCAGGATCCACGCGTAAACCACCTGTTCGATGTTCTCAGCGTTCAGTTCACGGGCAATGGTTTCCAGCTCATTGCGCAGCGGCTGGAATTCATCGTCATTGAACAGACGACCGCCCCCGAGGCAGGACCACGCCATAGGACGGATGCGCAGCTGTTGCAGCTGATCGAGCGTACCATCGAGCAACAATGGCTGATGCACCGGGGAGATTTCCACCTGGTTGGTGGCCAGGGTAAAGGGCAGACGAGACTGCAGCAGCGCAAACTGCGCCGGGGTAAAGTTTGAGACGCCAAAATGACGCACTTTGCCGCTTTGATGCAGCGCCAGGAAGGCTTCGGCGACCTCATCGGCATCCATTAACGGGTCGGGACGGTGGATCAGCAGCAGGTCGATATGATCCGTCGCCAGGTTCACCAGCGACTGCTCGGCGCTCTTGATGATATGTGCGCTATCGGTAATGTAATGACCAAGGGTATGTTCAGGTTTTGCCGTCGTGGCAATACCGCATTTGGTGACAATTTCCATCCGCTCACGCAACGCCGGAACCAGCTTGAGGGCTTCTCCGAACGCCGCTTCACACGCATAGCCGCCATAAATGTCAGCATGATCGACAGTGGTGATCCCTAAATCGAGGTGCTCCTCAATGAAGCTCGCCAGCTGCAGGGGGGACATATTCCAGTCCATCAGGCGCCAGTAACCCATCACAAAGCGGGAGAATTCTGGCCCCTGGGGGGCAAGGGTAATACGCTGAACCATAACATTTTCCTCAAGGAAGTGATGTCATGAGTATACGCAATAAGCGTGTTAAAACAGTGAAGGTTGCTGGGGTTCTTCGGTTTCACCCGGCTTGTTTGCACGTATTTTGCGCAGAAACCGCTGGCGGCAGAGGCGAAGCACCTCCTGCTTTTGCGTGTCGCTGAAATTTTGCCAGTTAAACCGCTCGTCGCGGGTACGCATACACCCACGGCAATAACCGCGTTCATCCACCTGACAAATCCCCCGGCACGGGCTCTGGATGGGGAAAAACTCCAGCTGCTCTGCCACGTTCACCTCCGAATACCGACACTTACCTACAGTGAAGACGTTAAACGCCCCACGTGCAAGGGCTTTACCACAGTTTTGTGGCATTAAGGTTTCACTAATCTTCCCTCTCTATACTCGCCTCATCAATATGATGACAGGTTTCTTTTCGATGTGGTTAACGAAGAAGTTACAGTGTAACGATATAAAATTCACTCTGGGTTGTGCGCTTTTCTTTACGCTGATAAACGCACTGTTTATTCAACGTAGCTGGGCCATTATTGCCACGGCAAGGCTTCACGATATCCTTTTTGCCGCGTCCGTGCCGCTGGTGCTGTTCTGCGGCTGGGTGATTGTCTTCAGCCTGCTCAATATCCCCTTTATCCGAAAGCCGCTGCTGATCGTCTTAACCGTCGGCTGTGCCGCGGCAACGTACTTTATGTATACCTATGGCGCGGTTATCGATCAGAACATGATTGTTAACGTGTTCGAAACCAACTCCCAGGAAGCCACAGCGCTGGTCACGCCACAGATGATTCTGTGGATTGTCATAGCAGGACTGGTTCCTTCCGTGGTGTTGGCGATGACGCGTATTCAGACCGGAAAATGGTGGTATGCGCTGCTGATGCGCGTTGCCGCCATGCTTGGCGCCCTGCTGGTGATCATCCTCGTCGCCGCCGTGTTTTATAAAGATTATGCGTCGCTGTTTCGCAACAATAAGAGCATCGTCAAGATGGTCACCCCAGCTAACTACGTCAGCGCCATGATGAAATACAGCAAAATGCGCTGGTTCGAAGGTGACCAAACGCTGGTGCGTATAGGTGAAGATGCGCATAAAGGCCCGCTGATTGCAGGACAGAACAAGAAAACAGTTCTGGTGCTGGTTGTCGGTGAAGCCTCACGTGCCGCGAACTACTCGCTGAATGGTTATGGCCGTGAAACGAACCCGGAACTGAAAAAGCAGGATGTCATCAACTTCCCGCAGGCCACGTCATGCGGTACCGAAACGGCCGTTTCCGTTCCCTGCATGTTCTCCGGGATGACGCGCAGCAAATACGATGCCGACCTGGCGCATCACCAGGAAGGGTTGCTCGATGTGCTCAAACACGCGGGAATCAACCTGCTGTGGCGCGACAATGACGGCGGCTGTAAAGGTGCTTGCGACCGCGTACCCCATACTGATATGACCCAGTGGAACCTGGATCAGTTCTGCAAAGACAAGTCCTGTATTGATGATGTGAACTTCTACCGTCTCGACAACGTGCTGGACGGCCTGAAACAGGACACCGTACTGGTTATCCATCTGATGGGCAGCCACGGCCCGGCTTACTATCACCGTTACCCGGACAATTTCCGCAAATTCACCCCAACCTGCGACACCAATGAGATTCAGGATTGCGATCACCAGGCGCTGATGAATACCTATGACAACACCATTCTGTATACCGACAGCGTGGTCAGCAAAACCATCGATGCGCTGAAGGCACGTCAGGCGAATATGAACACCGCGCTGATTTACCTTTCCGACCACGGCGAATCGCTGGGCGAAAGCGGAATTTATCTGCACGGCACGCCGTACATGCTGGCACCAGAGCAACAAACACACATTCCGTTCATGTTCTGGTTATCACCGGACTACGCGAAAAACTTTGGTATCAACGCGCAGTGCCTGCGTGACTACGCAGCAAAAAATGCGGTTTCGCAGGATAATCTGTTCTCTACCGTACTGGGTATGATGGATGTGAAATCAACGGTTTATCAGCAGCAACTGGATATCCTGCGCGCATGTCGTCAGTAAACGCCCTTGCAATAGACCGAACGGTCTATTAGAGTTTGGCCATGAGCAGAAATACTGAACACGATACACGCGAACATTTACTGGCGACCGGCGAGCGGCTTTGCATGCATCGCGGGTTTACCGGTATGGGGTTAAGCGAGTTACTTAAAACCGCTGAAGTGCCAAAGGGGTCGTTTTATCACTACTTCCGATCCAAAGAGGCGTTTGGCGTGGCGATGCTGGAGCGGCACTATGCCAACTACCATCAACGCCTGGCTACCCATTTCGCCAGTGGTGAAGGAAACTATCGGGATCGTGTTCTCAACTACTATCAGGAAACGCTGAACCAGTTCTGTCAGCAGGGCATTATCAGCGGATGCCTGACGGTAAAACTCTCTGCAGAAGTGTGCGATCTCTCCGAAGATATGCGCGCGGCAATGGATAAAGGTGCCAGCGGCGTGATCGCCCTGTTGGCGCAGGCGCTTGAGAATGGCCGCCGTGAAAAAACGCTGGCCTTCGCCGGTGAGGCATTAACCCAGGCGCAAGTTTTATATTCGCTCTGGTTAGGGGCGAACCTGCAGGCCAAAATTTCCCGCAGTGCCGTGCCGCTGGAAAGCGCACTGGCACATGTTAATAGCAGCATTACTTCGCCTGGCGTGTAGCAGGCGTTTTTATTTACTTAATTACTAGTCGACTGGTCTACTCAGGAGTCGTTATGTCAGCTGAAAAACTTTTCACCCCACTGAAAGTGGGCGCCGTCACCGCACCAAACCGCGTGTTTATGGCCCCACTCACCCGTCTGCGCAGCATTGAGCCGGGTGATATCCCAACCCCACTGATGGGTGAATACTATCGTCAGCGCGCCAGCTCTGGCCTCATCATCACTGAAGCCACGCAGATTTCCGCACAGGCGAAGGGATATGCCGGCGCACCAGGCCTGCACAGTCCGGAGCAGATTGCCGCCTGGAAGAAAATCACCGCTGGCGTTCACGCCGAAGAGGGTCGCATTGCGGTTCAGCTGTGGCACACCGGTCGTATCTCTCATAGCAGCATTCAGCCTGGCGGACAGGCACCGGTTTCCGCGTCAGCCCTGAATGCGAATACCCGCACTTCCCTGCGCGATGAAAACGGTAACGCGATCCGCGTCGATACCTCAACGCCACGCGCCCTTGAGCTGGACGAGATCCCGGGTATCGTGAACGATTTCCGTCAGGCGGTGGCCAACGCCCGCGAAGCCGGTTTTGATCTGGTTGAACTGCACTCCGCGCACGGTTACCTCCTGCACCAGTTCCTTTCACCGTCGTCCAACCACCGCACCGACCAGTACGGCGGCAGCGTCGAAAACCGCGCCCGTCTGGTGCTGGAAGTGGTTGATGCCGTTTGTCAGGAGTGGAGCCCGGACCGTATTGGTATTCGCGTCTCCCCAATCGGTACGTTCCAGAACGTCGACAACGGTCCGAACGAAGAAGCGGACGCGCTGTATCTGATTGAAGAGCTGGCGAAACGCGGTATCGCGTATCTGCACATGTCCGAGCCGGACTGGGCCGGTGGTCAGCCTTACTCTGAGGCCTTCCGCCAGAAAGTGCGCGAGCGTTTCCACGGGGTGATCATCGGTGCGGGGGCCTATACGCCTGAGAAAGCCGAAGATCTGATTAATAAAGGGTTGATCGACGCCGTGGCCTTTGGTCGTGATTACATTGCCAACCCGGACCTGGTTGCCCGTCTGCAGCAGAAAGCAGCGCTGAACCCACAGCGCCCGGAAAGCTTCTACGGCGGCGGCGCGGAAGGCTATACCGACTACCCTACGCTGTAATCTCTCCGTTGTGCATTGATAGCGGCGGCCTTTCGCCGCTATACTAAAACATCGTTTCTGTTCAAAAAGATACTCTACTCCATTGGTTAATGAGGAAATTATGCGCCTACTTCACACCATGCTGCGCGTTGGCGATCTGCAACGTTCCATCGATTTCTACACTAACGTACTGGGTATGAAGCTGCTGCGCACCAGCGAAAACCCGGAATACAAATATTCGCTGGCATTCGTGGGTTACGGCCCGGAAACGGATGAAGCGGTTATCGAGCTGACCTATAACTGGGGCGTCGACAGCTATGAGCTGGGCACGGCCTATGGCCACATCGCGCTGGAAGTGGACAACGCGGCAGAAGCCTGTGAACGCATTCGCAGCAACGGTGGCAACGTCACGCGTGAAGCGGGCCCGGTAAAAGGCGGCACCACCGTGATTGCGTTTGTTGAAGATCCAGACGGTTATAAAATCGAGCTGATTGAAGCCAAAGACGCCGGTCGCGGTCTGGGCAACTGATCCCTCAGGGCGCACTATGCGCCCGTTGTTTTACTGCATCCCACGCCAAAATTTGCCATAATGCGCTCTGCTTTTTTCCCCTTGTAAGAGACCCTGATGTCCGATAACGCTCAACTTACCGGTCTGTGCGACCGTTTTCGTGGTTTTTATCCTGTTGTCATTGATGTCGAAACAGCCGGATTTAACGCTAAAACCGATGCGCTGCTTGAAATTGCCGCCATCACGCTGAAGATGGATGAAGAGGGCTGGCTTACACCGGACACCACGATGCATTTCCACGTTGAGCCCTTTGAAGGCGCAAACCTGCAGCCAGAGGCGCTGGCGTTTAATGGCATCGATCCGCATAACCCGCTGCGCGGTGCGGTGAGCGAATATGACGCGCTGCACGCCATTTTCAAAATGGTGCGTAAAGGCATGAAAGAGAGCAACTGCAGCCGTGCCATTATGGTGGCGCATAACGCCACGTTCGATCACAGCTTTACGATGGCCGCCGCCGAGCGAGCCTCTCTTAAGCGTAACCCCTTCCACCCGTTTGTGACCTTTGACACCGCCGCACTGAGTGGCCTGGCGCTGGGACAAACGGTCTTGTCAAAAGCCTGTATTACGGCCGGGATTGAGTTTGACGGCACGCAGGCGCACTCCGCGCTGTATGATACGGAGCGCACCGCAGAGCTGTTCTGTGAAATAGTCAACCGCTGGAAGCGTCTGGGCGGCTGGCCGCTGGCGATGGGCGACAGCGAAGAATAAAAAAAAGCGACCTCTTAAGGTCGCTTTTTTATTTGCGCAGAAAATTACTCTGCGTCCGGCTCTTCGGTTTTGTACTTCGCCGCCGTCTCTTTGATCAGCTGTTGCAGTTCGCCGCGCTGATACATTTCAATCAGGATATCGCAACCGCCAACCAGTTCACCGTCGACCCACAGCTGCGGGAACGTCGGCCAGTTCGCGTATTTTGGCAGCTCAGCGCGGATGTCCGGGTTTTGCAGGATATCAACGTAAGCAAAACGTTCACCACAGGCAGACAGCGCCTGAACCGCTTGCGCGGAGAAGCCACAGCTTGGCAGCTTCGGAGAACCTTTCATATACAGCAGAATCGGGTTTTCAGCGATCTGGCGCTGGATTTTTTCAATAGTGGTGCTCATGTCTTGCTTCCTTTAACTTCTGTTACGGCATTAGTCTGACATTGTAGCGGTTCAGACTGGCATCGGAAAATAACATTTTTGTCACGTATAGCTATTTTATCGCGAGTGGCGAAAAGTTGCATTGTAAATGGTGCTTAACCCTGCGGCAGGCAGGGTTTTGCTTAGGGCGTGAACAATTGTGCGACAAATCGATGAATTTTTTTGCACTTGCTAACGAAACAGGTTTTTAGATTGAAAAATGCTATTAACTTCTCGGGTTTTTATGGATTAGAATCGACGGGCTTTGTAAATCACACGCGGGTATTATTGATGACCTGCATTTATCAGGGGACTGCCCAGTGGCGCGGATAAATAAAATCTCGATCACGCTCTGTGCTTTACTGTTTACATCACTCTCTTTCACGCCAGCGGCAAACGCCTCTCAACAGGCGCGGCACTCTGCTGTGCAAAAAACGCATCTGGCAAAAACCACAGAACGTAAAAAAAAGACTACCAGTAAGAACGAAAAGAAAAAAACAACCGCTCAAACGAAAAAGACCGCCTCCAGCAAATCGAAATCAACATCTTCCCGCACTGCCCTCGCATCGAAACGTAAAGCCTCAAAAACTGCTGCCAACCTCGTAACGGAAAAATGCACCACGCGCAAAGGGCATAAAGCCAAATGCACGAAAGTGACAAAAATTGCCGACGCGCATAAGGTTCGGGTACAGAAAGCGCAAAAAACGGCGATGAATAAGCTGATGGGGCAAATTGGCAAACCGTATCGCTGGGGTGGCACCTCTCCCCGCACCGGTTTTGACTGCAGCGGGCTGGTGTATTACGCCTATAAAGATCTGGTGAAATTCCGCATTCCGCGTACCGCCAATGAAATGTACCACCTGCGCGACGCCGCCCCCGTTAACCGTGGCGAGCTGCAAAATGGCGATCTGGTCTTCTTCCGCACCCAGGGTCGCGGTACGGCTGATCACGTCGGCGTGTATGTGGGTAACGGGAAGTTTATTCAGTCCCCACGAAGCGGTCAGGACATTCAGATCACCTCGCTTAGCGAAGACTACTGGGTGCGTCACTACGTCGGCGCACGCCGCGTCATGACGCCGAAAACCATCCGCTAAACCCTGCCCTGCCGTCACCACGGTAGGGTAAGTTCCTCTTTTGCATACCCTTTCAATTTGCTATCCTGTCCTTGTTGTCTGTGTGGTTATTGGCAACGCAAAATACAATAAGGAGAGAAGCAATGTCGTTCGAATTACCTGCACTACCGTATGCAAAAGACGCCCTGGCACCGCACATTTCTGCGGAAACCCTGGAATATCATTACGGCAAACATCACCAGACCTATGTCACCAACCTGAACAACCTGATCAAGGGCACCGATTTTGAAGGCAAAACGCTGGAAGAGATCGTCCGCAGTTCAGACGGTGGCGTATTCAACAACGCTGCTCAAGTGTGGAACCACACCTTCTACTGGCACTGCCTGGCACCAAATGCTGGCGGCGAGCCGACCGGTGAACTGGCTACTGCGATTAACGCCGCCTTTGGCAGCTTTGCGGAGTTCAAAGCGAAATTTACCGATGCCGCAATCAAAAACTTCGGTTCTGGCTGGACATGGCTGGTAAAAGAGGCCGATGGCAAACTGGCTATCGTCTCCACGTCTAACGCGGGTACACCACTGACCACCAGCGCGACACCGCTGATGACCGTGGATGTCTGGGAACACGCGTACTACATTGATTACCGTAACGCGCGTCCTAACTACCTGGAGCACTTCTGGGCACTGGTTAACTGGGACTTTGTGGCGAAGAACTTCGCCGCGTAAGAGAGACGCAGAAGGGTTTCCCCTTCTGCGTTTTTTTATTCGGCAGCACAGGCCGCTTCAGGGTGTTTACGACCCGACATCATCACTAACAGCAGGCCAAGCGCGGCAATAATGGCCCCGATCACCGGCACAAAGCTGTATCCCAGACCACCCGAAATCACAGCACCGCCTGCTGCGGCACCGAGCGCATTGCCCAGGTTGAACGCACCAATATTCACCGACGAGGAGAGGCCCGGTGCCTCATGCGCGACGCGCATTACGCGCATCTGCAGCGGCGGAACCACGGCAAAGGTGGCCGCACCCCAGACGACCATCGCTATGGCCGCGCCAAACTCATTACGCGCCAGCCAGGGAATGGCAATCATGATGACAATCAGCAGGGTCAGAAAACCCTTCAGCGTTCCGCTCACGGAGCGGTCGGCAAATTTCCCGCCCAGATAGTTACCAATCGAGAAGCCCACGCCAATCAGCACCAGCATCGCGGTAATAAAGATCGGCGTCGCGTGAGTGATGTCATGCAGCACCGGCGAAATATAGGTGTAAAGGGTAAACATCGCCCCGGCACCCAGCACGGTGGTGAGCAGTGCCGAGAGCACCTGCGGGCGCATCAGTACCGACAGCTCTTTACGTACCTCAGGCCGCTCACCAGCGCTGCCTTTCGGCAGGGAGAAGAACAACGCCACCATCGCGACAACGCCCAGTACGGCGGTTGCGAGGAACGACATACGCCAGCCAATGACCTCACCCAGCCAGGTGGCCGCAGGAACGCCGCCAATGTTGGCGATGGTCAGGCCCATAAACATGGTTGCCACGGCACTCGCCTGCTTGTGTTTGGGCACCACGCTTGCCGCCACCACCGACCCCAGCCCAAAGAAAGCGCCGTGGTTAAGGCTTGTCAGGATACGTGACAGCATCAGCGTGGTGTAATCAGGCGAAATGGCGGAGAGCACGTTGCCAAGGGTAAAGATAGCCATCAGGAAAATCAGCGCATTGCGGCGCGCTCGGTGGGAAAGCAACAGCGTCATCAGCGGTGCTCCTACCATCACACCAATGGCATAGGCGCTGATTAACATCCCGGCTGCAGGGATAGAGACGTCCACACCGCGGGCGATAACCGGTAAGAGTCCCATAGGGGAAAATTCAGTGGTGCCAATCCCAAAAGCGCCAATCGCCAGGGCCAGCAGGGGAAAATTGATTTTCATGCGTCAACTCCGGATGCCGTGTCATATGGTGACACAGAACAAAGAAGCCGAAAGCATGACATCAATCACAAAAAATGAGAAGTTAACAAATTGGCAAAAGATTTTTGCCGGAGATGTAACAATCAGGACGAGCGGGAGAGAGCGAACGCCCCCTCCGCGTAAATCAGTGCAGTGCAGCCGTCAGACCTGCAGCAACAATCAGCGCCAGCACAATAACGGTGGTGAACAGCGAAAACTTCAGATCGGAACTCATCAATTTTTCTCCTTTTAATCCCCCCACGAAAAGTGAGCTTGCTCATTTTTACACAATTTACGTCAAAAATCTTCCAGGATTTAAACGGATAACCACTTTAGCTCTTCCCCTTTTCATCAAGATAGGACAAAATTCCACGCTAAATTTATTAGCGTACCGGCCATTGACCCCCTCCTGACGTCCCGTGTCGTTTTCCTGGCGTGCCGCAATTCAAGATTGCGTGATAAGGGTGAGAGAAGGCAAACGTTTACCTTCAAGGTTTTCAGGAGTTTAGGATATGGTCTGGAGTGACATTTAATGGCAACAATTAAAGACGTAGCAAAACGCGCAAACGTTTCCACTACAACCGTATCACATGTAATTAACAAAACCCGCTTCGTAGCGGAAGAGACGCGCAACGCCGTCTGGGCGGCAATCAAAGAGCTGCACTACTCGCCGAGTGCCGTTGCGCGTAGCCTTAAAGTTAATCACACCAAATCCATTGGTTTGCTGGCGACCAGCAGTGAAGCGGCCTATTTTGCCGAAATCATCGAAGCGGTTGAGAAAAACTGCTTCCAGAAAGGCTATACCCTTATCCTCGGCAACGCGTGGAACAATATTGAAAAACAGCGCGCCTATCTGTCGATGATGGCGCAAAAGCGTGTGGATGGCCTGCTGGTGATGTGTTCCGAATACCCGGAATCTGTCCTGTCCATGCTGGAAGAGTATCGTCATATCCCGATGGTGGTGATGGACTGGGGCGAAGCGCGCGCCGACTTTACCGACTCCGTCATCGATAACGCCTTCGAAGGCGGTTATATGGCGGGCCGCTATCTGATTGAACGCGGTCACCGTGAAATTGGCGTGATCCCGGGGCCGCTCGAGCGCAACACCGGTGCTGGCCGTCTGGCCGGGTTTATGAAGGCGATGGAAGAAGCGCTGATCACCGTGCCGGAAAACTGGATCGTGCAGGGCGACTTTGAGCCGGAGTCTGGCTACCGCGCCATGCAGCAGATCGTTTCTCAGCCGCATCGTCCAACGGCGGTGTTCTGCGGCGGGGACATCATGGCGATGGGGGCCCTGTGTGCAGCCGATGAGCTGGGCCTGCGCGTGCCGCAGGATATTTCCGTGATCGGCTATGACAACGTGCGCAACGCGCGCTTCTTCACGCCTGCGCTGACCACCATCCACCAGCCGAAGGACTCCCTCGGTGAAACGGCCTTCAATATGCTGATGGACAGGATCGTCAACAAACGTGAAGAGTCGCAGTCCATTGAAGTTCACCCGCGCCTTATCGAGCGCCGTTCCGTTGCGGATGGTCCATTCCGCGACTATCGTCGTTAATCTCGTGTGGAGCCAGCTAAGCTGGCTCCCGTAGCCATTCCCGGTTAAGCGTTTCGCTGTCTCCCAGATAATCCAGTAGCCATGCCATGGCGGGCGACACATCATTTTGTTGCCACGTCAGGCAGCAGGCCGCATCCGGGAACGGATTCTCCAGCGTCAGCTCGACCCATTCACCGGTATCGATTCTCGGCTTAGCGAAATGGACGGGAACCATCGCGACGCACAGCCCGGCGCTGAGGCAGGTCGCGGAGGATTCCCAGTCCGGCGCCACCACCCGCCGCTGGTTATCAAGAAGCCAGGTGATACGTTTTGGCAACGAGCGCGAGGTATCCTCCAGCACCAGCGACGGCCAGTTGCGCAGCGTGTCGTCACTCAGCGGTCCCTCCAGGGCAGCCAGCGGATGATCGTGTGCCACGACGCATTTCCAGCTCAACATGCCCATATCGCGAAACGCATAGCGCCCCCCGACGGGGATCGCCTGGGTTGCGCCAATCGCCATCTCTGCCCTGCCGTCCGCCAGCGCGTCCCAGACCCCGTTGAATACCTCCTGCGAGACACGAAGTTCAACGTCTGAAAAATGGCGATAGAAATCCACGATCATCTGCCGGGTACGCTCCGGCTTAACGATATTGTCCACGGCGATGGAAAGATGTCCGCGCCAGCCGTTGGCGATCTGCTGGCACTGTTCGCGGGTGATCTGCATTTTTTTGATAACAGAACGCCCTTCTTTCAAAAACCACGCGCCAGCAGGCGTTAATTCCACATCGCGATGCCGCCGTTCGAACAGCGGAACCGCCAGCCACTCTTCAAGCTGCCGCACCGTGTAGCTGATAGCCGAAGGGACGCGGTGCAACTCCTGTGCCGCACCGCTAAAGCTGCCGTTACGCGCGACAGCATCCACCACTTCAAGAGAATAATCTGACCACATTTTCTGCCTGCAAAAAATTTGAATGCAACCGCCAAATATTAGCGTTTCACAACCCGCTTTGCACTCCCTACACTCTGCGCCAGTGTCTACCTGCCTCCTCAAGGAGAATAAAACAATGCAACCCAGGAATGGATTTTTAGTCTGGCTCGGCGGTTTGAGCGTGCTGGGCTTTTTGGCCACCGATATGTACCTGCCCGCGTTTGCGGCGATGCAGGAAGATCTGCAAACGCCAGCCGCGGCCATCAGCGCCAGCCTGAGTTTGTTCCTCGCCGGTTTTGCCATCGCACAGCTGCTCTGGGGCCCACTCTCCGATCGCTTCGGGCGTAAACCGGTGCTGTTACTGGGCCTGGCCATTTTTGCCGCAGGCTGTCTGGGAATGTTATGGGTACGCGATGCGACCTGGCTGCTGGTGCTGCGCTTTGTGCAGGCCGTCGGCGTCTGTGCCGCGGCGGTAACCTGGCAGGCTCTCGTGACCGACTACTACCCGGCCAACCGTACCAACCGCATTTTCGCCACCATTATGCCGCTGGTTGGCCTGTCACCTGCCCTCGCTCCCCTGCTGGGCAGCTGGATCCTCGCGCACTTCGACTGGCAGGCCATTTTTGCCACGCTATTTGCCATCACCCTGGTACTGATGCTGCCGGCGTTTGCCCTCAAGCCCGCGCATAAAAAAGAGGCGCATGCTGACGCCAAACCGATCACGTTCTTCTCCCTGCTGAGCGCCAAAGCGTATCGTGGTAACGTCCTGGTCTATGCCGCCTGCTCGGCGAGCTTCTTCGCCTGGCTCACCGGCTCGCCGTTTATTCTGCACGATATGGGGTACAGCCCGGCCGCCATTGGCCTGAGCTATGTCCCGCAGACCATCGCCTTCCTGCTGGGCGGATACGGCTGCCGTGCGGCGCTGCAGAAATGGGAAGGCCAGCAGATGCTGCCCTGGCTGCTGGCGCTGTTTGCCTTGAGCGTGGGCGCCACCTGGGCCGTCGGGTTTATTCCGGGCGTCGGTCTGGCGGAGATTTTGATTCCGTTCTGCGTGATGGCGGTGGCTAACGGTGCCATTTACCCTATCGTGGTCGCACAGGCGTTACGTCCTTTCCCGCAGGCGACAGGACGCGCCGCGGCGCTGCAAAATACCCTGCAGCTCGGCCTGTGCTTCCTGGCAAGCCTGGTGGTGTCAGCGCTGATTGCCACCCCGCTGTTAACTACCACCAGCGTGATGCTGGTCACCGTTGCGCTGGCAGTAATGGGTTATCGCATGCAATCTGCCGCACAGCGCGAGCTTGAGAACCATGCTCAGGCGGAGACGTCGCACGCGTAATCACTGGGGAAAATATGTAACATTTCAGTGATTAGGTTGCTAAGAATTTTCTATTGAATCACCAATTTTTGAGGCCTATACTAAATTTGGTTCGATTAAATACGATAAATATTAAGTGTTAACGGGAGCCGGAGTGCTCCCGTTTTACCATGGAAGGCATTTCGGCAAGGGTTATCTCCCTTCCTCTGTTCTACGTCGGATACTAGCCTCGCGGTATTTACCGTGAGATTTCTCACAAACCATAAAAAGCGTCTACGCTGTTTGAAGGTTCTGATCACAGTAAGGTGATGGAGAAGCTATGAGTTCATCGTGTATAGAAGAAGTCAGCGTTCCGGACGATAACTGGTCCCGGATCGTCAGTGAACTGTTAGGTCGTGCAGGCATCACTATCAACGGATCTTCACCCTCCGATCCGCAGGTCAAACATCCCGATTTTTTTAAACGCGTGCTGCGCGAGGGATCGTTAGGGCTGGGCGAAAGCTATATGGATGGCTGGTGGGATTGCGAGCGGCTGGATATTTTCTTTGCCAGCGTGTTGCGCGCCGGTCTGGAGAACCAGCTCCCCCGCAATATAAAAGATACGTTGCGCGTCGCCTCCGCCCGTTTGTTCAATCTGCAAAGCAAAAAACGGGCGTGGATCGTGGGCAAAGAGCACTACGACCTCGGTAACGATTTGTTCAGCCGCATGCTGGATCCCTTCATGCAATACTCCTGCGCCTACTGGAAAAAGGCGACAACCCTCGAAGAAGCCCAGCAGGATAAACTGCGTCTGATTAGCGAGAAACTGCAGCTGCAGCCCGGTATGCGTGTGCTGGATATCGGCTGCGGCTGGGGCGGTCTGGCGTATTTTATGGCGAAGCACTACGGCGTCAGCGTGGTCGGCGTAACCATTTCAGCCGAACAGCAAAAAATGGCCCGGGAGCGCTGCCAGGGTCTCGACGTTGATATCCGTCTGCAGGATTACCGCGACCTCAACGAGCAGTTTGATCGCATTGTTTCCGTGGGCATGTTTGAGCACGTGGGGCCGAAAAATTACGACACCTATTTTGAGGTGGTGGATCGTAATTTAAAACCCGACGGCATTTTCCTGCTGCACACCATAGGCTCTAAGCGCACGGACAATAACGTTGACCCGTGGATCAATAAATACATCTTTCCGAATGGCTGTTTGCCTTCCGTTCGCCAGATTGCCAACGCCAGCGAAAGCCACTTCATTATGGAAGACTGGCATAACTTTGGCGCGGATTACGACACCACGCTTATGGCGTGGCATGAACGTTTCCAGCAAGCGTGGCCTGAGATTGCAGACAACTATTCTGAACGATTTAAACGGATGTTCAGCTATTATCTGAATGCCTGCGCAGGTGCGTTCCGCGCGCGTGATATTCAGCTCTGGCAGGTGGTCTTTAGTCGCGGGATTGAACACGGCTTACGTGTGCCGCGCTAAAAAATAACCCCGGGTATCCGGGGTTATTTTTTATTCTTCTTCGGTGGCCTTTATTATGGCTGCCTCTTTCGCCGCCAGCACACGCTCGACGGTATCCACGACCGCCTGGGTTTGCGGATCGATTTCGATATTCACACGCTGCCCCAGTTTTTTCGCCCCCAGCGTCGTACGCTGTAGCGTTTCCGGAATTAAATGCACGCAAAAACGCGTCGGCGTCACTTCTCCGACCGTCAGGCTAATCCCATCAATACCAATAAATCCTTTATAGAGGATGTATTTCATTAATGACGGATCCTGCACTTTAAACCAGATTTGACGGTTATTTTCAGAGGTGACAATTTTCGCCACTTCGGCGGTGGTCATGATATGGCCCGACATCAGGTGGCCGCCAATTTCATCGCTGAACTTCGCCGCACGCTCTACGTTTACGGTATCGCCCACCACCAGTTCGCCCAGGTTGGTGATACGCAGCGTTTCTTTCATTAAATCAAAGCTAATCTGGTTGCCATGAATTTCGGTCACCGTCAGGCAGCAGCCGTTATGCGCAACCGAGGCACCGGTTTCGATGCCATCCAGCATATATTCTGGCAGCTCAACGACGTGGGTACGGAAATTAGGTTTTTCATCAATGGACACCACTTTAGCGGTGCCCTGCACAATACCAGTAAACATGCTTACAACTCCTGTATTTTCCGGACGGTGGTGACACCGTTTAATCCCACCACAATAACAGTTGGAAATACAGGTTGCCAGAGCAGCGCATTTTCTGGCGATTTTTTCACTAGATTAATAGCTAAAGCCCGCTACAATAGCTGGCACCCCCTCTGCTTTTTCTTCTTGCTGCCAGTTACGGCGGCTTTTTTAGTCTCTCATATAACTACAAAATAAAGGTGTTCACGTGCAGAAGTACATGAATGAAGCGCGGCAGTTATTGGCACTGGCTATCCCGGTGATCATCGCGCAGGTGGCCCAGACCGCAATGGGATTTGTGGATACGGTGATGGCCGGTGGCTACAGCGCCACCGATATGGCCGCCGTGGCAATCGGAACCTCTATCTGGCTTCCGGCCATTCTCTTCGGTCACGGCCTGCTGCTGGCACTCACGCCGGTTATCGCCCAGCTGAATGGTTCCGGCCGACGTGAACGTATCGCCCATCAGGTGCGCCAGGGCTTTTGGCTGGCTGGATTTGTCTCCGTACTGATTATGATCGTGCTCTGGAACGCCGGGCATATCATTCGCGCCATGCATAATATCGACCCGGCTCTGGCAGACAAAGCCGTGGGGTATCTGCGCGCCCTGCTCTGGGGTGTCCCGGGTTATCTCTTCTTCCAGGTGGCGCGTAACCAGTGCGAAGGCCTGGCAAAAACCAAGCCGGGGATGGTCATGGGCTTTATCGGTTTACTGGTCAACATTCCGGTGAACTATATCTTTATTTACGGCCATTTTGGTATGCCGGAGCTTGGCGGCGTAGGCTGCGGCGTGGCAACAGCGGCGGTATACTGGGTGATGTTCTTTAGCATACTTACCTTTGTTAAACACGCCCGCTCCCTGCGTGATATCCGTAATGAGCGTTCATTCAGCACGCCGGACTGGCACATTATGATGCGTCTGGTACAGCTGGGGCTGCCCATTGCGCTGGCACTGTTCTTCGAAGTGACTCTGTTTGCCGTGGTCGCCCTGCTGGTCTCGCCGCTGGGCATTGTGAACGTGGCCGGACACCAGATTGCGCTGAACTTCAGCTCGCTGATGTTCGTCCTGCCGATGTCGCTGGCGGCCGCGGTCACCATCCGCGTCGGCTTCCGTCTGGGGCAAGGTTCAACCCTTGATGCACAAACGGCTGCGCGCACCGGGCTGGGCGTGGGTGTCTGTATGGCGGTCTGCACAGCGCTTTTCACCGTCGCACTGCGGGAGCAAATTGCCCTGCTCTACAATGACAACCCGGAAGTGGTGATGCTGGCATCGCATCTGATGCTGCTGGCAGCGGTATACCAGATCTCTGACTCCATCCAGGTGATCGGCAGCGGCGTACTGCGTGGTTATAAAGATACCCGCTCCATCTTCTTTATTACCTTCATCGCCTACTGGGTGTTAGGTCTGCCGAGCGGTTACATTCTCGCGCTCACCGATCTGGTGGTGGATCGTATGGGGCCCGCGGGGTTCTGGATCGGCTTTATCATCGGTCTGACCTCTGCGGCTATCATGATGATGCTGCGTATGCGCTTCCTGCAGCGTCAGCCATCCACGGTAATTTTGCAACGCGCCGCACGTTAAATACACAGTAGCCGCCTGCTGGCGGCTACTTTCTCTTCACTTTGCGCGGTAATGAAGCAATCGCGTGAAATCAGAGAGAAAAATGCATTTTGCCTCTTGCCACTGCGGTGCTGTGCCGCTAATATTCGTCCCCGTTGTCACCGACAACACGTTGCGTTCATAGCTCAGTTGGTTAGAGCACCACCTTGACATGGTGGGGGTCGTTGGTTCGAGTCCAATTGAACGCACCATTCTGCGTCCGTAGCTCAGTTGGTTAGAGCACCACCTTGACATGGTGGGGGTCGGTGGTTCGAGTCCACTCGGACGCACCATTTCAGTCCTGAAATGGTGCAAATCCTCTTCTTGTAGTCTGAATAATCCCAATCGCCTGATTTTTTACGCTTTCTCCTGCTACGCTTTTCATATGACAAAAAAAAGCAGGAACAGTGTCGATGAAAAAAATCGCCATTATCGGCTCCGGCCCCACAGGGATTTACACCTTTTACGCGCTCCTCAAGCATAAAACGCCACTGGCCGTTTCCATTTTTGAAAAAGCCGAGGAAGCGGGCGTGGGCATGCCCTACCGAATTGATGAGAACTCGCGTCTGATGCTGGCGAATATTGCCAGCATTGAAATCCCACCCGTTTTTATGACCTACCTCGACTGGTTAAAAGAGCAGAGTGCAGCCCATCTCGCCCGCTATCACGTCGATAAAGCTTCCCTGCACGACCGGCAGTTTCTGCCCCGGATCCTGCTGGGGGAATATTTTCGCGACAGTTTTCTGAGAGTGGTCAAAGAGGCCCGCAGGCTGGGATTTCAGGTCGATATCCATGAATCCGCCGAGGTGACGGATATCGCCACCGACAAAGACGGCGTTACGCTTTCGGTAAATAACACCCGCTTACCTGAACGCTTCAACCTTGCCGTCATCGCCACCGGCCACGTCTGGCCTGATGAGGATGAGGCTACGCGCACCTTCTTCCCAAGCCCCTGGTCCGGGTTGATGGACGCCCATATCCCAGCCTGTCGGGTGGGGATTATGGGGACCTCATTAAGCGGACTGGACGCCGCCATGGCGGTTGTTATGCAGCATGGCGCCTTTGTTGATGACAAATTCGTTCTGGATAAAGGCAGCGAGGCGTTAAAAATAGTCCTCATGTCCCGGACAGGCATTCTGCCTGAGGCCGATTTTTACTGCCCTATTCCTTACGAGCCGCTGTCGGTATTAACTGAATTTGTCGTTGAGAATGAAATCGCCAAAGGGTCTGACGGCCTGCTGGATCGTATTTTTACCCTGATGGTAAAAGAGCTGGAACTCGCCGACCCGACATGGTGTGAGAAAATCGGGCTGCGCGCCCTGGATGCGGACACCCTTCGCGATGCCTGGTTTGAGGACCGCAAACAGCATGGCCCGTTTAGCTGGGCAGAAGCCAATCTGAATGAGGTCGAACGCAACAAACGTGAGCGGCGAACGGTGCCCTGGCGCTACACCGTGCTTCGGTTGCACGAGATGGTTCAGGAGATCGTGCCGCATCTTAATGAGCAGGACCGGGAACGTTTCAAACAGGGACTGGCGCGGGTGTTTATCGACAACTACGCCGCCATTCCACCGCAGTCTATCCGTCGGCTGCTTGCGCTGCGCGAGGCCGGGATCATCAGCGTTGTCGCATTAAGTGATGATTACACGCTGGATGTCGGTCGCGCCCAGACGGCGATCGCGACTGAAGACAACACCTATCTCTTTGACGTGTTTATTGATGCCCGCGGGCAAAAACCGCTGAAAACAGAGGATCTGCCTTTCCCGACACTGCGCAAACAGCTACAGGCGACAGGCGACGAGATCCCTGATATTGGCGAGGATTACACGCTTAAAGCACCAGAAACGGTGCGCGGGAGAATCGCGTTTGGCGCGATACCGTGGCTGATGCACGATCATCCCTTCGTTCAGGGACTGGCCGAGTGCGCGGAGATTGCCGGGTCGATGGCGAAAGCGGCAGAAAAACCCGCTTCAGGGTTACGCAGGAGATTGCCGTATTTCGATAGCTGACAGGGCATCCATGCCCTGATCGTCATTATTCGAAGAACACTTCCGGGTTCTCTGACAGAGAAACGAAGGTTTTCGTCGCTTTATCCAGCGCACGAATTTCACCGCTCTCAATGTCATACACCCAGCCGTGCAGGCGAAGGGCGTTATTGCGCAGACCCACAGCAACGGATGGATGAGTCTTGATGTTGCTCAGCTGCGCAAAGACGTTCTCCTGCACCATCGCATTCACTTTGTCGATCGGCTGATCCCAGCTTTTCTTCTCCACCACCGCTTTAGCGGCATCAGAATAACGCAGCCAGTGGGAGACGGCAGGCATCGGCTCGAGGTTCGCGTTATCCGCAATCGCCTTCATCGCCCCACAGTTGGAGTGACCGCAAATCACGATATCCGTCACGCCCAGCGCCACAACGGCATATTCGATGGTTGCGGAGACACCGCCCGGCTCTGGCCCGAACGGTGGCACAATGTTGCCAGCATTTCGAATGACAAAGAGTTGTCCTGGCTCTTGCTGAGTGACCAGTTCTGGTACCAGACGGCTGTCGGAGCATGAGATGAACAGCGCTTTGGGATTCTGGCTGGACGCTAAACTGCGGAAGAGCTCTTTACGTTGCGGGAAAATCTCTTTTTGAAAGTTGAGGAAACCTTCAATGATATGTTGCATAGCAATTTCTCTTTTATCTGTTGTAGTTTAGGTATGATCGGGATCACACTCATGAAGTTTACCCATCGTGCTTTACCTGAGACAAGCAATATATTTCTGGCCTGACCGCTGCACAATCTCATCCGCGTTTGCCGGGATGTTTTGTCCCTCAAAGGCACCGTACAGGCGGGCAAATTTTTTGCCTTCCAGAAGACCGGTAATCCGCTCAACGGTGCGGGCTGGCAGCGGCAGCATATTCGGGTAGCTCCACATAAACGAAACGGCGTCTTTTCCGGGCGTGACCTGAAGAATATCCCCCGCCAGCAATACGCCTTCGCCCTCCTGCCAGTGCAGCACCGTTCCGCCTGCAAAATGTCCCCCCAGACGCAACAAGGTGACCGACGGAACTAGTTCCAGCGCATCCCCTTCCCAGAACTGAATGGCGGGACTGCCGCGCATGACCCACTCTCTGTCGCTGGCGTGCAGGTACACCGGTGCATTAAATACCGCAGCCCAGGTCTGCATGGTGGTGTAATAGTGTGGGTGCGAGATCGCAATCGCGCTGATGCCGCCGAGCGCGGTAATGAGCGTTTTGGTTGCCGGGTCGAGGTTGGCAATACAGTCCCAGAGAATATTGCCGTGTGGGGTACGCAAAAGCAGCGCGCGCTGGTTAATCGCAAAGGCAGGCACCGTTTTGATACTGAACAGCTGTGGCGCCAGCTGCTGCCATTTGTTGCTGTGGGTGGAAGTCACGGTAGCAAAGTCAATCCACGCCTGGCCGCTGTGCGGAACATACTGGCGTTCATCCTCGCAAATCGGGCATGTTTCCGGCGTGGTGTCATACGCAGTACCGCAGGTTTTGCAGAGTGTCATCATATGCATTCCTCAGCCATAAAGCAGAGAGTATGGCAGGGATTGTCCATATGTGCTGCGAGGTACATTGCTGGCCTTTTTTGCCCTATACTGTGCCAGTATCAAAAACTGAACAAAGCAGGTGCCACATGGAAATTGATCTCGAAAACCTGGTCTTTAACGGACTGGATGAAGCAGAAGAGCGTAATGCGGAACGTCTGGACGACGCAGATAAAAAAGCCCAGGCGATTGTTGCAGATGACGACTGCGGCGATGCCTGCAAGATCTGATGAAAAAGCACCGGTTAACCCGGTGCTTTTTTTTATGTTACTTTTTCAGCCCGTCAATGGCCGCCTGCGCGCAGGCTTCATCAAGATGACCGCCCGGCGCACCGCCGATGCCAATCGCCCCGATCACCTCATCGCCCTCTTTCACCGGCAGGCCGCCCGCCAGCAGCAGGAAGCCCGGAATATCACGCATGTTTTGCGCGCCAGCGTTGCTCTGCGCCGCTTCCATCACTTTGCCTGAGGCATTCTTTGCGCTGAGCGCCGTCCAGGCTTTCATTTCGCTGGCTTTAACCGTATGAGGACCGGCATTGTCCGTACGCTGCACGGCTTTCACCACGCCCGCACGGTCAACCACGGTGACCGTCACCTGATAATTCTTTGCCGTACACGCCTGAATGGCGGACGTGGCCAGCGCATTCGCCTGCGCCAGCGAGAGACTCTTTTGGTTTAACGTATCGGCTTGTGCCGACAGACTTACGCTACCTGCGGCCAGTGCCGCAACCATCATTAATTTTTTCATCGCACTTCCTCGCGTGTTGGGATACGTGGCAGAGCGTACCCTGCCGGGCGATGAAACATAATTCGGTTGAATACGCACTCAACCTGGTAGTTATACGGATTGCAATTTATCGTATTCGCGTATTGCCTGAACCAGACTGCCGACGCCAAGCTTGGTAAACGCCGCCGCGCGGTGCGCTTCCACCGTCCGTGGCGAGAGATTCAGCCGGGCGGCCACCTCTTTGTTGCTGAGCCCTTTCATCAACTCCCCCAGCACCTCATGCTCCCGCGCGGTTAATTGTGCGAAGCGCGCTTTCACCCGGGAGGTTTCCTGCCAGTCGGCAAACCGGCGCTGACTCTCCTCAAAGGCTAATCCTACCGTTTCAATAAGCTTATCGGCATCCAGCGGTTTGGTGAAAAACTCAAACACGCCGTTACGAAATGCCCGACGACAGGCATCTACGGTCCCGTGCCCGGTCATGATGATTACCGGCAGCAGGGGCCTGGGCCATTTCCCCTCCTCAAGCCAGGTGAGCCCGCCTTTGCCCGGCATCCGCATATCCAGCAGCATGCAGCCTACCAGCTCTGTGTCCCGTGCATGGGCCGCGGTAAAGGCATCAACGCTTTCAAACGTCCTGACCGGCCACCCCATGCCCGAAAGCAAAAACGCCATTGACTCTCTGATGGATTCATCATCATCAATCAGCCAGATTGTGTTATCCAACCGTAGCCTCCTTTCCGTTTGCCAGTTGTAGCCGGATCTCTGCCCCGCCCTGCGGCGCATTGCCCAGCGTAATCGATCCATTCATACGCGTCATTAATGATTCCGTTAAGGTCATTCCCAGTCCAATGCCCTCTTCCCGGCCGCTGTAAAACGGCATAAAGGCATTTTGTAACGCCTCCGGGCTAAAGCCTGGCCCGCCGTCCGTCACGGTAATCTGAATGCCGCTCTCGGTTTTGTGGCTTTCAATCTTTACCCAGCCAGCAGGACTCGCCTGTTGGGCCTGAATCGCATTGCTGAGCAGATTATGCAGTACCTGCTCCAGCCAGAGCGGGTCGGCCAGCACGGTGGTGGCCCCGGGGGCAAACGCATGACTGACCGAGATATGCTCAGCCCTGCGCTCATGCTCAAGTAAGTTCACCACCTGCAGCCAGCATGCTGCCAGATCGGTTTCCCGCAGGGTGACTTTCTCCTTCACAACGTGCTCGCGAAAACGGGTTAATAATGCGCTAATACGCTGCGTTTGCGTCAGCGCAGCCGACAGCGCCTGCGACACGGCCTGACCGTTTTCCTGCTGTAACTGACGCTGCGCGCCCTGGATCCACGTCTGGGCGGCGGTCAGCGGCTGGTTTATCTCATGCACAATACCGGCGGTGATCTCCCCCAGGGTATTGAGCCTGGCGTGCTGGTAATAGCGCGCCCTTTGCTCGGCGTCTTTACGTGCTTTACGCTGCCAGAGCACCACGTTTGCCAGCGCAATCACTATCCCCCAGCCGATAAACAACAAGGGGTAAACAGACCAGCGGACGCCAAACCAGTCCGGCCGGGAATCCGCTTCAAGCGTAAAAGGTTGCGTATGTTGCGGGAAGGTGCGTTGCCAGTGCCAGAATGCGTCAGAGGGCCGTTCTTCTCCGGTCGGTATGAAGCGGATCCCAAGGTGGGTAAACGGATGATGCGCATTCAGAATCGGGCCGAGATCCACCCGCACGCGGATCTGACGCCAGGGGTTATAAAGCCAGTACTGCATCTCGTGGGCAGGCTCCACCCGCGCCGCATCCAGTGGGCGTCCCGTCGTTTTTTCCAGCGCGAGCAGATGGGGGAATTTTTTGCGCAAGGCGGCAATGTCTTCATCGCCATTCAGAAGCGGTAAGACCGATTCATTTTGCGTCAGGACCGCGCTTAATTCGGAAAATAACGCCGAGAACTCACGGTCTCGTTCCCAGAACTGACGGCGAATTTGTTCGGCGTAGAGCAGTACGCCGCTGAGTGTGCACGCTATCGCCCAAAGAACGATAGCGCGTTTCATCATGCTGTTGGTGGTCATTGCGTTAACAGGGGCAGTGGCGAATGCCGAGACCTTACCAGCTAACCCTGTTAAGAACAAAAAAACGTGGGGTCAGACCTCCGGCGTATGTTTAAAGCCAGTCAGCATGAGCATTAACCCGTCTGGTGATGAGGCTGGTTCAAACTGATAATGATTCCCCTGGCGATCGCCACCGATATACCACGAGATCTCGGTTTTCCCTTCCGCCAGCGCCTTACGCACGGCTTTATCCACGTCGACCATCCGGTATTCACGAACATGGTTCAGATAAAGCACGGCATCGGAACGGTAATTACAGGCCGGACGCGACGACCACTTCACGGTCGCAGGATCCCAGTCATTACTGGCCGGATAAAAGAAAATCTGATCGGCCCCATTGTTTTCTACCTTCCCACCGAAAATACGGACGCGGTATTTAAACAAGGACGGATCCTGCCCGGCGGGCAGCGGTGGGATATGGAATTTTACCAGGCTCAGCGTCTCGCTGTTTTTTGTGCGTCCACCGTTCTGCCAGTTATCTTCTACCAGTAACACCTGCGGTGAAGGTTGAGTGATGTTCGGTTCAAGACTGCTGAGCCAGACATTGGCCTTCGCCATAGAATAACCATAGGGCACGGTTGAACCACAATCCATACCGCGGTTCATGCAGCGTTCGGTCATAAAGCGGGCGGCATCGTCCGTCCAGCCGTTCATGAAATCGGCATGCGCCGTGTAGAGGCTACCCCAGCGTTCTTCACGTTCAGCCCCCTGCATCACCGGATCGAGCGACAGTTGCGCCTGACGGGTGTCCAGGCGGGTAATACCATGCAGCACGTAAGCCACATTCATATTAACCGTTGGAATTTTTACCGGGAACGCGCTCGGGCACTGGCCGTTAACGTCATACGCCGCATTGGCCAGACCGTGGTCGGGCTTCAGATTCACACCGTCCCAGCAGTTCGGAAATTGAATGCCAATAATAAACTGGACGGCATCGTTAGCTTTACGCAGCCCGCACACCTCGCCGATTTTGCTGCTATAGCCATTCCCGTTCGCGCATAAAAAGCTGATATGGGGGTTGGGCGTGCTGCCGTGATGATCCCCGGCGAGCAGCGACAGCCCGGCCGGGAACGGGTGCAAGGGATAGGCATCAACCTTCGAGGCCTGATAATAGGTTTTTTGATAGGCCGGTTTGACCACCGTTCCGTCGGGTAATCTCAGAGAAGGCGCCCAGTAGGCAGAGCCGTCGGCCTTGTTATCACAGGTCGTCTCTTCGTGCTGGCGCAAGATTTCCCGGGTTGAAAAGGCATCGGTATGGGTATTGCCAAAGAAATCGTGCCACATGGCCTGGTTGGGCATACCAAACATCATGATGGCGTCATCGCCGAGGGTGTGGGAGTAACTGCAGACCACATGCGCCTGTGGCCCGGCATGGGCCGCCTGCATGGCAATCAGTAACGCTGTGGTTAAAAGGGCGGGCGTGAATACAGTCCGTTTCATCTTCATCTCCATCTGTGAAAGGAGATATTGGTAACAAAACGGCCTGCGTTAACCGAGGATTTCCCAGCGTATTTTTCCGCTCATCCACGCTTTACAGCATCGATGCACAGCTCATTCCAGTACATTTCGCGCGTGCGGCGCAGTTCAGCGTGACGTTTTATCATGGAACCACTCCGGGTCAATGTTGGCCACGTCCACGCCATACAGACTGGCGACAGGCAGTATCGACTCAAGAACACGTTGCGCGCTGTTCTCCGCATTCGCGGGCCGGGTCGCAAAAAACCGCCGTAACGTGCTTATCCACTTTTTCATCGTCTGTACCCCTCTCGCTTTACCTGACTTCAGTAAAACACGCCTCCATCAGGAAGGGGAAATAACAATAACGACTGTTGATATGCAGGATTTGAGTAACTCGCGAAACGCTGGTGCCTTACCCGGCCAGCGCCTTCACCACTGTCTCCATCGCCTGAGTGGTTAACTCGCTTCGTTTTACGCGCTGGTTCGCCAGCGCCGTACGCAGCACCCCGGCAATCACGATATGCTTGGGCTCCTGCCCTAAGTCACGCATCTCCAGAACGACCTTCCCTACCACCCGACACATCTCCTGGTACAACTCTTCGTCTTTGGTCACATTGCCCATGGCGATCCACTCCGTTGCCCTAAACCGTCAGCTTAAATGATCCCTCGCCCGGATACAAAAAAGAAGCCCGGCGATAAACTCACCGGGCTTCCTAAGCTAAATCAATTAATTAGTTATTTACCGGGATCACCGCGCCTTTGTACTTGGTGCGGATCCAGTCCTGAATCTCTTTGGAGTGCAGCACGTTCACCAGCGCAACGATATCTTTCTTCTTCTCGTCACCGCGATGCACGGTAATGATATTGGCATACGGGTTGTTTTCACCGCTCTCAACTGCAATCGGGTCGTGAACCGGATCCAGACCGGCGTCAATCGCGTAGTTGGCGTTGATCACAACCGCCGCGCCTTCATCGTTGTTATACATCTGCGGCAGCAGAGACGCTTCCACGTTAGGGGTGAACTGCAGCTTTTTCGGGTTCTCCACGATGTCGCTGATGCGCGCGGTCACTTTGTCGATGCCAGGCTTCAGCTTGATCACCCCTTCTTTTTCGAAGATAGAGAGAATACGCCCCTCTTCAGAAACGGCATCACGCATGATGATTTTGCCGCCTTCCGGCAGGTCTTTCAGCGACTTGTATTTTTTGGAGTAGATGCCGATGGGCTCGATGTGGATCGCGCCTGCGCTGACAAAATCATAATCCTTATCGCCTTCGTGATCTTTCAGCACGCTGTTCAGGTAAGGGATGTGCTGGAAGTAGTTCGCGTCAATGTCATGACCCGCCAGGGCAGTGTTGGGCAGAATGTAGTCCTGAAACGGTTTGATCTCCAGGTCGATACCCTGCTTCGCCAGAATCGGCTTCGCCTGCTCAAGAATTTCAGCATGTGGCGTATTGGATGCGCCTACAGTGAGGGTGTCAGCCCAGGAGGCAAAGCTCAGGGCGCTGAGGGTTGCTGCGGCGATCAGTGTCAGTGTCTTTTTCATGATGATGGTTCCTGTGTGTATTTATTAGCGTTTATCTAACAGTGAGGTAATGATGTCGCCGCAGAACTGGATAACGAAAACGATGATCAAAATGGTCACCGTTGCCACCAGCGTGACGTCACCATGGTTGCGCTGGAATCCTTCCAGATAAGCCAGATTTCCCAACCCACCGGCGCCAATCACTCCGGCCATTGCGCTGTAGCTCACCAGCGCAATCAGCGTCACCGTAATACCTGAAACCAGTGCGGGTGATGATTCCGGCAGTAAAACCCGAAACACTAAGGTGCTCAGTCGTGCCCCCATTGAGCGCGTTGCTTCTATGACCCCTTTGTCCACTTCACGCAGGGCGATCTCCACCAGACGGGCGTAGAACGGTGCGGCGCCCACAATCAGGGCAGGCAGTGCCGCGTTAGCTCCCAGGATGGTGCCAACAACGGACTTGGTGAACGGGATCAGCAAAACAATCAGAATGATGAACGGGATAGAGCGGAACACGTTCACCACAATTGAAATGACGCTATAGACCGTGCGGTTGTGGAACAATCCGCCGCGGGCGGTTAAAAACAGCGCCAGACCCAGCACGATCCCCAGCACAAAGGTCGCCACACCGGAGAGCGCGGTCATGTACAGCGTCTCAAGCGTTGCCGCCCAGAGCTGATCCCACTTCAGATGCGGAAAGAGATTCTCAGCCATGTTTAATCACCTCGCCTTCAATATCGCTGTGCTTCAGGTCGGCGAGGATATTGTTCAGTTGTTCATCGGATGCCACCACGTGTACCCACAGCTGGCCAAACACGCCGTGCGCCGTCTGGGTCATTTTTCCGTGCAGAATGTTAAACGGCAGGCCGTAGCGCAGCGTCAATTCACCCACAATCGGTTTATGGGTGCTGTGCCCGGTGAAGGTCAGACGGATGACCGTCCCTTCCAGATCGTTTGCCAGCTCGGTATTAAAGGTCTCTTCCTCGGCGTACTGGCTCACCTGGCGGACAAACTGCTGCGTAATCGGCTGCTGCGGATGGGTAAAAACGCTCAGCACGTCGCCCTCTTCCACCACTTTACCGTTCTCCATCACCGCCACCCGGTCACAGATTTTGCGCACCACGTGCATCTCGTGGGTGATGAGGACGATGGTCAGCCTGAAACGACGGTTTATGTCCAGCAGCAGATCGAGGATCTGATCGGTGGTCTGTGGGTCGAGCGCAGAGGTGGCTTCGTCACAGAGCAGCACGTCCGGGTTGTTCGCCAGCGCACGCGCAATGCCCACGCGCTGCTTTTGCCCGCCGCTGAGCTGCGACGGATACGCATTTTCGCGGCCTTTCAGCCCGACCAGTTCCACCAGCTCGGCCACGCGGGCCCGAATCCTGGCCTTTGGCACCCCGGCGATCTGCATCGAAAAGGCAATGTTTTCCGCTACCGTTCGCGACCACAGCAGGTTGAAGTGCTGGAACACCATGCTGATCTTCAGACGCGCCTGTCGCAGCGCTTCCCCCTTTGCGGCAGAAATGTCCTGACCGTTAATGGTCACGCTGCCGCTGCTCGGTTTTTCGAGGCCATTTAACAGGCGGATAAGCGTACTTTTCCCCGCGCCGCTGTAGCCAATAATGCCGTATATCTGCCCCTGCTCAATCGTCAGATTGACGTTATCAACGGCCGTGAGCGCCACCTTGCCGTTGTCAAAGACCTTCGAAATATTGCTGAGAACAATCATTCTTATTCGTTATCCGTCCGCCCTGGCGGTTTAGAAGTATGGATGTCCAAACGATAGTAATCAGCCGTTACTTGCTTTTAAATGAACAAAAAAGCATGTGTTATAACTAGCGGGAATAAACACTGCCTGTCGCGGGCGGGACCCGTTTAGACCAATTTCAGCAATGTTTATCTGCACGATGCATATGTCAGAGGCGACCCACGCCAAAAACGCGCATTTTTTCAACACATTCTGTTGATATAGCCATCCTCACATCCGGAGCACTTTACGTCTTGCTATCCTGACATCCAAAAACACCATTTATATTCTTTTCTGTTCTAAAAAGCAGAGATTCGTTCTTTCTTGCGAAATTTTCACCGCCCTATCATCCCGTCATGACCTCCTGAAAGGAAAAACCCATGACGATTTACCACTCCGTCACTGAACTGATTGGCCATACACCGGTTATCCAGCTGCATAAACTGGACACCGGCCTCTGTTCGCTGTTTCTGAAACTGGAGAACCAGAACCCGGGTGGCTCTATAAAGGACCGCGTGGCGCTGTCGATGATTAATGAAGCGGAGCGCACCGGCCAGCTGCAGCCGGGCGGCACGATTATTGAGGCCACGGCGGGGAATACCGGCCTGGGTCTGGCCCTGATCGCCGCCCAGAAAGGCTATTCGCTGATCCTGGTGGTACCGGACAAAATGAGCCGCGAGAAAATCTTCCACCTTCGCGCGCTGGGTGCCCAGGTGGTACTGACGCGTTCGGACGTCAATAAGGGCCATCCCGCCTATTACCAGGATTACGCCCGGCGTCTGGCGAGTGAACTGCCCGGCGCGTTTTACATCGACCAGTTCAACAACGAAGCCAATCCGCTGGCGCACCGTACCACCACCGCGCCGGAGCTGTTTGAACAGCTTAACAGCAGGATCGACGCCATCGTGGTGGGCGTGGGATCAGGCGGCACGCTGGGTGGCCTGCAGGCGTGGTTCGCCGAACACTCGCCGCACACGGAGTTTGTCCTCGCAGACCCGGCAGGATCGGTTCTGGCCGACCAGGTGGAAACCGGACGCTACCGCGACGCGGGCTCCTGGCTGGTTGAGGGAATTGGCGAAGACTTTATTCCGCCACTGGCCCACATTGACGGGGTGAATCGCGCCTGGCGCATCACCGACCGCGACGCGTTCGCCACCGCGCGCGAGCTGCTGAAAACGGAAGGCATTCTGGCAGGCTCCTCCAGCGGAACCCTGCTGGCAGCCGCGCTGAAGTACTGCCAGGCACAGACCACGCCGAAACGCGTGGTGACCTTCGCCTGCGACAGCGGCAATAAATACCTCTCAAAGATGTTCAACGATGACTGGATGCGCCAGCAGGGGCTGATGTCCCGCCCGCAGGCAGGCGATCTCTCTGACTACATTGCGCTGCGCCACGACGAGGGCGCCACCGTCACCGCCGCCCCGGACGACACGCTTTCCACCGTACTGGCACGCATGCGCCTGTATGACATCTCGCAGCTGCCGGTGCTGGAGAACGGCAAGGTGGTAGGCATTATTGATGAGTGGGATCTGCTGCGCCACATTGGCGGCGACGGGGCTCGCTTTGCCCTCCCCGTCACGGCGGCCATGACGCAACAGGTGGAGATTCTTGATAAGCACGCGCCGGAAAGCGCCCTGCACGCCATCTTTGACCGCGGTCTGGTGGCGGTGATTAATGACAATGACCGTTTTCTGGGTCTGATCACCCGCAGCGACCTCCTCACAGCCTGGCGCAACCGTCTACAGCAATAAGGAAACAAGAATGAAAAATCTCGCCACGCTCAGCGTACACAGCGGCCAGGTTAACGATCAACACGGCGCGGTCATGCCGCCCATTTACGCCACCTCGACGTTTGCGCAACCGTCGCCGGGGGAGCATATCGGCTACGAATATTCCCGAAGCGGCAATCCTACCCGCCATGCGCTGGAAACCGCCATCGCCGAGCTGGAAGGCGGTACGCGCGGCTATGCTTTTGCCTCCGGTCTGGCCGCCATTTCCACCGTACTGGAGCTGCTGGATAAAGACAGCCATATCGTCGCCATTGATGACGTGTATGGCGGCACCTACCGTCTGATTGAAAACGTGCGCAAGCGCAGCACCGGGCTGCGGGTCAGCTGGGTAAAGCCCGACGATCTGGCCGCGCTGGAAGCCGCCATTGGTCCCCAAACGCGCATGATCTGGGTGGAGACGCCGACTAACCCGCTGCTGAAACTGGCCGACCTGGCAGCCATCGGGGCCATTGCCCGCCGCCATAACGTGATAAGCGTGGCGGATAACACCTTCGCCTCCCCGGTCATTCACCGTCCGCTGGAGCTGGGTTTTGATATCGTGGTGCACTCCGCCACTAAATACCTGAACGGCCATTCCGACGTGGTAGCCGGGCTGGCGGTGGTGGGCGATAACCCGGCGCTGGCGGAACGGTTGGGGTATCTGCAAAACGCCATCGGCGGCGTGCTCGATCCCTTCAGCAGTTTTCTGACGCTGCGCGGAATGCGTACCCTGGCTCTGCGGATGGAAAAGCACAGCAGCAACGCGCTGGCGATTGCGCAATGGCTTGCGCAGCAGCCGCAGGTCGAAAAGGTGTTCTATCCGGGGCTGGATTCGCACCCGCACTATCAGCTCGCCCGCAGGCAAATGGCGCTGTCGGGCGGGATGATTTCCGTCGTGGTGAAAGGCGATGCGCAACGTGCGACGGAGGTGATCCGCAAGCTGAAGCTGTTCACCCTCGCAGAAAGTCTCGGCGGTGTGGAAAGCCTGGTGAGTCAGCCCTACAGCATGACCCACGCCTCAATTCCGCGCGAGCAGCGTCTGGCTAACGGCATTGTGCCGCAGCTGATCCGCCTGTCCGTGGGGATCGAAGAGGCAGACGATCTGATTGCCGATCTGAGTCAGGCGCTGGAAAAATAAGCAAAAGGCGGCAGGCCCCTCGCCTGTCGCCATAAGATGTCATTATGCCTTAACGCATTGATAACAATATTATGTGAAACTGCACAGATTATTTCTGAAACACCGTTTCCATTTTCCTTTTATCTTAAAATCAGCGTATAATGCGCGCCAAATCCCTGGTGAATGGTTTCAGCGCTTGGAATACAAAAAACAACGTACAACTTCTCCTCTCCTTCGTTGGGCTGTCACTCAGGCACACTTTCTTCTGCACGCTCATTTGATGTCTCCTATCCTTAGTGCGTGTCATATACTCTTTTGCAACACAGGTTTGACTCCGCGGCGGTGCGCCCCCGGAGCGAGATTTCCATATCCTTCCCAACTTAAAGACTAAGACTGTCATGAAAAAGACGAAAATTGTTTGTACCATCGGCCCGAAAACCGAATCTGAAGAGATGCTGACCAAAATGCTGGACGCCGGCATGAACGTTATGCGTCTGAACTTCTCTCACGGTGACTACGCTGAACATGGTCAGCGTATCCAGAACTTGCGCAACGTCATGAGCAAGACCGGTAAAAAAGCCGCCATCCTGCTGGATACCAAAGGTCCTGAAATCCGCACCATCAAACTGGAAGGCGGTAACGACGTCTCCCTGAAAGCGGGCCAGACCTTCACCTTCACCACTGACAAGTCTGTGGTCGGTAACAGCGAAATCGTTGCGGTAACCTATGAAGGCTTCACCAGCGATCTGTCTGTGGGTAACACCGTGCTGGTAGATGATGGTCTGATCGGAATGGAAGTCACCGCCATCGAAGGCAACAAAGTCATCTGTAAAGTGCTGAACAACGGCGACCTGGGCGAAAACAAAGGCGTTAACCTGCCAGGCGTTTCTATCGCGCTGCCAGCACTGGCTGAAAAAGACAAGCAAGACCTGATCTTCGGCTGCGAGCAAGGCGTTGATTTCGTTGCTGCCTCCTTCATCCGTAAACGTTCCGACGTGGTTGAAATCCGTGAGCACCTGAAAGCGCACGGCGGCGAGAAGATCCAGATCATCTCCAAAATCGAAAACCAGGAAGGCCTGAACAACTTCGACGAAATCCTCGAAGCGTCTGACGGTATCATGGTTGCGCGTGGCGACCTGGGTGTTGAAATCCCGGTTGAAGAAGTGATCTTCGCGCAGAAGATGATGATCGAGAAATGTGTCCGCGCACGTAAAGTGGTTATCACTGCCACCCAGATGCTGGACTCCATGATCAAAAACCCACGTCCAACCCGCGCAGAAGCAGGCGACGTGGCGAACGCCATCCTCGACGGTACTGATGCCGTCATGCTGTCTGGCGAATCCGCAAAAGGTAAATATCCGCTGGAAGCGGTGTCCATCATGGCCACCATCTGCGAACGTACTGACCGCGTGATGACCAGCCGTCTGGACTTCAACAACGACAGCCGCAAACTGCGCATCACTGAAGCGGTCTGCCGCGGTGCGGTAGAAACGGCTGAGAAGCTGGAAGCGCCACTGATCGTGGTTGCAACGCAGGGCGGTAAATCTGCGCGTGCCGTACGTAAATACTTCCCGGATGCTACCATCCTGGCGCTGACCACCAATGAAACCACTGCGCGTCAGCTGGTGCTGAGCAAAGGTGTTGTTGCGCACCTGGTGAAAGAGATCGCCTCTACTGACGATTTCTACATTCAGGGCAAAGAACTGGCGCTGGAAAGCGGCCTGGCACAGAAAGGCGACGTGGTGGTAATGGTATCGGGTGCACTGGTACCGAGTGGTACAACCAATACCGCATCTGTTCACGTGCTGTAATAATGTTCAAATGAATTAGTTTTTGATAAAAAGCGTCCTTCGGGGCGCTTTTTTTATTCGTGGTATTAGCCAACTCTATTCAAAAAGCAAATCGGGTTTTTCTATTTAATCGCGATTTATGTAAGATGAATCCGATGAAAAATGCCTTTTTTAACATAGCTTTTTCGACAAAAATGCCGAATTCGTTGCTTCTTTGAGCGAACGATCAAAAATAGGCGTATTCCCATCAAAAAAATATTCTCAACCCAAAAAAGTTTGTGTAATACTTGTAACGCTACATGGAGATTAACTCAATCTAGAGGGTATTAATAATGAATCGTACTAAACTGGTACTGGGCGCGGTAATCCTGGGTTCTACTCTGCTGGCAGGTTGCTCCAGCAACGCTAAAATCGATCAGCTGTCTTCTGACGTTCAGACTCTGAACGCTAAAGTTGACCAGCTGAGCAACGACGTGAACGCAATGCGTTCCGACGTTCAGGCTGCTAAAGACGACGCAGCTCGCGCTAACCAGCGTCTGGACAACCAGGCTACTAAATACCGTAAGTAATAGTACCTGTTAATAAAATGGCGCACATTGTGCGCCATTTTTTTTGCCTGCGTCAAACGTCCTACTGCGTCACCTTCTCGCCATCCTCTTCCGTTACCGCAGCAGAGACACGGCTGTTCTGTACGGACTGCACGTTGTTGCTGGCCGACGGGCCGTTAGCCGCCGATACGGCGACCGGGATCCCCGCCCGGCGCGACAAGGCTTTATCAATAAGCGCTTTGTCACTTCCTGCCTGAGAAACAAACGAGGCAAAGTCAGCGGAATGGGTAATAGGTGTAATCTGCGGGTTTTCTCCCTCCACCTGCGCCAGCGGACGATGCACTTCAATATAGCGTTTACCATCCGGCTCGACGGAGAACTTCACCGGCTCATTAATAATCTGCACCCGTGTGCCGACCCGCACCTGTTCGAACAGGGCTTTAATGTCCGGGGCATTCATGCGCATACAACCTGAACTCACCCGCAGCCCAACGCTGTCCGGCGCACTGGTACCGTGGATGAGATATTCCCCATTGCCCACGCCTAAACGCAGTGCAAAGCGTCCCAGCGGGTTATTTGGCCCGGCGGGTACGACCGGCGGCAATTTAATGCCCTGTTCCAGAGAGCGCGCTCTGATGCCCGGCGTCGGGGTCCAGGTTGGATTAGGGATCTTCTGACTCACGCGGGTCGTCGTGACCGGCGTCTCCAGCCCCAGCTGTCCAATCCCCAGCGGGAAGACCTGAACAATATTTCCCCCCGGCGGATAGTAGTAAAGCCGTAACTCGGCCAGGTTCACCACAATACCTTCGCGTGGCGTGTCCGGAAGCAGCATCTGGGATGGAATGGTAATCACCGTTCCCGGCGCAGGATTTACCGGCGCAATGGTATTATTGGTTTCAAGGAGGAGCTGTGCCGCAGTATTAAACCGACGTGCGATGGTCTGAAGTTTGGTATCCCCTTCCTGTATTGTGTAGGTTTGATTTTGCCCAATCAGACGGCTGCCTGCGGGCGGTAACGGATAATCCATCGCACTGGCCGAATTAAGAGCGCCGAGCGAACCAAGGAGTAAGAGTGTTATTAGAGACGCGCGCTTCATGCTGAGATTCCTTATTCACTGACAGAACGCCAGAAAGCTGAAAAACCAGCGAGGCGGGAACCACCTCGCGAAACAGAATGAATGCTGTCCTGTAAGTCTAGCTAATGATTGCAGCTTTGGCGCGGATGGCGCGAATCATCGCTTCCAGCCCCTGGGAGCGGGACGGGGTGAGGTGTTGGGTCAGGGCCATTTTTTCAAACCACGGGCGCACATCAAAGGCGACAATATCCTGCGCGGACATCTGGTGGTAGAGAATAAAGACCACGGCGATAAGCCCTTTCACAATCGCGGCATCGCTGTCGCCGTGCAATTCAATCGTACCGTCGCCCTTTTGCTCCATCACAATCCACACCTGGCTCTGGCAGCCCTGAATAATATTACCCGGGTTATGCGCCGCTTCACTGAGCGGCGGCAAACGCTGCCCCAGCTCAATAATATAGAGATACTTTTCTTCCCAGTTTGCGCAACGTCCGAAGTTACGCAGTAATTTATCTTTGTCCGGCAACTCTGCCATTGTTCGCTTCTCCGTTAGCCCAGCAACTGGTGAATGCGTTTTAGCCCCGCCACCAGCCTGTCGACCTCTTCCGTTGTGTTGTACATCACCAGCGACGCGCGGCACATTGCCGGGACCTGATAAAATGCCATCAGCGGCATGGCACAGTGGTGCCCCGTACGCACGGCCACGCCATAGTTATCGAGGAAACTGCCCACGTCATAGGCATGGTGTTTTCCCAGATTGAACGCAATCACGCCCTGCCGGTTGGCCGGGCCATACAGGGTCAACTCGGGCACGCTGGCAAGCTCCTGCAGCGCGTAGTGCATCAGCATCTGCTCATACTCCTGGATGGCCTCAAGGCCAATGGAGGAGACATAAGAGAGAGCAGCCCCAAGCCCGATAATCCCGCCGGTATTGGGCGTACCAGCCTCAAAACGCCACGGCGCGCGCGCGTAGGTGGTCCCTTCCGACAGGCTGACGGTGGCGATCATCGAGCCGCCCCCTTCCCACGGCGGCATGGCCTGCAAAATATCGTCTTTCACATACAACACGCCGATCCCGGTTGGGCCATAAAGCTTATGCCCGGAGAAGACGTAAAAATCGCAGTCCAGCGCCTGAACATCCACCGCGTGGTGCATCACCGCCTGAGCGCCATCAATCAGGACCTTCACGCCCGCCCGGTGGGCTTTTTCGACGATCTCTGCCACCGGGTTTTCAGTGCCCAGCACGTTAGAGACCTGGGTTATCGCCACCAGCCGCGTGCGGTCGTCCAGCAGGGCATCAAGGTGCTCAAGCTGAAGCGTGCCGTCCTGATTCAACGGGATCACCCGTAGCGCAGCACCCACACGCTCACAGAGCATCTGCCACGGCACGATATTGGCGTGGTGTTCCATCTCGGTGATGATGATGTTATCGCCCGCGTGGACCTGCGCACTGCCCCAGCTGTTGGCGACAAGGTTGATCCCTTCCGTCGTGCCGCGCACAAACACCAGCTCTTCCGGCGATCGCGCATTCAGAAAAGCGGCCACCTGGGTGCGGACGTTCTCCATACGCTGGGTCGCCTCTGCGCTCAGCGTATGAATACCGCGATGCACGGCGGCGTAACCGTGGCGGTAGAATTCGGCTTCTGCATCCACCACCTGATTCGGTTTTTGCGCGCTGGCAGCGCTGTCGAGATAGGCCAGCGGCAGTCCATTCACTTCACGGGTCAGAACCGGGAAATCGGCCCGTACTTTCTCTACGGGAAAACTCATGCTTCGCCTCCAGGCAGACGCTGACCAATACGGGCCAGCACCTGCTGTTTTAACAGGCCATCGTCCAGCGCCTCCGTCAGCTCTGCGGCAAAGGCGTAGATAATCATTTTCTGCGCCGCCTGCTGGTCAATACCGCGCGAACGCAGATAGAACATCTGTTCATCGTCAATGCGCCCGACCGTGGCGCCGTGGCTGCATTTGACGTCGTCGGCATAGATCTCCAGCTGCGGCTTGGTGTCCACTTCTGCCAGGCGCCCCAGCAGCAGGTTGTTGTTGGTCATCTGCCCGTCGGTCTTAATGGCGTGTTGCGCCACATTGATCAGACCGTTAAACACCGCGCGGCCTTTGTCGCTGACAATGGTTTTGTGCAGCTGGCGGCTGTTGCAGTAGCCTTTGTTGTGCTCAAGCCAGGTCCGCGTATCGCACACTTCCGATTTGACCGGCATCGCCAGGCTGTTGATGCGCAGGGTGGTATTCTCGCCGTTAAGCTGCGTACTGGTATTGTGACGCAGTACCGCGCCCCCCAGCAGGAAGCTGTGGCTGTATGCCGCTGCATCTTGTCCAAGCAGGATATCGTTATGCGCAAAGTGGTGACTCTGCGGGTTCTCGAATGCCAGCTTGATATGGTGCAGCTGAGCGTTGGCGGCGACATTCATCGTCAGGCGCGCCCCGGTAAAGTGGCGGGTATCGTTGAGGCTGACGTAATGTTCAATGATCGTGGCTTCCGCCCCCTCCGCCAGCTCCAGATGGTGGCGATAGTGCGCAGTATTGATTTCATCGCCGTCCAGGCCCTGGGTGATGTGCATCAGCAGCAGCGGTTTCGCCGGGCGCTGGTTTCGCTTCACGTGAACCTGCGTCACACTCTGCGCCAGGCTCTCGGTAAGGTGCAAAAAGACCTCCGGCTGCACGGGTGCCGTCAGGCTCTGGCGCTCATCATTAATAGTGATCGTATAACCGCTCTCGTCGGTGCTGTCGCTCAGATCAGGACGGAAATGGCCGTCGACAAACACCAGGCGCAGGGCATCCACATTCAGCGCCAGTGCATCGCGCTGCGTCGGGCTGATATCCGCCCGTTGCGAGACAAATTCAGCGTTCAGCAGGCCCTCAAGCGGCGTGTACTTCCAGTTCTCATGTTTACGCGTGGGTAAACTGAGGCGCAGCATCTGTTGCAGGTGCTGTTGTGCCTGCTCAGAACGCCTTCCGCCCTGCGCTTCAAACAGGCGGTGCCACTGCTGGAGCGCATTACTGCTGTTCGGTAAGCCAGCCATAACCCTGCTCCTCCAGTTGTTTGACCAGCGTGAAATCACCGGATTTCACAATGCGCCCCTGGTAAAGCACGTGGACGTAATCCGGTTTGATGTAGTCAAGAATACGCTGATAGTGGGTAACGATAATGAATGACCGTTTGCCGTCGCGCAGAGAATTCACCCCGTCGGCGACAATCTTGAGGGCATCGATATCCAGACCGGAATCGGTCTCATCCAGAATGCACAGTTCAGGTTCAAGCACCGCCATCTGCAGAATGTCGTTGCGCTTCTTCTCGCCGCCGGAGAAGCCGACGTTTACCGAGCGGGTCAGCAGATCTTCCGGCATTTTCAGCAGCTTGATCTTCTCTTCCATCAGGTCCTGAAAATCAAAACGATCCAGCGCCTCCAGGCCACGGTATTTGCGTACCGCGTTGAGCGCCGTTTGCAGGAAGAACTGATTACTGACGCCCGGAATTTCGACCGGATACTGGAAAGCCATAAAGATGCCCTCCCCCGCGCGCTCTTCCGGCGACATCTCCAGCAAATCTTTGCCGTTAAACTCCACCGAGCCGTTGGTCACTTCGTAATCTTCGCGTCCCGCCAGCGTCGCTGAAAGCGTACTTTTCCCGGAGCCATTCGGCCCCATAATGGCGTGGACTTCACCCGGCTTGACGTCAAAATTGAGGCCACGCAGGATGGCTTTGTCTTCCACGCTAACCTGTAAATCTTTAATACTTAACATGTGCTTTCCTTAACCGACGCTGTGTTCAAGACTAATGGCGAGGAGTTTCTGGGCTTCAACGGCAAATTCCAGCGGCAGTTCAGAGAACACATCCTTACAGAAGCCGTTGACAATCATCGAGATGGCATCTTCTTCACTGATCCCGCGCTGCAGGCAGTAGAAGAGCTGATCTTCCCCGATACGCGACGTTGTCGCCTCATGCTCAAGCTGGGCGCTGTTGTTGCGACACTCCACGTACGGGAAGGTATGCGCGCCGCAGTCTGCGCCAATCAGCATGGAGTCACACTGGGTAAAGTTTCGCGCGTTGGTGGCCGTAGGCATGATTTTCACCAGCCCGCGATAGCTGTTCTGGCTGTGTCCGGCGGAGATACCTTTTGAGATGATGGTCGATTTGGTGTTTTTACCAATGTGGATCATCTTGGTGCCGGTATCCGCCTGCTGATGGCCGCTGGTCAGCGCAACGGAATAAAACTCGCCGATGGAGTTATCCCCGCGCAAAATACAGCTCGGATACTTCCAGGTAATGGCCGAGCCGGTTTCAGACTGGGTCCAGGACATCTTGCTGTTTTCGCCTTCGCACAGCGCACGCTTGGTGACGAAGTTGAGGATACCGCCGGTATTACCGTCGCCCGGGAACCAGTTCTGCACCGTGGAGTATTTCACTTCGGCGTCTTTATGGATGATGACTTCAACCACCGCGGCGTGGAGCTGGTAGCTGTCGCGCACCGGCGCGGAACACCCTTCGATGTAGCTGACGTAGCTTCCTTCGTCCGCCACCAGAATGGTGCGCTCGAACTGGCCGGTCTTTTCCGCGTTGATGCGGAAATAGGTCGACAGCTCCATTGGACAACGTACCCCTTTCGGCACGTAGATGAAGGTGCCGTCTGAGGCGACCGCTGCGTTGAGCGCCGCGAAGAAGTTGTCGTTAGACGGTACCACGGTGCCAATGTACTTTTTCACCAGTTCCGGGTGATCATGGATCGCTTCGCCGAAAGAGCAGAAAATGATCCCCTGTTCCGCCAGCTTCTCACGGTAGGTGGTTGCCACCGAGACAGAGTCAAAAATGGCGTCCACCGCCACCTCTTTCCCTTCGCGAACCGGCACGCCAAGCTGATTAAACGCCTCTTCCACCTCTTTACTCAGGAAGCTATTATCCGCGCCCGTTTGCTGTACCGCGCCGGGCTGCGAGGCGCAGGTGTCGTCACAGCTGCCGCAGGAAGGTGCAGAGTAGTAGCTGTAATCCTGATAATTCAGCTTATCGTAGTGGGCTTTCAGCCAGTGCGGCTCTTCCATCTCCAGCCAGGCCCGGTAAGCGCTCAGGCGGAATTCGAGCATCCACTCCGGCTCGTTACGTTTGGCTGAAATTGCGCGCACGACATCTTCATTGATGCCCTTCGCCAGTTCATCAGTTTGCAGCTGGGTGAAGAACCCCTCTTTATAGTTGAGGTGTCCGCCGCTCCAGGTATTTACTTCACTCGTTGCTTCAGTATTACGAGACATAGTACCGCCTATACCCCAAAGCTTTCGCCGCAGCCACATTCGTTCTGGGCTTTCGGGTTATGAAATTTGAATAACTGGTTTAAACCTTCACGCACGTAGTCCACTTCGGTGCCGTCGATAAACGGCATCGCCTGAAGCGCGACGTACAGTTTTGCGCCATCCGTTTCAAAGACCAGATCATCTTTTTCGGGTTCGGTGACGGTGTCGAGCACATAACCAAATCCCGCGCAGCCGGTCTGCTTGACCCCTAAACGCACGCCGAGGATCTCTGGCTTTTTCGCCACCAGCTCATGAATATGTGCCGCCGCCGCTGGCGTGAGCGTTAAACCGCGCCAGGCGAAATCGGCAGGGTTAAAGGTTTCTGAATGCAGTTCCATAGGTCCACCTCATCTGATAAGCCATCAGGGCATAACACCATGTTAGTGATAACGATTATCACTTCAACCCTCTGACAGCAGGGGCATTAGGCTTAATCGCCCTTTTTGCCTGGTTTTATTAAGCATAGACCCTGTGAGAGGATGCTGGCGGGATGGATTTAATTGTTCAATGCATTGATTAATAATGCATTTCGCTGCGTCGTTCGTCTGATTAAAAGGAAAAGCAAAATATGCATCGGAAATGCCTATTTTTGAGATAGCTTTTGCGCAGGACAGGACATAAAGAAAAAAGGCCCTCAAGGCCTCTGATGATTAATGATGAAAGGCGACGGAAAAACCCTGTTCACGCCAGTGATCGAGCTGTTCCTGCTGACGGGGCGTGGGCGATTTTCCCGTCCAGACAAAGAGTTTCTGCCCGGGGAAGAGTTCGGGACGCGGTGAATCAATCGGCTCTGCCAGCACGTCGATATGCCAGCCCTTATTGGCTAAGCGCGCGGCTTCAAGCCACAGATGAGTGCGGTCGTCGCACTCCCAACCGATGAGCAACGCATCTTTACCGGCTTTTTTACGCGATTCTGCCAGGCTTGCCACGGCGAATTCGATCAGCACACCATCAAACAGGCTCGCCATGTGGCGCACCGTATTTTGATCCTGATTCATGCGCTGCCTTACGGGGGTAATAATGTTGTCGATCAGCGCATCCATGGCGTGATCGCGGCGAAACTCGCCAATTTTTGCGCGCAGTTTTGCCGGGCTGGCATAGCGCAAAACGGTCATCATCTCTTCCTGGAAAGCGGCCCAGTTACCCTGGGTCATCACTTCCTTGTTTTCCAGCAAGGCTTTTACTTTCCCCACCGATACGCCTGATTTCATCAGACGTTTGATCTCTTCAATACGCAGGATATCCTCGTCGTCGAACTGACGATGACCCCCTTCACTGCGCTGCGGCTTCAACAAACCATAACGGCGCTGCCAGGCACGCAGCGTAACGGGGTTGATACCGCATCGTTCGGCGACTTCGCCGATACTGTAATAGGCCATTAACTCCCTCACGCTCAATACTTCCATACCCAACCACAGCAACCTTATCAGATTGTACAAGCTATTTGTATAACTAAGACCTCAGTTTGAAACAGGTGAATGGTGAGGACACCATCCACGCCGTTAACTCTATTGTTGTCTAAATTCCGCCTTCCGTACAGTTAACTCTGCCAAAGGTTGTACAGCATTATCACAATCCAGACTTTTTCTCGGGCCACGAAATTGCCGGAATGCCGCCATGTCGGGGGCTGGCAAACAGATGCCCCTGGAACTGGGAAATTCCCGCAGATTCCAGCCACATCCACTCCTCAGCCTTCTCTACGCCAACGGCGCAGAACTGAATTTCCAGCGAGGAACAGCACTTGATAATCGCCTGAATGATGGCCTGACGCGGACCGCTTTTATGCACATCCAGCACCAGATCGCGATTAATCTTAATTCTGTCCGGCTGGAACTGGGCCAGCAACTGCAGCCCGGCAAAACCGGCCCCGAAGTGATCGATCGTCACGCTGATACCGGCACTTTTTAACTGCCGGACCGAATGGGTAAACTCATCGAAGCGCGAGATGGCTTCACTTTCGGTGAATTCCACCACAATTTGCTCCGGCACAAAGCCGTTCGCGTCGATAGCGGTGAGCAGGAAATCGACGGCATGCGGGACATTGACTAGCGTCATGGGCAACAGGTTAATCGACAGCGTCTGATTCTGTAGCCCCAGCGCACTGGCCATGGAGAGCGCAACCTGTTTGCTGTGCAAATCTGCTGCGTAGACCTCTTCGCGCGGAAGCGCCGCAAAATAGGCCCGTGGCGAGTCGCCGGATGGCGTGCGCAGCAGTGCTTCCCAGGAGACCACCTCCTGCATAAAGGGATCCACAATCGGCTGAAACGCAAAGCTGCAGTCTGCCCCTTTTGCTACCACCGGCGGTTGTGCGGATAACGGCGTCTCCTCGGGGATAAAATCCCAGGCATCGGCGGGCGGCAATTCAAAATAGTTGGCCTTCTCGGTTGCCTCAACGAACGTGCGGAAGAACTGCAGCGGACGATCGTTATAGGTCAGCTGATAGCGGGTCGTGCCCTTATTAAGCACCTGCTGAAGAACATCTTCCCGGTCGAAGTGACGCAAATCAAAGAGCTCCATCCCAACATTGCCAAAACGCCGGGAAGGTCCGTGATCGCGCATCAGTTCCACCACATTGTGGTGACGCGGATCGCGGCAGATCTGCTCATAAATGGCGGTCACGTTTTCGACTGGCCCTTCGAGCAACTGAAAAAAGTGCGTGCCGTTAAACAACAGGATCCCTGTGACGTCGGATTGTCGGTTTTTACTATCTGCAGCAGCGACCATGGTTTCCAGCGCTTTCACCGGAACGTCATCGCAGATATGGCTGCGGTATATGATGGTTGTCAGCATGCTTTTCCTGGAGGGGTTAGGGGTTTGGCCACGAAAACGCGTGGATAGAGTTCTGTTATAGCATATTAATTGTCAGGCAAATAATTTACGTCTCAATGATTTAGGACGTTTATGACCCGAGTTTTCGATGTTGTACAACTTAACCACGACGCTTCAAGTTGTACAATATATTCTGTTACGATACCGTTACAAACCCCATCAATAACCCTCTGAAATATAAAAAGTTTATAAAATATATCATAAAATATTTAAAAATCTGTACATTTTTAATGTACAGATTTGGGATTTGTGTATACCTTAAATGTAACGTTAGTGATTACTAAATTTTACAGGAGCGAAACATGCAACAGAACGGTTACGTCGCAGATTCTGCCGCCGCTATTGCGCAGTACTTCGAAAAAGCCGCGCTTCCAACGCAACAGGAAACGCTGGGTGAAGTTGTGGTTGAAATTCTTAGCGACGGGCGAAACCTCAACCGCAAGTCGCTCTGCACCAAACTCTTAAGTCGCCTCGAAAAGGCCGAAGGGCCGGAAGAGGAACAGCATTACCACATGCTGCTTGGTTTGCTCTTCGAACGGTAACGTTATGAATCGCAGTGACGCTGAAAGACTCACAGACCAGCTTATCGGTGAAGCCGTGCTTTCCCTCCTGAAAGAACGGGGGCCACTGACGACCGATTCTCTGGTACAGCGTCTGCGTAAAATGCAAATACATGAAAAGGATCCCCGGCGGCGGGAGACACTGGCGAGGGTGATAGCCGACATCGGCTCAAAAAACAGCGCCTTTATACGTCGCAGAACCGCGCAAGGACGACCAATCAGAGAGGGATCTCTCAAGGATAACAGAGACAATGTAGTGCCGTTATTTGGTGATGGAAAACCGTCCAATCCCAGGAAAATACATTGACTGCAATTTAACAGCTACGGTGAGAACAAATGAGACAGAATATTCAGCCACAACCCGAATACCATTCGGCTTTTCTGGACAGCGCTTTGTCGGAGTATTTCCGCCACGCTGGCGATCGTTTTGCTGAAGAATCCGCGATTTTTTCTACTGCAGTACGTTGTGTCCTGGCCACGGAAGGTCACCTTACCAATAAAGCGATCATTCTCTGGCTGATCCAGACGCTGGAAGCGACGGATGACGTGGTTCAGGCCGACGTCATTCGTAAAACGCTGGAAATTGTTGTGGGTTACACAATGGACGACCTTTAAAATTAGCTAACGTGTCATCGTCATAACTGTCGACCAGCCTGACGATGACACCCCTCCCCCCTCATAACACCCTGTGAAACACGCATCGTAAAGATGGCACACTTCCTGCTTACTCCTCTTTACGGGATCGGGCTCTCCGGTCATCTTGCTTCATTTCTTAACAGGTCTGTTATTGATGAAAAAAATCGCCAGCGTCTGCCCTTACTGTGGTGCAGGCTGTAAATTAAACCTCGTTGTTGAAAATAACCGTATTATCCGTGCCGAAGCCGCAGACGGCGTAACCAATCAGGGCACCTTGTGCCTGAAAGGCTTTTACGGCTGGGACTTCCTTAACGATACCCGCTTGCTCACCCCTCGCCTGACGCAACCGATGATCCGCTACCATAAAGGCGAACCCTTTACCCCGGTCACCTGGGACGAGGCCATTCGTTATACCGCCAACAAGCTTAAAAACATTAAAGCGCAGTTCGGCCCGCGGTCCATCATGACCACCGGCTCTTCCCGGGGGACGGGCAATGAAACCAACTATGTGATGCAGAAATTCGCCCGTGCGGTACTCCATACCAACAACGTGGACTGCTGCGCACGCGTCTGCCACGGGCCCTCCGTGGCGGGTTTGCAGGAAACGCTGGGCAACGGCGCGGTGAGTAATTCCATTAACGACATTGAACACTCAAAATGCCTGCTGGTTTTCGGATACAACTGCGCCGATTCCCATCCTATTGTCGCCCGCCGCGTGCTGAAAGCCCGTGAGAACGGTGCGAAAATTATCGTCTGCGATCCGCGTCGGATTGAAACAGCCCGCATTGCCGACCAACATCTGCAACTGAAAAACGGCAGCAATATGGCACTGGTTAACGCCTTTGGCTATGTGCTGCTGGAAGAGGAGTTGTACGACAAAAACTACGTCGCACGCTTCACGGAGGGGCTTGAGGCCTACCGGCAGACGGTGAAAGAGTACGCGCCAGAGAAGGTCGAACATCTGACCGGCATACCCGCCCACGATGTCCGCCAGGCGATGCGCACTTTCGCAGCGGCCCCCTCCGCGACCGTGATGTGGGGAATGGGCGTCACACAGTTTGGTCAGGCCGTAGATGTGGTAAAAGGGCTTTCGAGTCTGGCGCTGTTAACCGGTAACCTTGGTCGCCCTGCCGTCGGCGTCGGTCCCGTGCGCGGACAAAATAACGTGCAGGGAGCCTGTGACATGGGCGTTTTGCCCAATATGTTCCCTGGCTATCAGGACGTGACGGACCCGGCTGTCAGGCAGAAGTTCGCCGATGCCTGGGGAATTGACGTTACGGTAATGGACGATCGCGTCGGCACGCGTATTACCGAGGTACCGCATCTCGCCCTGGAAGGTAAAGTCAAAGCCTATTACATCATGGGGGAAGATCCGCTGCAGACCGAGGCCGACCTGGGCCTGGTGCGCAGCGGCTTTGAGGCGCTCGACTTTGTGGTGGTGCAGGACATCTTCATGACCAAAACGGCGGAAGTGGCGGATGTTCTGTTACCCGCTACCTCCTGGGGCGAACACGGGGGCGTCTTTACCTGTGCCGATCGCGGCTTCCAGCGTTTCGGCAAGGCCATTGAGGCCAGCGGCAACGTAAAACGCGACTGGGAGATCATCAGCCTGCTGGCGACAGAAATGGGCTATCCGATGCACTACACCTCAAACCAGCAGATCTGGGATGAGATGCGCGCGCTGTGTCCGCTGTTCTACGGCGTAACATACGAAAAAATGGGCGAAATGGGCCATGTTCAGTGGCCGTGCCCAACGCTCGATCACCCCGGCACACCGTACCTGTACAAAGATAATCACTTCGACACGCCAACCGGCAAAGGGCAACTGTTTGCCGCGCCCTGGCGAGCGCCCGCTGAAACACCTGACGAAGACTATCCTCTGGTGCTCTGCACGGTGCGCGAAGTGGGACATTACTCCTGTCGTTCCATGACCGGAAACTGCGCTGCGCTGCAAAGCCTGGCCGACGAACCGGGTCGGGTACAATTGAACCCGGCGGATGCGGAAAAACGCGGTATCACTGACGGGCAACTGGTCTGGGTGCGTTCGCGCCGCGGTAAAGTGATTACCCGCGCCAGCCTCAGCGAACGCATCAACCCCGGGGCTGTATATATGACCTATCAGTGGTGGATTGGTGCCTGCAACGAACTGACGCAGGATAATCTTGATCCCATCTCCAAAACGCCGGAAACGAAGTATTGTGCGGTTGAGCTGGACGCCATTGAGGATCAACGCTGGGCTGAGGACTTTGCGGCATCGGCGTACCAGTCCATGAAGTCCCGGCTGATCAGTGCGGTGAATGTCTGAGAAAATGCCGGGTGGCGCTGCGCTTACCCGGCCTACGTTACGGGCGTTTATCCAATCAACAGCAGGCAGGATAAATCATCGCCGCCATTGATTTTATCAATCGCAGCGTCCATGCGGGCATCAATGGTGGTGTTGTGCATGGTCTTTTCGGAGAGGCTGGCGATGGTTTTCATTACCACCTGTTGGTCAATTTCGCCCTGCATCGATCTCACGCTGAGGATGAATTTGATATAGAAAAAGTCCAGCACGATACGATAAAACTGACGCATCATCGTCGCCATGTTTTTGCCGGGGAAATAGCTGCTGTAGAGTTTGTACAGCAGGTAATTGCGTAACACGTAAGGTTCTGACAAACAGGAATCCTCACATAATTTGTGCCACTGCTGATTAATCGCGTCGAATTTTGTCTCCAGTTCCGCCGCGTCGCTTATACCGGCAACATCCAGGTATGCGGCAATTTGCTGATGCCCTTCAAGAATAAAACCGTCCCGGGCTGAATCTTTTGCAACATGCGTTCCCATGACGGACAACGCCAGATATTTCATTGCGTTTGACTTCGCCAGATGACCGGAATCCATCAGCGATTTTCCGCTTTGCAACTCATTGAGAAGCGCTTCGTAGAAATTTTCCACTTCAGCAAATTTATTATGCAGATCAAAGTTAACGTGCTGGAGACAAAGAATAAACTGCGCCAGCGCCATCAAATTTTCTTCTATATTACGGGATGGCGACTGGATTAAATTCCAGGCGAAAAGATGGATCACCTGTTGAGTCTGCGAGACAGACTGGCGCTGCCCAATCAAATTGGTTTTATAGCCCGCCACGAGCTCATCCTGCTCCTGAAGCAGCATCGCATCCGGGTCAAACAGCACCCGCCGCACCACCTCCGGGCAGGAGAGCGTCATCGTGTGCCGTGTCTCATCCTTGTAGCGAGTTGAACTCCGGGGGTAAGTGCTGCAGGTATGCGAGAGCGCCTCTTCCCCCAGATCGCGGTGGACCATGCAGAGCTTGTTTTCATCGATAAAAGGACAGTCCCCTTTTTCGTTTAACTTCACTCTGGAGTAGCGATTCTTACCCTTTCTCTGCAGGATAAGGTTCTTTTTGGCAATGGCGGCAATCTCTGTGTGCGAGGAGAGAACGTATTTCTGATGGGTTTTCTTGTCGATAGCGATTGTCCAGCCACGACAACATGACATTAAGCATTCTGGCCCAACACACTTAAACTTACAGACAAAAATCGGCTTGATGGTTTTATGAATTTGCATAGCGAAGGCGTCATTATATAAAGCATAAAAAGTACCATGACGCGCGCGCTATGCTAAAGGCGCATAACGGCGCACAAATTCAGGTAATTTACAGTATCAAAGAGAATGCGAGATAGTCACCGAGCCGGTTAGGATAACTGTTCCTCTGCACCATTCGGCGAATAAGGGCAATCAGTTCAAAATCGGTTCGCAGATTAAATTTCTGCATCATTACATACTTTTGCGTGAAAACGGTTTTATCGCTGATCTTCAGCGCATGCGCGATCTGCACTACCGATAATCCCCGGTAAAAATTGGCCATAATGCGTTTTTGCTGGGGTGATAATATTTTATGCTGACACTCTGCGCAGCTTTTTTGCTTCCAGCTGTTCCCCGCCAGCTCTGCGCGGTACCAGGCGATGAACAGCACCTGGCTTATCCGATCAAGCGAAGCACGACGCGAAATAAAAATAATATCGTTAAAGCAGGAGGGTAAGGCAGAAAAATGATATTCATCGTCTACCAATCCGATCACAATCCCTTTCTGGCGCGCCTGTAATTCGGGAAAACAGACCAGCGCCTCCCCCATACAAAACGAGAGAACGATAATATCGGCGGCACTGACGTTATCACGGCTAAGCTCCGCCTCGAAATGAATCTGCTGTTTAAAATTACGCAAAAAGAATTCCACAAAGAAACACTGCAGCCCATGGTGAAAAAATTGGTCTGTCTCTTGAATCAGAATATTCAACATAGCAAATACCGATGTGGGTCAGTCAATAAGCGTTATTAACGCGCGGGATTGTTAATTGTATTGCATGGTCATCACAACAACTGCGCTGACACTGCCCGGCGTCGCGCCACCGGTTACAGATTTTACCGAAGCCAGCATGGCCATGGTCGCCGTTCTGTCCGGCGCAATATTTTGCGTTATGCTGGACCCGGTCCCCTTCAGCGTTCCCGTTGCGGCCTCACGCATGGCTATCGCCACGTTTGTCGCCGAGCCGCTGTTCATGTAGTAGTCCGCACCGGCCGCCGGATCGGGGGTGCCGGTGAACGAGACCGTGACGCTGCGGGTCCCCGCCGGGCACTGGGCAAATTGCAAATTAAACGGCACCGGATCGGATGTCGATCCCGGCGTCGCCATATTAGTCGCCTGTATATTTCCAAGATTAATATCCAGGTTTGCGCTCCCGCCATTAAATACGCAGGGCGAGGCGATGATATTTCCCGTCACGCCCAGATTAACGCTATCAGCTGCAATGACGTTCCAGCTGAATGCAAGGAGGAGCATCCCTCTCCTGAAGGGTAATTTCATCATTTCACCTGTTACTGGTAGGTCAAATTAAGGGTGGCGGAGGCATTTGCCGAGCCGGACTCAACGGATGTTAATGTCTGGTAATAGCGTGCCGTTAACGGGAGCGTCTCCTGCCCGCCTGCAGACTGTTTTAATAAAAGACGGCTGTTTAACGTCAGCGGCGAGCCATTATAGAGAAGCTGCACGCCAACGCCTTTTGCGGTGCCGCTGTTTCCCTGCCCTGTTAATGCCATTACGCTGGTATTCGCACTGTCCGGGTTCTGTATTCCGCTCAGGGAAACCGAAATATTGGTGCCGGCACTGCAGTTCAACCCGAGGTTTTGCGTATTCTGCGCAACTGCTGGCGTGGTCCCCACCACTGAGCCAAATGCTGCGGCTGAAATATCACCAATCGGGAACGTCAGCTGCGGCGTGGTGATGGTGCAGGCCAGTGCGTTGATTGTGCCGCCGGTCAGCTGCACGGTTAACCCGTCACGGTAAATACCATCGCTGCCCTGCAGCGTCACCGCCCCTATGGGGCCTGGCGTTAAGGCGCCGGATGATACCGGGCCGGTCACCACCAGCTCGACCCAGCCCCCGTACCAGACCACATACGAGGTCTGCGCACTATACGAGAACGTATTGCTCGGGTTCTCAAAATAGGCATTTGATGAAAGCCGAATGCCAATCCCGCTAACGTTGGTGTTGTAAACATGATTACCGTAGCTGCTCAGCGCGGCATTGTTGTATCGCATGCTAAAACCCAGCATAAGCGGATTGGTACACCCGCTAAGGTAGGTGCCGGTACTGCTCGCCGCGCCGGAAAAAATCACCGTGCCGACAGGCGCATCGCGCTGAACATTAATTGTGCCCACCGACAGCGTAGAAAGCTGAGGCGTAATGGTGGTGCAGGTCCCGGCCCGGGCGATATGCCATGCGCAAAGACAGCACAGCAGTAATAACATGTTGATCCGTTTCATCTTAATGCTCCTGGCGACACGAGACGCTGATGTCCGTGATGCCGCCGTATTGCGCTCCATTCGGCAGGCTAAAATCTGCCCGACACTGCTGGTGAGGTTGATGTCCCCATGTTGCCAGGACCGTGCCCTGGTCGCGCAGGCCGGTTAAATAGACCTGGCCGCGATCGCCCACGATAAAGCTGCTCTTGTCATCATCCGCCAGGGTAACAACCGCGCCAAACGGCACGAACTGCTCAGGCGTCGTCAACGTCATCAGCACCCGGCGTCCGACTTTGGACAAATAATCGGCTTTCACCACCGCGCCGCGCGTAGGCGTGACCGTGCGGGTGTTGATCTCCAGTTCCACATCGTCAGGCATATTTTCCGGATCGAGAGTGAGATCGTTTTTGCGGTATACGGAGAGGTTATTCACCACCGTATAGCCCCGGAAATCCGTTCGCACGCCGGACTGATTACGAATATTCACGCCGTGCGCGCCCGGGGCTTTGATTAACGCGTTGGTTTCCCCCAGCGGCTGAGACAGCGTCACGCCATCAGCATGCGCGAGGATCCCCCCCTGCAAACCATAGCTAAGGCGCTCGCTATGTTTGTCGTACCCATAACCCGCCGTAACTTCCCCGTACGTGCCTTTATAGTCGCCGTTGAGCGTACCGGTATAGCCCACGCCATCCGTACCGTAACCCTGCTGGATATTCCAGCTCAGGGCGCTATTGTCGAGGGCCACCCCGTTCATGCCGATACTGTGCGTCGTGCCACTGTTCTTGCTGGCGTTCAGGCCATAGTTAGCCCACGTCTGCGGCAGAAATTTATCCAGCGGTACGCTAACGGTCAGCGCCAGAAGCTGGTCGTGAACGTAGGTCTTTGTACTTCCACTGCCGGACGACGGGCTGCCATTTTTGCTGTATGTCCAGCTCACGCCATAGCTGATGTTGTGCCAGTCATTGTTGTAGCCGACACTCCACGAGGCCATGGGTCTGTCAGCGTTCCAGTAATCTTCCCGCGCGGCGCTGAGCGTCAGCGCGCCCCGGTCACCGCCCAGCGTCTGACTCATGGTGAGCTCCAGACGGTTACGCCGTCGGTCCTGAAGTGCGCCGCTGTTCCCCCAGGAGTCCAGCACGTCCTGGAGTCCGTAGTAGCCGCGCGTTGAATAACGGTACCCCGCAATCGAAAAGTTGGTGCCGGTATTAATGACGTTCTTGCTGTAACGCGCTCGCCAGGACTGCCCCTGCGTTTTTGCAGTATTGGCCGGCGTTGACCAGGCCTGGGTGACATCGACGGAAAGCGCGCCGAAGTCCCCCATGTTTTTACCGGCTCCGACCGCAAGCGACTGATATTTGCTGGCACCCTGCCCCCCGCCATAGATCGTGATGCCCTTCTGAAGCCCATAAATCGCGGCGATCTGCCCGAACGGGGTTTTCTCCACGCTGCTGTTGTAGGCGCGATACTGTCCACCGGTGAGGGCATATTTCAGTCGCCCTTCGCGCTGCAATACCGGTACCGAGGCATACGGCAGCGTGAAATGCTGCTCGCTGCCATCGGCCTCTTTGATGGTCACGTCTAAATCGCCCGCGCCGCCGGTGGGATACATATCGGTAATTTCAAACGCGCCCGGCGCCACGTAGCTTTGGTAGATCTGATAGCCATTCTGGCGAATCACCACCTGAGCATTGGTGCGCGCGATCCCGCGGACCACTGGGGCATAGCCTTTCAGGGAATCCGGTAACATGTCATCATCCGATGCCAGCTGAACCCCGCGAAAAGGCACGCTGTCAAAGACATCCGCCGGGGCGGAACTGTCCCCAAGGGTAAGCTGCGCTTTCAGGGGAATAACGGCACGTTGCAGATAGCTGTAGACCGTGTCCCATCGATCTTTCCCCGCGCCATCCCGTGACCAGGTGGTGTAGTTGCGTAGACGCCACGGACCGATATTTATCCCCGGACGCAGGTTCGCATACTGGCTGTTGCTGCTGGCCCCCTCACCCGCTTTCGCCCGGCTGTTCGCGCCGCTGAGGCTGTAATTGAGCATGGCTGCCGTTATCCCCTCATCCCACATCTCCGGCGGCACATAGCCTCTTGCCGGCAGATCGATGGCGGCCTGCGGAATACTCAACACCAGACGCTGGGCACCAAACTGGAAATCGGCACTGGCCTGGGGAATCGCCTGAAGATTGATGCATTCACCGTCTCCTGCACTGAGCGCAGGAAATAATGCCGTTTTCACCCCCCAGCGTTTTAATTGCGCAAGACTCAGACAAGGCTGCAATGACGCATCGCCGTTGTCGGCTTTGCTCGCGGTAAACTGAATATCCCCCGTCTCCAGAAACGCGTCGTCGACAATAATATCGACATGGTAGATCCCCGGTGCCTGCGAGCCTGATTCAAAGGCCGACAAATCGGCTTTATCCATGCCTGGATTATCCAGCTCAATTAATTCGGAGTTAAAGGCAACACTGGCGTAGAGCGAGGTTGAGGATCCGCCAAACGCTAAGGCGATAAACATCACCAGGCGTGCGGGTTTCATTGTGTTATTTACCGTCATTGCGAATTACCGGGTTAATGCAGGCGTTGCCGTTTGTGAAAGGATCACAAACTGGCTTGATGTAATACGCCGGGACTGCCATAGTCGTTGATAATTTTAAACGTGAGTAAATTTCCCCTTGCCTCATTGGGTAATACAAACCGGGCTGAGGCGCCGGGTAACACGTAGGTCACATCGTCCAGCTTTTTCCCCCCCAGCGTAATTTCATTAAAATTGACGACATATTGCGTGGGGTTGTTGACCTGAATTTCATTCCCGGCGCGTTGCCAGGTTAATTTATTAGCCTGTTCTTCTGGCGTAGACGCCCGCAAACTTTCTGGCCGGTAGATCAGTTTGATGCGCGTTTTCACTGCTATTTGCAGGGCGTTCGTCTGTTTTGATGCCGAAGGGATCGCTTTAATATTCAGCCAAAATAAACTTTCCTGCTGCTGAGGCAGTGCACCCGCCATCACAATTCGCTCGACGTTTTTTTGCCCGCCATCCAGTCGGTATAACGGTGGGGTAATAATAAAAGGCGCTTTACCTGAATTACCTTCCGGCAAATCTATCCATGACTGAATTAAGTAAGGCGTCGCGTCAGGATTATTAATGCTTATTGACGCCTCTTTTTTTGTCCCATCGAAAATGATACGGGTGCCGCCAATAATCACTCCGGCCTGCGCTGTGCTCAGCGTCAGTGCTGACAGCGCTACGGCCAGTCCGGCTGTGTTGATAAAACGCATTGTAAACCTCATACTACAAAGGGGCCGGGCTGGCCCCCTGCACATTGCTGCAAACGATTAGTTGTAAACCACGGAGAAGTTAGCGACAGAATTCGCCGGACCGGCGGTGACAGTCGCTGCGGTGGAAATATACTGAGCGTAGAAACTCAGGGTATTATCCGCGGTGCTGCTCAGCACATAGCTATAGCTGTTGCTACCGTGAAGCGGCAGATCCGCCTTATCCGCACTCATCAGGTTGATTGCCACTCCGGTCGCCGCTCCCGCCGCGGACGAATCAATCGCCAGCAGGCTGGAATTGGTGGCATCTGGCGTACCATCAAAGCGAACCTTCGCGTTAGTCACCGTCACCGGGCAATTTTTCAACACGATATTAAATTGCGTGGCTGCGGTTCTGGCCCCGGTGGTTGGAAACTCGGTCTTATAATAATCACCTAATACCACCACCTGGTTCTGCGAAGCCACATCAACGTCACAGGCGGAATCCAGAATATTTCCGTTAAAATTAACGGTACCTGCTGCGGCGAAAGCGTGGGTTGCTGTCAGGGCGGAACCCACTGCCAGCAGGGTTATCATCATTTTATTTTTCATCATCAAATCCTGTATCACTTTATTTATTACTGAAATCCAGATTACATAATTCGGGCTTCATCAGCCGATGACCGAAATTTATACAACTCTTTTTCGGCACACAATCTATTTTGAGGTCTAGCTGTAGACTTCTCTTTAACAAAATAAATACATTTCAGTTTTGAAATTTCTTAAGTCTTTCTATTTTCAGTCTACTTTTAGACCCCTAATTTACGTCCTTAGAATTCATATAATTAGGCTCGTCATTTACTGCGGTCTATTTTTGGACCCGTCTCAAATATTCCACGACTCGCTGTTTTTTAAGATAATTCTCTATATCGATCAAATAATGATCGCGTCCGTGAGTGAGGTCTCTAATGAACACCCGAATGGCTCCCAGTCTCGATAATGAAAAAGCCACCGTGCTTACGGCTAAACCCTATAAGCACATCGAGAAATTAATTGATCATCTTCTTCCGCTGGCAGAGAGGCGCATACTGTCCCGGGGGGAAGTGCTCCACTATTATGCAAACGACGTGCGTCAGTGTTTTTTATTGCTCCAGGGCAGCGTGGCGTTGCACCGTCGGGGAGATGGCATCGTCTTAAATTCTGAATCCGCGCCGTTTATTCTTGGCGTGAGTAGCCAGTTCTCCTCAGAGCACCTGTATGTCAGGGCGCTGGAGACCTCCGAACTCGCCGGGGTTTCGCTGGAGCGTTTTAACGGCGTGATTGCGCAACACAATTTGTGGGAGCCGTTTTCGCATCTGCTGATCTATACCGCCTCCCGGGTCTATGAGCACTGCTCCCGGATCTCGCAGATGTCGGCCTATGACATCATCCGTTTTCAGCTGGTTGAATTGATGCAGGAGCCCGAAGCAATACGGCTGAACACCACGGCGGCCGCCTATATACAAAGTCGCACCTGGCTTTCGCGTAGCGGGATAATGCGGATCCTGGCCGAACTGCGCACCGGGAAGTACATTACGATGGAGCGCGGCGTGCTGCTTGATGTCCACCATCTGCCGCGGAAATACTGATTCAGGTGATGTCGGTAATAAGGAGTAACGCTATAATCAGAAAGATGATTCTTTCAGGTTCAGGTTATGTCCTCCACAGAAAAACCCCATCGTGGTTCTCCCTATGCGCAAGCGCTGATTACGCACTTACAACCTTATTCTTCTGTCCGTCATCTCGATCGCGGGGAGCAGCTGGATCTGGTGGTTAATGGCCGGGGAATGAGTTATTTGATTCTGGAAGGGACCGTTGCCATTTACCGACGCAGCGACAATCTGATGCTGTCGACCGCGAAAAGCCCGGCGTTATTTGGTGTGGCCAATATTAATGACATCTTTTTTGACGACTACCTGAAAACGGTGACCACCTGCAAGATTGGAACGCTGACCGCAGAGCAACTCCACGTCATTATCCAGGAGAAGGCGCTGTGGGGGTTGATATCAAACCACCTGATGTTTATGTACAACCGGCTCTATAACACCGTCATGCCAAAGGGTGCCCCGACGGCCTATGAGATGATCCGCCAGCAGCTGATGTTATTAATGAATGAAGATGAATCTTATCGTCGGGAGATAACCGCAGAACGCTACATTCGCGATAAAACCCAGCTTTCCCGCAGCGGCGTGATGCGTATCCTGGCCGATCTCAAAACAGGGGGCTTTATTGAAATGGAAGATGGCAGGCTGATTAAAATCAATAAACTTCCCGCCCGGTACTGAATTGCAGACACAAAAAAGGCCGCGCTCGCGGCCTTTTCACTCTCTCAATGGACGTGAACGCCCAAGCGCCAGGCAAAATAGATCTCTTCTTTCAGTTCATTCGAAGAGAGCGCCAGCAAATCTGTAAACTCCAGTTCAAGCTGTTTCAGCTTTTTCAGGTACTGCGCCGGAGACAGGTTGCTGTTATCGCGACGTAAATATTCAATTGCCAGTTGCGTTGGGGTTATTTCAGTATCCATGATGTCCTCACTTGTGTACAAATCCTGACCAGTATATCACAACACCCTGGCGAGATTTTGACCAAATGCAAAAACATCAGGAAATTTACACCACCGCCGTCGTCAGCCTGGATGAGCAGCACAGCCGATCCTGCTCATCGAGAATATCAATCTGCCACACCTGATGACGGCTACCGGCGTGCAGCGCGCGGCAAATACCGCGCACGCGCCCGCTGCGCACCGAGCGAATATGGTTGGCGTTCACCTCAAGCCCGACGACCTTCTGCTCCCCTTCGGTGCAGAGATACCCCGCCACCGAGCCCAGGGTTTCGGCCAGCACCACGGACGCACCGCCGTGCAGTAAACCAAACGGCTGGTGCGTACGATGATCGACAGGCATGGTGGCCTCCAGAGCGTCTTCCCCAATGCGGATAAACTGGATATCCAGCAACCCGACCATATTCCCCTCGCCCATGGCGTTTAACGCCTGTAGCGTGACGGCACGTTTCCAGATCATCCGATAATCTCCAGTAAAGCCTGTAACGGATGGCGTACCCCGTTACCTTCAACACGTTTCACCTGGCTGCGGCAGGAGTAGCCCGTTGCCAGGCAGCGGTTTCGCGGCAAGCGCTGCATCGCCTGATGCCATGACAGCTCGTAAATACCGAGCGAGTTGGCGTGATTCTTCACTTCATGCCCGTAAGTGCCTGCCATGCCGCAGCAACCGACGCTGACGCTCTCAAGCTTCGCGCCAAAGCGGGCAAAAATAGAGGCCCATTGCGCAGGTGCGCCCGGCAGCGCGGTGACTTCGGTACAGTGGCCAAACAGGTACCACGGCTCACCGCTGACCTCCATGGCGCTGGTCTGCTCGAGAGCCGCCGGCAGCCACTCGTGCACCAGCATAACGTGGAACGCCCCGCGTTTATCGCCCAGCGTCTGCTTATATTCATCGCGATAGCAGAGCACCAGCGCCGGATCGACCCCCACCATCGGCATGCCCAGCCCGGCGACCCGGTTAAGGAAATCAGACGTTTTTTGCGCCGTTTTCGCGAAGCGGTTGAGGAAGCCTTTAATGTGTTGCGCCTTACCGTTAGGTGAGAACGGCAGAACCACCGGCTGATACCCCAGTTTTTCCGCCAGACGGACAAAATCGGCCACCACCTGCGCGTCGTAATAGCTGGTAAACGGATCCTGCACCACCAGCACCACCTTCGCTTTTTGCTCAGGGCTTAACGCCTCAAGCTGCTCCAGGGTCATGTTTGCCGAGCGGTGCCCCACCAGCTGACGCTGCAGCGACGGCACCGAGAGCAGCGGCAGATCCACCATCCCGATATGCTTTTCGGAAAGCTTGCGCACCAGCGGCTGATTGATAAAGAAGTTGAACGTCTTTGGCGCCCGGGCCATCAGCGGGGCATAGCTCTCCACCGTTGCCACCAGATGGTCGCGCATCGGGCGCAGATAGCGCGTGTGGTAGAGCTGCAGGAAGCGCGAGCGGAACTCCGGTACGTCTATCTTAATCGGGCACTGGGTCGAACAGGCTTTACAGGCCAGGCAGCCGGACATGGCCTCTTTCACCTCATGGGAGAAATCATACTCGCCCTTATTCGCATGCCAGCTGTTGCGGGTGCGCTCTATCAGGGAACGCAGGCTGGCCCGTTTTTCCGGCAACTCCTGCTCCAGCTTGAGCGGGTCGATACCGCGATCGGCCAGCAAACGCAGCCATTCGCGTACCAGCGTCGCCCGCCCTTTTGGCGAATGAATGCGGTTGCTGGTGATTTTCATCGACGGGCACATCGGGCTTTTCACGTCGAAGTTAAAGCACAGGCCGTTGCCGTTACACTCCAGCGCCCCACGCCAGGACGCGCGCACGGCAATCGGGATTTGTCTGTCGTACGTGCCGCGCTTGACGGCATCCACCTGCAGCATGGGCGCGTCCACGCCTTCCGGCGGGCAAATTTTCCCCGGGTTGAGACGGTTATTGGGATCGAACGCCGCTTTGACCTTGCGCAGCTCGCCGAAGAGCTGTTCACCGAAGAACGCCGGGCTGTACTCGGCGCGGAACCCTTTTCCGTGTTCCCCCCACAGCAGGCCGCCATATTTCGCGGTTAAGGCCACCACCTCATCGGAGATCTGTTTCATCAGGATCTCCTGCTGCGGATCGCACATGTCCAGGGCCGGACGCACATGCAGCACCCCGGCATCAACGTGGCCGAACATGCCATAGCTCAGGCCGTGGCTGTCCAGCAGCGCACGGAATTCAACGATATAATCCGCCAGATGCTCAGGAGGGACGCAGGTATCTTCGGCAAACGGAATCGGCTTCGCGGCGCCTTTGGCATTGCCGAGCAGCCCCACCGCTTTTTTACGCATTGCGTAGATACGCTCAATGCCGGCCAGGTCGTTACAGAGCTGCCAGCCAATGACCCCACCTTCGCCGTGGGCGATGAGTTCATCAAGCCGCTGACAGAGCCTGGTCACCTGGCTATCGATAAGTTCTGCATCGTCTCCGGCAAATTCAACGATGTTAAGCCCAAGCATCTCTTTGTCCGGCACATCGGTAATCAGCTCCCGCACCGAGTGCCAGACGATATCTTCCCGCGCCAGATTAAGCACCTTCGAGTCAACGGTTTCCACCGACAGTGCCTGCGCCTCCACCATAAACGGAGCATTACGCAGCGCGGAATCAAAGGAGTCATATTTGACGTTCACCAGGCGACGCACTTTGGGCAGCCGGGTGATATCCAGCCGTGCCTCGGTAATAAACGCCAGCGTTCCTTCGGAGCCAGTCAGCACACGGGTCAAATCAAACTGGGTCAGTTCGTCGTTAAAGACGTGACGCAGGTCGTAACCGGTGAGGAAACGGTTCAGTTTGGGGAATTTGTCGAGGATCAGCTGGCGGTTATCGCGACAGCGTTCCAGCACGGTGCGATAGATGCGCCCGCTTGCGGTGTTCTCTTTACCCAGCGTTTCAGCCAGCTCGACCGGCACAGGCTGGGTATCCAGGATATCGCCGCCCAGCAGCACCGCCCGTACGCCCAGAACGTGATCGGAGGTTTTTCCGTAGACCAGCGAACCCTGCCCGGAGGCATCGGTGTTGATCATACCGCCGATGGTTGCCCGGTTGCTGGTAGAAAGCTCGGGCGCAAAAAAGTAGCCGTAGGGCTTCAGATACTGGTTGAGCTGATCCTTAATCACGCCCGCTTCAACGCGAACCCATCCCTCTTCAGGATTGATCTCGATGATGCGATTCATATAGCGTGACATATCAATGATGATGCCCTGGTTCAGGGCTTGGCCATTTGTTCCGGTGCCGCCGCCGCGCGGGGTGAACACCAGAGCGCTAAAACGCTCTTGCGTCGCCAGCCGGGCAATCAGCGCCACATCGGCCGTTGAGCGCGGAAAGACGACTGCATCGGGAAGAAGCTGGTAAATACTGTTATCGGTCGCCATCGTCAGCCTGTCGGCATAGTTCGTGGCGGTATCACCTGTAAAACCCTGTTGCTCCAGTGCCTGCAAAAAATTAAGCACCAGCTGAACGACGCCAGGTGCTTGAGAAATCTGTGGGATCATGACTGTCGACCCTAATTAGAGTAGTGTGAAATCGTTTGTGTTGTGTCTGGAAAGTTTTATCACATTTTTTTCTTATGTGCTTCGCTGAATTACGGGCAAAATCCGCCTGTCAAAAATCGCTGATATCATTAATGATTAGAGTGACGCGGTTATCCGTTCCCGCCAGCCTCGCTGGTGTTTATTAAGGAAAGTTTCATTTATGGTCAATCTTCGCCAGCCCAGGGATGTTGCGCAAATTTTGCTGTCGGTGCTGTTTCTGGCCCTCATGATTATTGCGTGTCTGTGGATTGTTCAACCTTTCATACTTGGCTTCGCCTGGGCCGCAACGGTGGTCGTGGCGACCTGGCCGGTGCTGTTACGTTTGCAGAAACTGCTGTTTGGCCGCCGCGGTCTGGCGGTACTGGTCATGACGCTGCTGCTGTTCCTGCTGTTTATTATTCCGATTGCGCTGCTGGTGAACAGCCTTGTCGATTCCAGTGGCCCGGTTATTCGCGCCGTCACCAGCGGTGATTTAACGCTGCCGGATCTCGCCTGGCTGAACAGCATTCCGGTGGTAGGCGCCAAACTTTACAGCGGCTGGCATAGCCTGCTGGAGATGGGCGGCAGCGCGTTGATGGCGAAAGTGCGTCCGTATATTGGCACCACCACCACCTGGTTTGTGGGTCAGGCGGCACATATTGGTCGCTTTATGATGCACTGTGCGCTGATGCTGGTCTTCAGCGCCCTGCTCTACTGGCGCGGTGAGCAGGTAGCGTTGGGCGTACGCCATTTCGCTACCCGACTGGCCGGTAAACGCGGCGATGCCGCAGTTCTGCTGGCGGCGCAAGCCGTGCGCGCGGTTGCGCTTGGGGTGGTCGTCACGGCCCTGGTGCAGGCGGTGCTGGGCGGTATTGGCCTGGCCATTTCTGGCGTGCCGTACGCTACCGTCTTTACGGTGGTGATGCTGATGACCTGTCTTGCACAACTGGGGCCGTTGCTGGTGCTGGTCCCCAGCATCATCTGGCTTTACTGGACGGGGGATACCACGTGGGGAACCGTTCTGCTGGTCTGGAGCTGCGTGGTCGGCACCATGGATAACGTGATTCGTCCCATCCTCATCCGCATGGGCGCGGACCTGCCGCTGATCCTGATCCTCTCCGGCGTCATTGGCGGGTTAATCGCCTTTGGGATGATCGGTCTGTTTATTGGACCGGTGCTGCTTGCCGTCACCTGGCGTCTCTTCTCCGCCTGGGTACATGAAGTGCCGCCGCCGGGCACCGACCCGGATGTGATTTTGAGCGAACTTGAAGAGCTGGAAGAGAAGAATACGCAGTAAAAGGGATTGCCGGGTGGCGTTGACGCTTACCCGGCCTACATTCTCCCCGGCAATACTTAAACATTGCTAAACTATTTATTCGTTGCGCACTGGTCCGACCCGCCTTTTTTGCTCTAAGTCCGCTATTCACCTCAAGAAATCTTTACTTCTCTTTAACTATTGAGACGAATCTGATCGACGCTCAAGGTTGGCATGCCTACTATTAGCTCACGGTTATAAATCAACACCTTGATTTATAAGCATGGAAATCCCCTGAGTGAAACAACGAATTGCTGTGTGTAGTCTTTGCCCATCTCCCACGATGGGCTTTTTTTTATCCTGGCTACGCGTGCTGAACCTGACAGGTGCTTAGCATGCGCCATTCAGCAGGTAGCACCCGCGTCTCTCCCGTCACATTGACCGTCACCACGTCGCGAATATCCGCCGACGATGCTCCCACCTGTAGCTCAAACTCGCCCGGCTCGACAATGCGTTTGCCGTCCCGACGGGTAAAGTTGAACATCTCCACGGGCAGCGTAAAGGTGAGCGTGGCCGTTTCGCCCGGCGCGAGCGCCACGCGCTGGAACGCTTTCAGCTCCTGAAGCGGCCGCACCTGCGTGGCAACCTTATCCCGGACGTACACCTGCACCACCTCGCTGCCGCTGCGTTCACCGCGGTTGGTGACGTCAATACTCAACACAACTTCGCCGTCCACCGGTACGCTGTTTTGCGCGAGGCGTGCTGCGCCCCAGTTAAATTGCGTCCAGCCAAGGCCGAAACCAAAGGGATAGCGGGAGCCAAAGTGGAACGCGAATGGCGTGCCGCCGCTTTTCAGCTTGTGGTTGTAGTAGTACGGCATGGCGCCCGCACTTTTCGGCACGCTCACCACCAGACGTCCCTGCGGCTCCGCGCGGCCGGTTAACACATCGGCAATTGCCCAGCCCCCTTCCTGCCCAGGTGCCCAGGCCATCATCAGCGCCGCGACCTTATCTTCCAGCCCCTGAAGATTGTACGGCCGCCCACCGGTCATCACGACAATCACCGGTTTGCCCGTGGCGACCAGGGCTTCCAGCAGTTGTTGCTGAACGCCAGGCAGATGCAGGGAATCGGTATCGGATCCTTCCCCTACCGTGCCGCTCTGGAACAAACCGGCGAGGTCGCCGACACAGGCCACCACCACGTCGCTCTCCTGCGCGGCGTTCACGGCTTCGGGGATCAGCGCGGTACTTTGCGACACCGGCGACTGCTGCATCGGTTTGCCCCCGCTGTCACCCGGGAAGACCGGCGCGCCCGCCATTCGTTTTTCGATGATGTGACACCCTTTGGCATAACGCACGTTCGACGCGCCCAGATAGTGCTCCAGCGCCGCGCGCGGAGTCGTCACCTGTGACGTTTCGTCAACCATATCGCTGATAATCAAATGCACCGGGAAGCTGTAGCCGCTGAGCAACGCCAGCGGATCGTCCGCCGTGGGTCCCACCACCGCCACGCGGGGTTTGCCGCCGAGAGGCAAAATGCCGTTATTCTCCAGCAGCGTCAGCGAGCGAGTCGCCACCTCACGTGCAACCTGCCGGGTGGTCTCATTTTGCAAATCAATACCGCTTTCATCGGCATACGGGTTTTCAAACAGGCCGAGACGGAATTTTTCGGTCAGCACGCGTCCTACAATCTCGTCCACTTTCGCCATGGAGATCAGACCACGCTCAACGGCCTCGGCCAGATGGCGGGCGCAGTCATCTTTCGGCAGCTCAACATCAAGCCCGGCGTTAAAGGCCAGCGCGGCGGATTCGGTCGCATCATGCGAGACCCCGTGATGCTGATGCAGCAGGCTGACGCCGCCATAGTCCGCCACAACGATACCGTCAAAGCCCCACTGTTCGCGCAGGACGGTGGTCAGCAGGAAGTGGTCACTGTGCCCCGGCTGATTGTCGATATCGTGGTAGGCAGGCATCACCGACCCGGCATTGGCCAGCTTCACCGCCATTTCAAACGGCAGCAGGAAGGTATCATTCAGTTCGCTAAAGCCCAGATGAACCGGGGCATGGTTACGCGCTCCCTCGCTGAACGAGTGGCCCACATAGTGCTTAAGCGTGGCCAGCAGATCGCGTTTATCGCCCTGCAGCCCTTTAACGTAGGCCGTGGCCATCACACCCACCAGCCAGGGATCTTCGCCAAAGGTCTCTTCCGTGCGCCCCCAGCGCACATCGCGGGAGACATCCAGCACCGGGGCCAGCCCCTGCTGGCACCCCACAGAGCGCGCCTCTTTGCCTATCTGTTCGGCTGCCCGCTGTACCAGCGCCGGATCCCAGGTTGAACCGTAGTTGAGCGACGACGGGAACAGCGTGGCCGCTTTGCACAACAACCCCACCAGACACTCCTCATGGAACAGCGCCGGAATGCCGAGCCGCGTCTCTTCCATCATCATCCGCTGCAGACGGTTGGCGGCGCGCACGCCGGTTTGCGCATCAACGATATGGGTACCCAGCGGACGGGTAATCTGCCCGACGCCCAGCTTAAGCCGTTCGCTGAGCGAGGCCTGTTCACTCACCCCCGCGAATTCGTCACTCAAGTCGTTGCGTTCACGGTGGTTGCCGTTTTCATCGAGGATCAGCCAGTACGCGTGCATCTGGGCGAACTTCTCTTCCGGGGTCATGCGTGCCAGCAAGTCGGCGACGCGCTCGTGCACGGGACGTCCCGCGTCCTTATAGATTGCAGTCATGTTTTACTCCTGTAGGGCGGAAGGGGCAGCCGGGCTGAGTTGCCCTGCTTCTGGCCGCACGTCGCGCTTGCTGGCCAGTTCGCGGGCGATGGAATCCACCAGCCGACTGTTGAGTTTGTAGATGGCAAGCAGCGCGACCATGCAGAGGAACAGCACGCACGGAATGAGGGTAAACAGTGCGTTAATGGTCGTGAGTACGTGCGGCGTCTGGGTTGCCTGGCCTGGCGCGTAATCCACCATCCCGAGCACCCAACCCACCACTGCCCCACCCAACGCCAGACCAAATTTGATGGCGAACAGCGCGGTGGAGAAGACCAGACCATCGAGCCGGCGACCGCTGCGGTGCTCTTCATAGTCGACCACATCGGAGAACATGGTCCACTGCAGCGGCGTGGTCAGATTCTGGATGAAGCTAAAGACAATATTGAGGCCGAAAATCAGCCAGACCTGTGAAGGCGGCAGGAAGAAGATCAGCGCCCCAAAAATCACGAAGGAAATAATGGTCCACTGATAGGCACGTACGCGGTCAAATTTCCCCAGCAGCCGTTCGGATAATAATGCGCCACTTAAGGAGGCCACCATCCCGGAGACGATAAAGGCAAACACCAGTTCCGGACGCAACAGCACATAATTCACGTAATACATCGTGGCAGAGCCGCGCGTCACGACCGCCGTTAACAGCAAAATATTAAACAGGAACACAATTCGCCACTGGCTGTTCCCGGCCAGCAGTTTTAAATCGGTGAGCATGGAGCCAGAAGTATCATTCCGCGGAGAATAGCGCTCGCGGGTCATCAGGAAGCAGCAGAAGAATAAAATAATCCCCAGTAATCCCATCAGGCTCATGGCATAGAAATAGCCTTTCTGTACGTTGCCCTGTCCAAGATGCGAAACCAACGGCAAAGCGATAACCGTCACAATCAACCCGCCGATAAACGACAGGCCAAAGCGCCACGACTGCAGCGAATGGCGCTCGCGCGGATCCAGCGTCAGCGCGCCCGGCATGGCGCAGTAAGGGACGTTAATGGCGGAATAGATGAGGCTTAAAATCCCGTAGGTCACACAGGCATAGACGATTTTCGCCGTGGGCCCGACGTCGGGAACGTAGAACGTAATGAGGCAGCTAACGCCAAACGGAATGGCAAACCACAGCAGCCATGGACGGAAACGACCGTGACGCGTTTGGGTGCGATCCACCAGCGCGCCGATACAGGGATCAATAAAGGCATCGACCACGCGCACCACTAAAAACATGGTTCCCATAATGGCCGCGGGTAAACCGAAAACGTCTGTATAGAAATAAGCAAGAAATAACGTCGCAGTTTGCCAGACCAGCGCACTGGCCATATCACCTAAGCCATAACCTATTTTATCTTTGGTACGCAGTACAGAGGAGATTGTCATTTGTTATTTGCCTTTTTATCAGGTTAAAACGTATTTCAACCAGTTGCGCAAAATCCTGTTGATTTGCGCGGTAAGGCTCAAGTATTAGCAACCCTTTGTGTGCTAACAATTGTCTAAATTAACAGACAAATTATGATATTTGGTTTTTTACTTTATTTGTGATGGGGAGCAAATATAAGCGGAAATAAAAAAGGCGAGGATTATTTCCCTCGCCTTTTCAGATACGGAAGACGTTACTTGTTCAGTTCAGCCAGGCTCAGCCAGGTTTGCACCACGGTGTCCGGGTTGAGGGAAAGACTGTCGATCCCCTCTTCCATCAGCCAGGCCGCGAAGTCTTCATGGTCAGAAGGGCCCTGGCCACAAATCCCGACGTATTTACCCTGTTTCTTCGCCGCACGGATGGACATCGACAGCAGGGCTTTCACCGCCTCGTTGCGTTCGTCGAACAGCTCAGAGACCACGCCGGAGTCACGGTCCAGACCCAGCGTCAGCTGCGTCATGTCGTTCGAACCGATAGAGAAGCCGTCGAAGTGCTCCAGGAACTGCTCTGCCAGCAGGGCGTTGGACGGGATCTCACACATCATGATGATCTTCAGCCCATTTTCGCCGCGCTTCAGCCCCTGACGCGCCAGTTCGTCCACCACCGCTTTCGCCTGGTCCACGGTACGTACGAACGGGATCATGATCTCAACGTTAGTCAGCCCCATGTCGTTGCGCACGCGTTTTACCGCTTCACACTCCAGCGCGAAGCAGTCGCGGAAGCTGTCGGAGACATAACGTCCGGCCCCACGGAAGCCCAGCATCGGGTTCTCTTCTTCCGGCTCGTAACGCTCGCCGCCCACCAGGTTGGCGTATTCGTTAGACTTAAAGTCCGACAGACGCACGATCACGCGCTTCGGATAAAACGCCGCCCCGAGCGTCGCGATCCCTTCGGTCAGACGGCCAACGTAGAACTCTTTCGGCGAGTCGTAGCCTTTCATCATCTCGCGAATTTCGTTCTGCAGCTTTGCGTCCTGGTCGTCAAATTCCAGCAGCGCGCGCGGGTGAACGCCAATCATACGGTTGATGATGAATTCCAGACGCGCCAGGCCCACGCCTTCGTTCGGCAAGCAGGCGAAGTCAAACGCGCGGTCCGGGTTACCGACGTTCATCATGATCTTCAGCGGCAGGTCCGGCATGGTATCGACGCTGGAGCTTTTCACGCTGAAGTCAAGGATGTCAGCATACACGTAGCCGGTATCCCCTTCGGCACAGGAGACGGTCACGTTCTGTCCGTCCTTCATGCGTTCGGTTGCGTCACCGCACCCGACAACCGCCGGGATCCCCAGCTCGCGGGCGATGATCGCCGCGTGACAGGTACGCCCGCCACGGTTGGTGACGATAGCCGCGGCTTTCTTCATGATCGGTTCCCAGTCCGGGTCGGTCATGTCGGTTACCAGCACGTCGCCCGGTTCAATGCGGTTCATCTCGCTGATATCGTGGATCACTTTCACCGGACCGGCACCAATGCGGTGACCAATCGCGCGACCTTCCGCCACGATTTTGCCCTGCGCGTGGAGGGTATAACGCTCCATCACCTGGCCGCGGGAGCGAACCGTTTCCGGGCGCGCCTGGACGATGAACAGCTTGCCGGTGTGACCGTCTTTGGCCCATTCGATGTCCATCGGACGGCCGTAGTGTTTTTCAATCTGCACCGCCTGCTTCGCCAGCTCCTGCACTTCGGCGTCGGTCAGGGAGAAGCGGTCGCGCAGCTCCTGCGGTACATCTTCAATCTTCACCTGCTTGCCATGCTCCTGGGTCGGGGCATAGATCATGCGGATTTTTTTCGAGCCCATGGTGCGGCGAACTACTGCCGGACGGTTGGCGGCAAGCGTCGGTTTGTGGACGTAGAATTCGTCAGGGTTCACGGCCCCCTGCACCACCATTTCACCCAGGCCCCACGCGGAGGTGATGAACACCACCTGGTCGAAGCCGGACTCGGTATCAATGGAGAACATCACGCCGGAAGAGCCCACGTCGGAACGCACCATACGCTGTACGCCCGCAGAGAGCGCGACGCCGCGATGGTCATAGCCCTGATGCACGCGATAAGAGATAGCGCGATCGTTAAACAGGGAGGCGAACACGTGTTTCACCGCCACCAGCACCGCGTCATACCCCTGAACGTTCAGGAAGGTTTCCTGTTGTCCGGCGAACGAGGCATCCGGCATGTCTTCTGCGGTTGCAGAGGAGCGCACGGCGAAAGAGGCCTGCGCATCATCAGCGGAGAGCTGGTTGTACGCATCGTGAATGGCTTTTTCCAGTTCCGGCTGGAAAGGTGTGTCGATAATCCACTGGCGGATCTGCGCCCCGGCTTTAGCAAGCTCGGTAACGTCATCAATATCCGTTTTATCCAGCAGGTCGTAAATGCGCTGGTTTACACCGCTCTGGTCTAAAAACAGGTTAAACGCATCGGCGGTCGTGGCAAACCCGTTTGGTACGGAGACACCCATACCGGACAGATTTGTAATCATTTCACCCAGGGAGGCATTTTTGCCCCCAACTCTGTCTACATCATTCATGCCGAGTTGGTTATACCAAAGCACCAGCGGTGACGAGCCATTGTTGGACATCGAAACAATCCTTTTGTGATATTTGATCGGAGTAAGAAACACCTGACTACGTATTTATACTGGCATATTTATTTACGCTAAAAAAACGGTGAATCGTGTAAGCAATTTAAATTTTCAACTTTTCGGATACTTTCCCTCCACCGGATAAGCCGATGATTCCTATATATTCAGCCAAAAACCACAAAAATGACGTCGCTATTTGAAAAATGAAATCCACTTTTCAGGAAAATCAAAAACACCATTTCATTTTAAATTCAGATAACTTCTTTGCTGTGCAATTAACTTTTTTAATTTATGCTTTCAGACAATTAGGTCCGATATTCAGGGTGGATAAAATGGATAATGCTGTCGATCGCCACGTTTTTTATATTTCTGATGGTACGGCGATTACCGCCGAGGTGCTGGGGCATGCGGTGATGTCACAGTTCCCCGTTTCGATTAACAGCATCACGCTGCCGTTTGTGGAAAATGAGAGCCGCGCGCGGGCGGTCAAGGACCAGATTGATGCCATTTACCAGCAGACGGGCGTACGCCCGCTGGTGTTCTACTCCATCGTGAGCCCGGAAATTCGCAACATCATTCTGCAAAGCGAAGGCTTTTGTCAGGATATCGTGCAGGCGCTGGTGGCCCCGCTGCAGAGCGAGCTGAAGCTCGACCCGACCCCCATCGCACACCGAACTCACGGGCTGAACCCCGGCAACCTGACCAAATACGATGCGCGTATCGCCGCCATTGACTACACCCTGGCGCATGACGACGGCATCTCGCTGCGAAACCTCGACCAGGCGCAGGTCATTTTGCTGGGCGTCTCGCGCTGCGGCAAAACCCCTACCAGCCTCTACCTGGCGATGCAGTTTGGTATTCGTGCCGCCAACTACCCGTTCATTGCCGATGATATGGACAATCTGGTGCTGCCTGCCGCCCTGAAGCCGCTGCAGCACAAGCTGTTCGGGCTGACCATTAACCCGGAGCGCCTTGCCGCCATCCGCGAAGAGCGCCGCGAGAACAGCCGCTACGCCTCCATGCGCCAGTGTCGAATGGAAGTCTCCGAAGTGGAAGCGCTGTACCGCAAAAACCAGATCCCTTGGCTGAACAGCACCAACTATTCGGTCGAAGAGATCGCCACCAAAATTCTCGACATCATGGGTCTTAATCGCCGCATGTACTAATATGCTAGTACATTAGCTCAGATTCAGGTATCATCCACCACATCCTCGGGGCGGAGCCGCCCCGAACTTGAAATCAGCAGGGATTGGTTTAAGGTGATGCCCATCACTTCCCGGTAGTCTGCCGATGAAGCAAAAAATTTCTGAGACATTCCATGAATAAAACCGACGAACTCCGCACAGCGCGCATTGACAGCCTGGTTACACCGGCTGAACTGGCACAGCGGCATCCACTTTCCGCAGGCGTTGCGGAGCATGTTACGGCCTCGCGCCGACGCATTGAAAAAATTCTTAATGGTGAAGACAAACGTCTTCTGGTGGTAATTGGCCCCTGCTCGATCCATGACCTGGACGCGGCGATGGATTATGCAAAACGGCTACAGGGGCTGCGGGAACAACACCAGCATCGCCTTGAGATCGTGATGCGGACCTACTTTGAAAAACCCCGTACCGTGGTGGGCTGGAAAGGATTAATTTCAGACCCCGATCTCAACGGCAGCTATCGCGTTAACCATGGGATTGAGCTGGCACGTAAGCTGCTTTTGCAGGTGAACGAGCTGGGCGTTCCCACGGCCACCGAGTTTCTCGATATGGTGACCGGCCAGTTTATCGCCGATCTGATCAGCTGGGGCGCGATTGGCGCGCGGACCACCGAGAGCCAGATCCACCGTGAAATGGCCTCTGCCCTCTCCTGCCCGGTCGGGTTTAAAAACGGAACCGATGGCAACACCCGGATTGCGGTCGATGCGATCCGCGCTGCGCGTGCCAGCCACATGTTCCTCTCGCCGGATAAGAGCGGCCAGATGACCATCTACCAGACCAGCGGTAACCCGTACGGGCATATCATTATGCGCGGCGGCAAGAAACCGAACTATCACGCCGGGGATATCGCCGCGGCCTGTGAAACGCTGGCCGAGTTCGATCTGCCGGAACATCTGGTGGTGGACTTCAGCCACGGTAACTGTCAGAAACAGCACCGTCGCCAGCTGGATGTCTGCGATGAGATCTGCCAGCAGATCCGCAGCGGTTCAAGCGCCATTGCGGGCATTATGGCCGAAAGCTTTATCCGCGAAGGCACGCAGAAAATCGTGTCGGGTCAGCCGCTGGTTTACGGCCAGTCGATCACCGACCCGTGCCTGAGCTGGGAAGACAGCGAACTGCTGCTGGATAAGCTGGCGTCTGCGATCGATACGCGCTTCTAACCCCCCGCCGGGTGGCGCTGCGCTTACCCGGCCTACGATCCGTGCCCTTCTCCCTCTCCCTGTGGGAGAGGGTCGGGGTGAGGGCATCTGACCGCACTTCACCCCCAAATTTGATCCTCTCACCCTTTTTTCACAAAAACGCTTGCCGCGAATTTGCAGTTTATTGATAATGATTATCATTGCTACATTGATTGTTATTTATAAACATTATGTCACGTACGGATAACACTGCGGCAACGCCGCCAAAAACAGACACAGCATCCGCCCCCGCCGAGCGTCGCATTGACAGCAAAACCCTGCTGGGCGATGAGGGACGGGTCATTATCGAGCATGACGGTCAACGCTACCTGCTGCGCCAGACCCATGCCGGAAAATTGATCCTCACAAAATAAACAACACAAAAACTCCGCCAGCCACCCAGGTGAACCCCAGGCAGCCAGCGCTTTCAATTCTTAATGGAGAGTTGCTATGCCACACCTGCCTTCCGCGCCTTTACGTCCGTCACTTCTGGCGCTGGCGATTGTCAGCACCCTGCCGGGCGTCGCGTTTGCTACCACAGATGAAATGACCGTGACCGCCACGGGTAACGCCCGTAGCGCCTTCGAAGCCCCCATGATGGTGAGCGTGATTGACGCCAGCACACCGGATAAACAGACTGCCAGCTCGGCAGCCGACCTGCTGCGTAACGTCCCCGGCCTGACGCTCGATGGCACCGGACGTACCAACGGCCAGGACGTTAACCTGCGCGGTTATGACCGTCGCGGCGTGCTGGTACTGGTTGACGGCGTGCGCCAGGGAACCGACACCGGCCACCTGAACAGCACGTTCCTCGATCCGGCGCTGATTAAACGTATCGAAGTGGTGCGCGGTCCGTCGGCCCTGCTGTACGGCAGCGGCGCGCTGGGCGGTGTGATTGCCTATGACACCGTCGATGCCAAAGATCTGCTTGAGCCGGGTAAAAACAGCGGCTATCGGGTGTTCGCTACCGGTGCGACGGGCGATCACAGCATCGGCATGGGGGCCAGCGCCTATGGCCGCACCGATACCCTGGACGGGCTGCTCTCCTGGTCGAGCCGGGATCGTGGCGATCTGCGCCAGAGTGACGGCACCACCGCCCCGAACGACGAATCCATTCAGAACATGCTGGCGAAGGGCAGCTGGAAAATCGACGCGGCCCAGAGCCTGAGCGGCTCCCTGCGCTATTACAATAACGCTGCACAGGAGCCGAAAAACCCGCAAACCAGTACAGCAGACAGCAGCAGTAACCCGCTGACCGACCGCTCCACCATCCAGCGTGACGCGCAGCTCGGCTATCACCTTGCTCCACAGGGTAACGACTGGCTGAACGCCGACGCGAAAATTTACTGGTCCGAAGCACGTATCAACGCCCAGAACATCGACGGCAGCGGTGAGTTTCGCAAACAGACCACCAAAGGCGGCAAAGTGGAGAACCGCACCCGCCTGTTCAGCGATTCCTTTGCCTCACATCTGCTGACCTACGGCGGTGAGTATTATCGTCAGGAGCAACGCCCGGGCGGGGCAACAACGGGCTTCCCGCAGGCACAAATCGATTTCAGCTCCGGCTGGCTGCAGGATGAAATCACCCTGCGCGACCTCCCCGTGACCCTTCTTGGCGGCACGCGCTACGACAACTACCGCGGCAGCAGCGACGGCTACAAGGATGTGGATGCCGATAAGTGGTCCTCCCGTGCCGGGTTAACCGTCAGCCCGACCGACTGGCTGATGCTGTTCGGCTCTTACGCGCAGGCGTTCCGCGCGCCAACCATGGGCGAAATGTATAACGACGCCAAACACTTCTCCATTGGCCGCTTCTATACCAACTACTGGGTGCCTAACCCCAATCTGCGCCCGGAAACCAACGAAACGCAGGAGTATGGTTTTGGTCTGCGCTTTGATGATCTGATGCTGGCCAACGATGCGCTGGAGTTTAAAGCCAGCTATTTCGATACCAACGCCAAAGACTACATCTCCACCACCGTCGATTTTGCGGCGGCGACCACCATGTCATATAACGTCCCGAACGCCAAAATCTGGGGCTGGGACGTGATGGCGAAATACTCCGCCGACCTGTTCAACCTCGACCTCGCCTATAACCGCACGCGCGGAAAAGATACCGACACGGGCGAGTATATTTCCAGCATCAACCCGGATACCGTCACCAGCAAGCTGGATATTCCGCTGGCACAAAGCGGCTTCTCCGTCGGCTGGATCGGTACCTTTGTCGATCGCTCAACGCACATCAGCAGCAGCTACAGTGAGCAACCCGGCTACGCGGTTAATGATTTCTACGTGAGCTACACCGGCCAGGCGCAGCTTAAAGGCGTTACCACGACGCTGGTGCTGGGCAACGCCTTCGACAAACAATACTGGTCGCCACAGGGCATTCCGCAGGATGGCCGAAACGGGAAGATTTTCGTCAGTTATCAATGGTAATCCCCGCCCCGGCTGCCCGGGGCAATGCTTTGAGAGGAAAAGACAATGCATCACTACACACGCTGGCTTGAGCTAAAAGACGAAAATCCGGGTAAGTACGCGCGCGACATCGCAGGTTTAATGAACATCAGCGAAGCCGAGCTGACCTTCGCCCGTGTGGGCCATGACGCCTGGCGCCTGCGCGGTGACGTCCGCGAGATCCTGGCCGCGCTGGAAGCGGTGGGCGAAACCAAATGCATCTGCCGCAACGACTACGCCGTTCACGAGCAGGTCGGCGCCTTTACCCATCAACACCTGAGCGGCCACGCCGGGCTGATCCTCAACCCGCGCGCGCTGGATCTGCGCCTGTTCCTTAACCAGTGGGCGAGCGTATTTCATATCAGCGAGGCCACCGCCCACGGCGAGCGGCAGAGCATTCAGTTCTTCGACCACCAGGGCGACGCCCTGCTGAAGGTTTACGCCACGGATAACACCGACCTCACCGCCTGGGGCGATCTGCTCACCCGCTTTATCTTTGCCGGGAATCCGCCGCTGGCGTTGAAAACGGCCGATGTCCCGGCTCACGCTGAAAACCCGGACGCCTCGCTCGTGGACACAGAGTGGCGTGCCATGACCGACGTGCATCAGTTCTTCAGCCTGCTCAAGCGCCACAACCTCAGCCGTCAACAGGCGTTTCGCCTGGTGGGCGACGATCTGGCCTGCAGGGTCGACAACACCGCACTGGCCCAGCTGCTGGAAACGGCACGCCAGGACGGGAACGAAATTATGATTTTCGTCGGCAACCGCGGCTGCGTGCAGATCTTCACCGGCGTGGTGGAAAAACTGATGCCGATGAAGGGCTGGCTGAACATCTTCAACCCGGCTTTTACCCTGCATCTGCTGGAAGGCGCCATCGCCGAATCCTGGGTCACGCGCAAACCGACGGCTGACGGGCATGTCACCAGCCTGGAGCTGTTTGCCGCCGACGGCACGCAGATTGCCCAGCTGTACGGCCAGCGGAGCGAAGGCGAACCCGAGCAGAGTCAGTGGCGCAGCCAGATCGACGCCTTAACGGCAAAAGGGCTGGCCGCATGAAAAAATGGCTTGCCCTGATCAGCGCCCTGCCGCTGCTTGCATTTGCTGCGCCACAGGAGAAAATCGTCGCGCTCGGCGGCGACGTCACCGAGATTGTCTATGCGCTCGGCGCTGCGTCTTCCCTGGTGGCACGCGACAGCACCAGCCAGTGGCCACAGGCGGCGAACACGCTGCCGGACGTGGGCTATCTGCGCCAGCTGAATGCCGAAGGCATTTTGTCCATGCGCCCCACGCTGGTGCTGGCCAGTGCACAGGCACAGCCGTCTCTGGCGTTAAAACAGGTAGAGCAGAGTCACGTCAGGGTGATCACCGTTCCGGCAGGCAATGACCTCAGTGTTATCGATGAAAAGGTTCGGGTTATCGCTGAGGCGACGCACCGCGAGGCAGAAGGGGAAACGCTGCGCAACTCGCTGCGTCAGGCGCTGTCGGCGCTTCCCGCGTCACCGCTCAATAAACGGGTGCTGTTTATTCTCAACCACGGCGGGATGACCGCGATGGCCGCCGGGCAACAGACCGCAGCGGATGCTGCCATTCGTGCGGCAGGGCTGCAGAACGCGATGCAGGGCTTCACTCGCTATCAGCCGCTGTCTCAGGAAGGCGTTATCGCCAGTCAGCCCGACCTGGTGGTGATCTCGCAGGATGGCGTGAACGCTCTGGGTGGGGCGGATGCGGTGTGGCAACTGCCCGGTCTGGCACAAACTCCAGCGGGACGTCACCGGCAGATGCTGGCCATCGACGATATGGCGCTGCTGGGCTTTAGCGTGCGAACGCCACAGGCCATCCAGCAGTTACGCCGTAAAGCGGAGCAATTGCCCTGATGTCCCGACGCGCCGTACTGGCATTGTGGTTGCTGGCCGCGCTGCTGGCCGTCATGACGCTGGCGGCCAGCGGTGTGGGCGCGTTGCGCCTGCCGGTCAGCCTGCTGTGGACCGGCAGCGACGACGCGCTGCGTCAGATCTGGCTGACGATCCGCCTGCCCCGCGTGCTGCTGGCGCTGGCAATCGGCGGCTCACTGGCGCTGGCGGGCTGTGTGATGCAGGGACTGTTTCGTAACCCGCTGGCCGATCCGGGCCTGCTGGGGATCAGCAGCGGCGCAGCACTCGCCGTTGCGCTGTGGGTGGTTATTCCGCTCTCGCTGCCCGCGCTGGTGATGCTGTACGCCCCGATGCTGGCGGCGTTTCTCGGCGCGCTGGCCGCGACTTTCGTCATTTTCCTGCTTAGCCGGCAACGTGACAGTTCCCTGTCGCGACTGCTGCTGGTGGGGATTGCCATCAATGCCCTGTGCGGGGCGGCCGTCGGCGTGCTGTCATGGCTCAGTAATGATGCCCAGCTTCGCCAGCTCTCACTCTGGGGCATGGGCAGCCTCGGCCAGGCGCAGTGGTCAACGCTGCTGGCCGTCTGCTCGCTGATGGTTCCCACCGTGCTGGTTATCTGGCGCCTGGCTGGCGCACTTAATTTGCTGCAGCTTGGCGAAGAAGAGGCGCACTACCTTGGGGTGGAGGTGGCCGTTGTGCAGCGGCTCCTGCTGCTGTGCAGCGCCCTGCTGGTGGCCGCCGCGGTGGCCGTCAGCGGTGTCATCGGCTTTGTTGGCCTTGTGGTGCCACACCTGGTGCGCATGTGGCTGGGGGCCGACCACCGGGCGGTGATCCCCGGCTCGGTGCTGGCCGGTGCGTTACTGTTGCTGGCTGCCGATACGCTGGCGCGAACCCTGGTCGCCCCGGCGGAAATGCCGGTCGGTTTATTGACCAGTCTTCTCGGTGCGCCGTGGTTCCTGTGGCTTATCTTTCGTCGCGGAGGTGCGCATGGCTGAACGCTACTGTGCGGAAAATATTGTCTTTCACGCCGGGCAACGGACGCTGATCGACGACGTGTCGCTGACCCTCTCTCAGGGCGAACTGGTGGCGTTGATTGGCCCCAACGGTGCCGGGAAATCGACCTTGTTACGCCTGCTTACCGGCTATCTCAAACCCGCGAGCGGACGGTGCAGTCTGGCGGGAACGCCGCTTGCGGCCTGGCCGCCGGACAGACTCTCCCGCTACCGGGCGGTCATGCGCCAGAATACCCAGCTCGGATTCGACTGGCCGGTAGAAGCGGTGATCGGGATGGGGCGTGCGCCGTGGACGCGCCGCCCTGAGGCGTCGGTGATTGAGGAGGTGATGGCCATCTCCGGCTGTTTACCGCTGGCGGGCAGGCAGTTTGCGGCGCTCTCCGGCGGGGAGCAGCAACGCGTTCAACTCGCCCGCGCGCTGGCACAGCTCTGGTGCGACGGTGCGCCGCGCGGCTGGCTGTTTCTGGATGAACCCACGTCCGCGCTGGATCTTTACCACCAGCAGCATCTGCTGCGCCTGCTCTCTTCCCTGACCCGTCGGGGGCATTTGCATGTCTGTGTTGTGCTGCACGATCTCAATCTGGCGGCGCTGTGGGCGGATCGGATCCTGTTGTTACATAACGGCAAAATGGTCGCTCAGGGGGCCCCGGAGGCGGTTCTGCAGGCCGATACGCTGACGCGCTGGTACGGCGCGCAGGTGCAGGTTGGCCGACACCCGGCTCATGCTGCACCTCAGGTGTTTCTCGCCCCTTGATCGGGCTGATAAAAATCTTTCAGGGTTTCCAGCAGGGCATGCGCCGCTTTTGAGAGCTGCGTGTGCCCCGGATGGATCACCCCGATACACTTTTCTATCGGCGGGCTGTCCAGCGGAATGCAGACCGCACCCAGCGATGTCATCTGCGCCTCGCACAGCGCCGGTACGGCACTGCCGCCCAGCCCGCTGGCGACCATCCTTCCTACCGTCACCAGCTGATGGCTCTCCAGCGCCACCTCCAGCTTGCGGCCGCTACGGGCCAGCTCCTCTTCCATCATCAGGCGCACCGCCGAGGGGCGCTGCAGGGTAATGAAATCCAGCGTCAGCAGTTCATTCCAGGAGAGGCGTTTTTTCACCGCAAGGGGGGACGCTTTCGGCACAATGGCGACAAACCGGTCGAGGCCCAGCGGCGTATACAGCAGGTTATGCGTCGGTGCTGGTTCAAAGGCGATCCCCATCTCGACCCGCCCTTCCCGCACCATCTCAATCACCTGTTCGTTGATGACATCATGCACGGTGACGTTGATCCCTGCATGGCGATCGCGAAACGCTTTCAGCACCTCCGGCAGGACGTTAGCCGCAAACGACGGCATGGCCGCGACCGAGATTTTGCCGCGCTGCAGCGTAAAGCACTGGTGCATTGCCTCTTCGACGTTATCCCAGTCAGCCAGCAGCTGCCGCGCCATCGGTAAAAAGGTTTCGCCCTCCTGCGTCAGGGTGACCTTACGCGTGCTTCGCTGCAGCAGCGGGCCTCCCAGCGCATCCTCCAGCCCTTTAATTGTCAGGCTGAGGGCTGGCTGAGAAAGATTTAACCGTTCGCTGGCGTGCGCAAAATTGAGAGTGTGAGCTACCGCTAAAAACGCGCGTAACTGTTTGACACTCATTCTCATTTTTCATCCTGTTAACTAATTGAAAAAATTTAGTTAACAGGAAATTAATAAAAAAACCAAATGAGTGGGTCACAAATTCAAAATTAACAAAAGAGTCGTCGCCCCCAATGATACCGCCACGGACAACAGGAGGGATGGCTATGGCAGGACTGGATAAGCGCGTCGGCAGCTATGCGCAGGCGCTGGAGGGGCTGACGGACGGGATGACATTGCTGGCGGGCGGCTTTGGCCTGTGCGGTATTCCTGAAAATCTGATTGCGGAAGTCAAACGCCGTCAGGTGCAGGGCCTGACGGTGGTATCGAACAACTGCGGCGTGGATGGTTTCGGGCTCGGGCTGCTGCTGGAGACGCGCCAGGTGCGGAAGGTGGTGGCGTCTTACGTCGGCGAGAACGCGCTGTTCGAACAGCAGGTGCTGAGCGGCGAGCTGGAGGTTGAGCTGACGCCCCAGGGCACGCTGGCCGAAAAGGTGCGCGCGGGCGGGGCCGGTATTCCGGCATTTTACACGGCCACCGGCTATGGCACGCCCGTGGCCGCCGGGAAAGAGGTACGTCAGTTTGCCGGTAAGCACTACATCCTTGAAGAGGCCATTACCGGCGATTTTGCGCTGATCAAAGGCTGGAAAGCGGACTGGTACGGCAATGTCATCTACCGCCACACCGCGCAAAATTTCAACCCGCTAATGGCCACCGCAGGACGGATAACCGTGGTGGAGGTGGAAGAGATTGTCCCGCCGGGTGAGCTGCCGCCGTCCTCCATTCACACCCCGGGAATTTACGTCGACAGGCTGATTGTCGGCCAGTTTGAGAAACGCATTGAACAGCGCACGCTGCGCGCAGAGGGAGTCTGACCATGTTAACCCGCGAACAGATGGCCATGCGCGTCGCCCGCGAGCTGCGCGACGGTTACTACGTCAACCTGGGGATCGGCATCCCGACGCTGGTGGCGAACTACATCCCCGCCGGCATGGACGTGATGCTCCAGTCAGAGAACGGACTGCTGGGGATGGGGGAATTTCCCGATGCGCAGAGCCTTGATGCCGACATGATTAATGCTGGTAAGCAGACCGTTACCGCACGAGCCGGTGCCGCCATTTTCGACTCGGCCCAGTCCTTCGCCATGATCCGGGGTGGTCACGTCGACCTCACGGTGCTCGGGGCGTTTGAGGTGGACGTGGAAGGCAACATCGCCTCGTGGATGATCCCCGGAAAGATGGTGAAAGGCATGGGCGGCGCCATGGATCTCGTCGCCGGGGCGCAGAACATCATTGTCGTGATGACCCACGCGTCGAAGAGCGGTGAGTCCAAACTGCTGTCGCGCTGCACGCTACCGCTCACCGGCGTGGGCTGCATCCGCCGGGTGTTAACCGACCTGGCCCTGCTGGAAATTAAAGACGGTGCGTTCATTCTGCGGGAATACGCCCCCGGCGTCGGCATTGACGAGATCGTCAGTAAAACTGCCGGAAAAATCATCGTGGCGGACGACGTTCGCGAAATGCGCTTTAGCTGAGGACTCAACATGAAAAACGTCATGATAGTCGGGGCAACGCGAACGCCGATAGGCAGTTTTCGCGGTTCGCTCTCTCCCCTTTCCGCCGTTGAACTTGGTGCTGTCGCGGTACGCCGCCTGCTTGAGGAGAGCTCGCTTTCAGCAGGTGACACAGACGAACTGATTTTTGGGCAGGTGCTGACGGCAGGCTGCGGACAAAACCCGGCACGTCAGACGGCTATCGCCGCCGGGCTGCCCGCCAGTACCCCTGCCACCACGGTCAATCTGGTCTGCGGCGCGGGGCTGAAGGCGGTACAGCTTGCGGCACAGGCTATCCGCTGTGGAGACGCAGAGGTGGTGATCGCGGGCGGTCAGGAGAGCATGAGCAATGCCCCTTACCTACTGGATGGCGCCCGTTCCGGGCTGCGTTTTGGCCACACAGGCCTGCAGGACAGCATGATCGTCGACGGCCTGTGGGATGCGTTTAACGATTACCACATGGGGATCACTGCGGAAAACGTCGCCCGGCAGTACGGCATTTCACGCGAACAGCAGGATGCCTTCGCCGCCGGGTCACAGCAAAAGGCGGCGTCTGCCATCGAATCTGCTCGCTTTGAGGCCGAGATTACCCCGGTAACGGTGAAACAGGGCAAGAAGCCGCCATTGGTGATTCGTCATGACGAACAACCCCGGCCAGGAACCACCGCAGAACAGCTTGCGCAACTGCGCCCCGCGTTTCGCCAGGAGGACGGCACGGTCACGGCGGGGAATGCCTCCACCCTGAACGATGGCGCCGCCGCGGTGTTGCTGATGAGCGAAGAAAAAGCACAGGCGAGCGGACTACCGATGCTGGGCCGGATCGTGAGCTACGCCGTTACCGGGGTTGATCCGTCCGTAATGGGCATCGGCCCCGTCAGCGCCTGCCAGACCGCGCTGGCGCGGGCAGGCTGGACGCTGGATGAGGTGGATCTCATCGAAGCCAACGAAGCTTTTGCCGCGCAGGCGCTGGCGGTTGGTAACCTGCTTGGCTGGGATGCGCGCAAGGTGAATGTTAACGGTGGCGCTATCGCGCTGGGCCATCCGATTGGTGCATCCGGCTGTCGGATCCTTGTGACGCTGCTGCATGAGATGCAGCGCCGTGACGCCAAAAAAGGGCTGGTCACTCTGTGCATAGGCGGCGGGCAAGGCATTGCGCTGACCGTCGAGCGTTAAACCTCTCGTGAGTACCCGAATATAACAACAGTAAGGAGTCGCAATGAGTGTGTTAATTGCCCTGGCGGCGCTGGCGCTGCTGATGCTGGCGGCCTATCGCGGATATAGCGTTATTCTTTTTGCGCCCATTGCGGCGCTGGGTGCCGTGCTGTTAACCGACCCGGGCGCTGTCGGCCCGACGTTTACCGGCCTGTTTATGGAAAAGATGGTGGGCTTCGTCAAGCTCTACTTCCCGGTGTTCCTGCTGGGCGCCGTGTTTGGCAAGCTGATTGAACTCTCCGGCTTCTCACGCTCCATTGTTGCCGCAGCGATTCAAATCCTTGGCCGCCGCCACGCCATTCCGGTGATTGTGCTGGTCTGCGCGCTGTTAACCTACGGCGGCGTGTCGCTCTTTGTGGTGGCGTTTGCCGTTTATCCTTTCGCCGCCGAACTGTTTCGCCAGAGCGGGATCCCCAAACGGCTGATCCCGGCGACCGTGGCGCTGGGGGCGTTCTCGTTCACCATGGACGCCCTGCCCGGCACGCCGCAGATCCAGAATATTATCCCCACCAGCTTCTTCGGCACTAATGCCTGGGCTGCCCCCTGGCTGGGGCTGATTGGCTCGCTGTTTATTATCTGCTTTGGCCTGCTCTGGCTGGAGCGCCAGCGGCGGAAAGCGCTCAATAACAATGAAGGTTACGGCACGGATCTGAAAAACGAACCGGAAACGCCGGACAACATTAACCTTCCCCATCCGCTGATTGCAATTTCCCCCCTGCTGGTGGTGGGGATCCTCAACCTGCTGTTTACCCGCTGGATCCCCGGCTGGTATGGCACCAGCCACGAGCTGACCCTGCCCGGACTGGCAAAGCCGATTGTGACCGAGGTCAGCAAGATCACCGCCATCTGGGCCGTGGAAGCCGCGCTGATTTCCGGTATCGTGCTGGTGCTGATCTTTGGTTTTCGCAACATCCGGGGACGTCTGGCGGAAGGCAGCCGGACGGCAGTGAGCGGCGCGATCCTGGCGGCGATGAATACCGCCTCGGAATATGGTTTCGGTGCAGTTATCGCCGCCCTGCCCGGCTTTCTGGTCTTATCCCACGCGCTGGCGGCTATTCCGAACCCGTTACTGAATGAAGCGATCAGCGTAACCGTTCTCGCCGGGATCACCGGTTCGGCTTCAGGTGGGATGAGCATTGCGCTGGCGGCCATGGCAGACAGCTTTGTCGCCGCCGCCCATGCCGCGAATATTCCGCTGGAGGTCCTGCACCGGGTGGCTTCTATGGCCAGCGGTGGCATGGATACACTCCCCCATAACGGCGCGGTCATTACGCTGCTGGCCATCACCGGTCTTAGCCATCGTCAGGCCTATGGCGGTATTTTCGCCATCACGATCATCAAAAGTCTGGCGGTGCTTTTTGTCATTGCCGTGTTCTATCTCACCGGCATTGTGTAAGGAGAATAAAATGAATCTGAACGGTAAAACGGCGCTGGTGACCGGCTCGACCAGCGGTATTGGTCTGGGCATCGCCCGCGTACTGGCAAAGGCCGGAGCGCAGCTGATCCTCAACGGTTTTGGCGACAGTGACGCAGCAAGAGAAGAGATCGCCCGGCTGGGGAAAAAACCGGGTTATCACGATGCAGATCTGCGTGACGCTCTGCAAATCGACGCGATGATGCGCTACGCCGACACGCAGTTCGGCGGAGTGGATATTCTTATCAATAATGCCGGGATACAGCATGTCGCCCCGGTTGAGACGTTCCCGGTGGAGAAATGGAACGACATTATTGCCATTAACCTGTCGTCGGTGTTTCACACCAGCCGACTGGCGTTGCCTGCAATGCGCGAGAAAAACTGGGGACGCATCATTAATATCGCCTCCGTGCATGGGCTGGTGGCATCAAAAGAGAAGTCAGCCTATGTCGCCGCCAAGCATGGGGTGGTCGGTTTTACAAAATCCCTGGCGCTGGAGACTGCCCGCACCGGTATTACTGCTAACGCCATCTGCCCGGGATGGGTACTTACGCCGCTGGTTCAGCAGCAGATCGACAAACGTATCGCAGAAGGTGTGCCTGCGGATCGGGCGCGCGAGCAGTTGCTTGCGGAGAAACAGCCATCAGGAGAGTTTGTTACGCCAGAACAGCTGGGTGAACTGGCGCTGTTTTTATGTAGCGACAGCGCCGTGCACGTGCGGGGCGCGGCGTGGAATATGGACGGCGGGTGGGTCGCCCAGTGACGTATCGGCCGGGCAAGCCTGTGCTTCCCGGCCATAACATTAGCTTGAGCAACTGACCTCCAGCCGCTTGCCCCAGTCAGGCGGGCGGCTGACATAATCGTCGTCCCGGTCGGCAAACGGCGTGCGCAACGCTACGTGCAGCCGGTGTAATTCTGCATACTCACCTTGCTCCGCCTGCTCAATCGCCCGCTGCGCCAGCCAGTTGCGCAAGACCATCGCCGGGTTCGCCGCGTTCATCTGCGCCTGCCGGGTCGCGTCATCCACCTGCTCTTGTTGCAGGCGCGCGCGGTAAGTGGCAAACCAGTCGTCAAACGCCTGTCGGTCGATAAACTCATCGCGCAGCGGTGAGGCAGCGCTATGCTGCTCTGTCTGGCCGAGCATACGGAAGGTACGGGTATAGTCGCTGCCCTCACCCGCCATGAGCGCAAACAAGCCATTCAGAATAGTGTTATCGCCCTTCTCCTGCGTCATCAGCCCCAGTTTGTTGCGCATCAGCGTGCCGTATTCGCGCAGCAATGTCTCCTGATAGCCGTCGAGCGCATCATTCAGGGCATCAACGTCGATAAACGGCGACAGGGATTGCGCCAGACGCTGCAGATTCCACAGCCCCACCGCCGGCTGATTGTCAAAGCTGTAGCGCCCCTGATAGTCCGAGTGGTTGCAGATATACCCCGGCTGGTAGTCATCGAGAAAACCAAACGGACCGTAATCAAAGGTCAGCCCCAGAATTGACATGTTGTCGGTGTTCATCACGCCATGAGCAAAGCCTACGGACTGCCAGCGGGCAATCATGATTGCCGTGCGGGCAACCACATCGCGGAACCAGAGGTGGTATTTGTCGGCCTCGTCCTGTAACTGCGGCCAGTGCCGTCGGATGGCGTAATCGGCAAGCTGGCGTACTTTTTCCGGCTCGCGGCGATAATAAAAGTGTTCAAAATGGCCGAAACGCAGATGGCTTTGCGCAATGCGCATCAGCATCGCGCCTTTTTCTACCGTTTCGCGGACCACCGGGGTGTCACTGGTCACTATCGTCAGCGCGCGCGTGGTGGGAATACCCAGCGCATGCATCGCTTCCGACGCCAGACTTTCACGGATGGTTGAGCGCAGTACCGCGCGCCCGTCGCCCATGCGTGAATAGGGTGTGAGACCCGCCCCTTTCAGGTGCCAGTCGACCGTCTCTCCGTCGGGGAGCTGTTGTTCGCCGAGCAGGATCCCACGGCCGTCCCCCAGCTGTCCCGCCCAGACGCCAAACTGGTGTCCGCTATAGACCTGAGCGAGGGGCTGCATGCCATCGAGCAGCGTTTCCCCTCCCCAGACGCCCGCGCCGTCTGAAGGCTGGAACATTTCCGGTGGGATAGCCAGGTCGTTCGCCAGCGAATCGTTATGCCAGACAAGACGGGAATGATGTAATGGTGTTGGTTTGAGTGCGGTATAAAAACCCGGCAACTCGTCATGCCAGTGCGCAGTAAAAGACAGGGTCATAAGTCCTCCTGCTTTTAGTGTAGAGGGTTTACCCGGACTTAAACACGGGCGAAAGAAAGGGTTATCACTGAACCAGCGTGGTGACGCGCTCTGCAGTTACGGCAGGCCACAGCGCCCCCTGCATGGCACCAAAGTTGAAGGATAAAACGCGCTGCAACAGGGCATGATCGTCAATACCGGCGACGAGCACAGACTGACAATGTGACGTTATTTGCCACAGAATAGCGCGCATAAAGGGCTCAAAAGAAAGCGCTGCCGCGTGCTGCTGGATAAACCCTTTGTCCAGAATGACACGTTTAAACAAACCATCATAAACGGCTTTAAGCGAGGCTTCACCGGCACCAAAGTTTGCCAGCACCAGCGGAAAATGAATCGCCATTCTCGCCAGTTCGGGATCGTCTTTTCCGTTATTTAAACCTGGATAATTCTCATTAACAGTAAACTCAAGAAACGGATAACGCTCAAGTATTGAAACAGCGTTCCCATTACTTAATAAAAACTCAACTATTACAGGTGTAATATTGATCCATGCAATTAACTGATGCTGAATAAAAAACAGTTTGCAGGTATCAAGCAATTGCAGTTTTTCTTGAAACAGCGCTAACTCTTCTGCCGGTGTCAGACGTGGGATAACGAGTTCAGTGGGGATCCGTACATCGCTGCCGACGCCAGTAAAGTTAACCGTCACCTCTAATCCTTTAAGCTCACCGGCATTATTGCGGGCAGGCTGGAGCAACAGTTCAGACTGGTAGGCATTATCTAACGTAATAATCATTGCACTCGCCCCGCATTAAAGATGAGAGAGGACATCCTGGAGCAATTGCTGACACAATTCCACTGTCTTGATTTTAATAAGTTTAATTTCATTAGATCCGTATTAATTTTCAGATTTATCCCTGAATCTAAAATAATCTTATCCTGGTTGCTGCGTAATAGCCAGTTTTAGATAAAACAGACACATAAGGACATAAGTAATTTGTTGTAAATTTAACTTTAATCATCTTATTTGCAAAAAAACGGCATGGTTTAATTGTGCCATGCCGTCAGAAATGCGTGGTCGGTGGCGGACTAAATACGTCGTGCCTGCCAGAAATTTTTACGCCAGTAAACATTATCGAGCGAAGAACGCATCACCCCACGACTGGTCGAGGCATGAATAAACTGGTTATCCGTATCATAAATGCCAACATGCAGACCACTTTCACCCGAGCCGGTTTTGAAAAAAACCAGGTCGCCGGGTAACAACTCATCTTTATCAATTTCGGTACCGATTTCAGCCTGTTTGCGCGTTTCGCGTGGAAGCTGCAAATCAAACTTATCCCGGAACGTCATCAGCACAAAGCCGGAGCAATCCACACCACCGCGACTCATGCCACCGTAGCGATACGGTGTCCCGCGCCAGTTGCTCAGCTGATCGTTCAGGCTGGCAATCACAGTGATTGAATCTGAAAGTCGTGGGTTAGGCGGCGGTGCGCGATGGCTACTGCATCCCGCAAGAAATAACGCTGCCACCATGAGAAACCAGAATCGCATGTCCAGACGAATCCTCTGCTTTTTTTATTCTTTTCGTAATTTAGCGTGCAATGGCGCTAACAGGCAAGAAACGGTTACTCGTGTGCGGTAGAAATCAGCATCTTATGCCCTTCGATATCCAGCCTGCGGAACGGCATATGGTAAGCACGAGCGAGATTTGGCGGCGTAAGGACGCTATCGCGCGTGCCGCTGGCAATCATCTTCCCGCGCGCCAGAAGCCAGACGCTGTGCGCATGGCGCAGCGTATGGTTAAGGTCATGGCTGCTCATCACCACGGCAATGCCTTGTCGACACAGTGCGCTGAGGAGCGTGTCCAGCGCCGCCTGTTGCGCCACGTCCAGACCGCTCATCGGCTCGTCCAGCAACAACAGTCGCCCGTGAGGGTTGCCCGCCGGATGGATCTGAAGGATCACCGCCGCCAGACGGACGCGCTGCCACTCGCCACCGGAAAGCTGGCTGGCATGCCGGGAAAGTTTGTCCTCTAACCCCAACGCTGCCGCCACTTCGGTGAGCAGCGCGGTCTGCTGTTTATCGTGCAGATGCAGCATCAGATAGTGCCAGACCGGCATCGCAAACGGCGGGACCTGCTGCTGAACAAGGTAGCTCCGCCGGTGCGCCAGCGCGACCGCCGACCAGTCACCAAGGGGGCTATCGAGCAAGGTGATCAAGCCTGGCCCGACTGTCAGCCCCGCCATGCGCACCAGCAGCGTACTCTTCCCTGCCCCGTTTGGCCCCACCAGATGCAGGATTTCACCTGCACGGATGGCCGCCGTCACCGGCTCCAGACGCCCCGTCTCGGCAACGTCCGTGAGCTGCATCAGCTGCGTCATTATTTCGCCAGCGCCAGCTTGATTGACTCCATGACGATAGGATCTTCAGGCGTCATATCCGGAGAAAAACGCTGAACGACCTGGCCGTCACGACCAATCAGGAATTTTTCGAAATTCCACAGGATGTCGTCCGGATAGAGCGGTGCTCGCCCTTTGCTGGCCATACGCTCGTAAAAGCCACTGCCTTCCGGTGCCACGGCGGTCGGCGCGGCGGCCACCAGTTTGGCATACAGCGGGTGACGATTTTCGCCATTCACATCAATTTTGCTGAACATCGGGAACGTCACGCCATAGGTGGTGCTGCAAAACGTTTTGATCTCCTCTTCGCTGCCCGGCTCCTGACCCAGGAACTGATTGCACGGGAAGCCCAGCACGGTAAAGCCGTCTTTCTCCCAGGCTTTCTGAATGTTCTCCAGCTGCTCGTACTGCGGCGTCAGACCACATTTGGAGGCCACGTTCACAATGAGCAACACGTTGCCTTTGTAGCGTTCCAGGGTGGTTTTGTCCCCGTCGATGGTGGTCACTTCGGTATTCAGAATATCAGACTGCATAGCATTTCCTCAGGTTATCGATTTAACGTCCAGCTTTTAATAGTAGCCAGATAAACACCGGCGCGCCCAGCGTGGCGGTGACCACACCGATGGGCAACTCAGCGGCGTTCAGGGCGAGCCTGGCGATGATATCCGCCACCAGCAGCGTTGCCGCACCGGCCACTGCCGAGGCGGGAAGTAAGATTCGATGGTCGGTGATGCCACACAGACGCAGCATGTGCGGGATAACCAGCCCGATAAAGCCAATCGCCCCCGCCAGCGCCACGCTCACTCCCACCAGCCAGCCAATTGCAATCACCAGCGCATTGCGCCAGACGCCAATCGGCATCCCAAGCTGGCGGGCTGAGGTTTCACCAAGAGCGAGAATATTCAGCGGCTGCGACTGCACGCCCGCCCACAGTATGACCGGGACCAGCAGCACCATCAGCCAGCCCTGCCGCCAGTCTACGCCGCCAAACCCGCCCATCATCCAGTACATCAGCTGACGCAGATCGAACGAGGTGGAGAAGTAGACAGCCCAGGTCATCAACGCGCTGCAGATGATCCCCAACGCAACCCCGGCAAGCAGCAGCCGACTGGTTGATAAATGGCGTCGTGCGAAGCGCAGGAGAATAAGGGTGATCAGCAATGCCCCGAGAATGGCGCTGAGGCTAACGCCCCAGGGGGAAAGCGCCCCACCGCCGAGCATCACCGCGGCAATCAGCCCTACACCGGCGCCATTTGAGACACCGAGCAGCCCCGGCTCTGCCAGAGGGTTTTCAAACAACGCCTGCATAATGGTGCCTGAGAGCGCCAGCGCGGCACCGACCAGGATCACCGCCAGCGTGCGCGGCAGACGAATTTGCCAGACGAAAAGCTGCCCTTCAGGACCAAACCAGCGTGCCGGGCTTAGCCACTGGTCGCCGGCACACAGGCTGAAACCGGCGGCAACAAAAAGCAGCAGCACCAGCAAAAGCAGGCGGCGTCGATCGGAACGCTGTTGGCGATGGGCAAAATCAAGCATGTGTACGGTTTTATTAGCGTGAGATGTAATTGATTTTACGGCGGGTTTGCCAGCGAGAGCAAAGAAAAAAGGCCGCGAAAGCGGCCTTTTTAGTTAGTTCATATTACTCTGTTTTGGGCGTTGCGTTTTCGACACGGCTTTTTAACTTCTGTCCGGGTCTGAAGGTCACCACGCGGCGGGCTGTAATGGGAATATCTTCCCCCGTCTTCGGGTTACGGCCCGGACGTTGGTTTTTGTCTCGCAAATCAAAATTGCCAAAGCCGGAGAGTTTTACCTGCTCACCATTTTCCAGAGCACGACGGATCTCTTCGAAAAACAGCTCTACCAGCTCTTTGGCATCCCGTTTGCTAAGCCCAAGCTTATCAAACAGATATTCTGACATTTCAGCTTTTGTAAGCGCCATAGGTTCAATCCCTCAATGATGCCTGGAATCGCTCTTTTAATGCCTCTACACATTTGGCGACGGTAGCGGCAATCTCCTCTTCTTCGAGTGTACGGCTGGTATCCTGAAGGATAAGGCTGATAGCGAGGCTCTTGAAACCTTCTGCTACGCCCTTGCCGCGGTACACGTCAAATAAGTTTACGCCAACTACCTGATTTACGCCAACTTTCTTACACTCGGCCAAAATATCTGCTGCAGGCACGTTTTCAGCGACCACAACCGCGATATCACGGCGGTTTGCCGGGAAGCGAGAGACGTCCTGCGCCTGTGGAATCACGCGGTCTGCAACCGGACTCCATTCCAGCTCAAACACGATGGTACGGCCGTTCAGGTCCAGTTTACGTTCCAGCTCAGGATGAACAACGCCAATAAAACCAATGCGTTTGCCCGCTAAATAGATAGCCGCACTTTGACCCGGATGGAGTGCCGGAATGGCTTCTGCACGGAATTCAATTTCAGATAATTTACCGGTCAGATCGAGAATCGCTTCCAGATCGCCCTTCATATCGTAGAAATCAACCGTGCCTTTTGCCAGGTCCCAGTGCTCTTCATAGCGATTACCGCTGATGGCGCCAGCCAGCATGAGATCCTGACGGATGCCTAAATTTGCCTGATTATCCGGCACAAAGCGCAAACCGCTTTCGAAAATTCGCACACGGTTTTGCTGACGATTCTGGTTGTAGACAATCGTGCCCAGCAGGCCGGTCCACAGAGACAGGCGCATTGCCGACATCTCGCTGGAGATCGGGCTTGGCAGGATCAGCGCTTCCTGGCCTGGATGGATCAGCTGCTGCAGCTTAGGATCGACAAAACTGTAGGTGATCACTTCCTGATAACCTTTGTCGTTCAGCATGGTTTTCACACGCTTAAGGGAGAGATCGGCTTCACGGTGGGAGCCCATCACCAGACCGGCCTGTACCGGCTCGTCAGGGATGTTGTTGTAGCCGTAGACGCGGGCCACTTCTTCCACCAGATCTTCTTCAATCTCCATGTCGAAACGCCATGACGGCGCAACGGCTTTCCACTCGTCCTGCCCTTCCGTCACGTCGCAACCCAGACGCTTCAGAATATCGGTGACCTGTGCATCGGCAACGTGGTGGCCAATCAGGCGATCCAGCTTGCTGCGACGCAGGGTAATGGTCGCGCGCTTCGGCAGGGTGTTTTCGTTGGTTACATCAATAACCGGGCCCGCTTCGCCGCCGCAGATGTCGATCAGCAGACGGGTCGCACGTTCCATCGCTTTGTACTGCAGCGCCGGGTCAACGCCGCGCTCGTAGCGGTGAGAGGCATCGGTGTGCAGACCATGACGACGTGCGCGACCGGTAATAGAGAGCGGGCTGAAGAAGGCACATTCCAGCAGAACGTTTTGCGTTTCATCGTTCACGCCAGAGTGTTCGCCACCGAAGATCCCGCCCATCGCCAGCGCCTTGCCGTGATCGGCAATCACCAGCGTGTCGGCATTCAGTTTTGCTTCGCTGCCGTCCAGCAGAACCAGGGTTTCACCCTCTTTCGCCATACGCACGATAATCCCGCCGTCGATACGATCTTTATCGAACGCGTGCATTGGCTGACCCAGTTCCAGCAGAACATAGTTGGTCACGTCAACAACCGCATCAATAGAACGGATACCGCAGCGACGCAGTTTTTCTTTCATCCACAGCGGGGTTGGCGCTTTGACGTTGATACCTTTCACCACACGACCGAGGTAGCGTGGGCAGGCCTCAGGCGCGTCTACCTGAATAGGCAGCACGTCGCTGATGGTAGCAGCAACCGGGGCGATCTCCGGCGCGTTCAGTTCGGTCTGGTTCAGCACCGCAACATCGCGGGCCACGCCGATAATCCCTAAGCAGTCCGCACGGTTTGGCGTCACGCTGATTTCGATGGTGTTGTCATCGAGCTTCAGGTATTCGCGGATATCGGTGCCGATTGGCGCATCCAGCGGCAGTTCAATAATGCCGTTGTGATCGTCGGAAATACCCAGCTCGGAGAACGAGCACAGCATGCCTTCAGACGGCTCACCACGCAGTTTGGCCGCTTTAATTTTGAAATCGCCCGGCAGCACGGCGCCGACAGTCGCCACGGCCACTTTCAGGCCCTGACGGCAGTTTGGCGCGCCGCAGACGATATCCAGCAGACGATCGCCACCCACATTAACTTTGGTGACGCGCAGTTTATCAGCGTTAGGATGCTGACAGCATTCAACCACTTCGCCCACGACCACGCCGGTGAAGGCGCCAGAAACCGGCTCTACACCGTCAACTTCCAGACCCGCCATGGTGATCTGGTTGGAAAGCGCTTCGCTGTCCAGCGTGGTGTTCACCCATTCGCGTAACCACAGTTCACTGAATTTCATTGTTCTGTCCTGCCCTTATTTAAACTGTTTGAGGAAACGCAGATCGTTTTCGAAGAATGCACGCAAATCGGTCACGCCATAACGCAGCATGGTCAGACGCTCCATGCCCATCCCGAACGCAAAACCGGAGTAAACTTCCGGGTCGATACCCACGTTGCGCAGTACGTTCGGATGCACCATGCCGCAGCCCAGCACTTCCAGCCATTTGCCGTTTTTGCCCATCACGTCCACTTCCGCAGACGGTTCGGTGAACGGGAAATAGGACGGACGGAAACGAACCTGCAGATCTTCCTCAAAGAAGTTGTTCAGGAAGTCGTGCAGCGTGCCTTTCAGGTTGGTGAAGCTGATGTTTTTATCAACTATCAGCCCTTCCATCTGGTGGAACATTGGGGTGTGGGTCTGATCGTAATCGTTACGGTAGACGCGGCCCGGTGCAATGATACGGATCGGGGGTTCCTGCTCCTTCATGGTACGGATCTGTACGCCAGAGGTCTGAGTACGCAGCAGACGGGTGGCGTCGAACCAGAAAGTGTCGTGGTCAGCACGTGCCGGATGATGGCCTGGAATGTTCAGAGCGTCGAAGTTATGGTAATCATCTTCGATTTCCGGGCCAGTCGCCACGGTAAAGCCGAGCTCACCGAAGAAACTTTCAATACGATCGATGGTGCGGGTCACCGGATGCAGGCCACCGTTTTCGATACGGCGCCCAGGCAGAGAAACATCGATCGTCTCTGCCGCCAGACGCGCATTCAGCACGGCACTTTCCAGCGCCGCTTTACGCGCGTTCAGAGCCTGTTGCACCTGCTCTTTGGCTTCGTTTATCACCGCACCGGCTGCCGGGCGCTCTTCCGGCGGCAACTCACGCAGGGTAGTCATTTGAAGGGTCAGATGCCCTTTCTTACCCAAATATTCGACGCGGACATTGTCTAACGCGGCAACATCTGAGGCCTGATTAATGGCGGCTGTTGCACTGGCAACCAGCTCTGCGAGATGTGACATGATTTTCCTCATTATGTCGGTACAGACACCGATTTGGTGGACGTATTCTCTCAAATTCAGGCACAAAAAAAGCCTCCATCGGGAGGCTTATCTGGCGCTGTTTTTCGTTTCATCTTTCACGCGCTAGCCTCCTGAAGTCAGGTGCTAAAGTAAAAGAAGAAGCGGAAAATAGCAGCATTCATGCTTGCGTTACCTTGTGTGGTAAAAACCGTTAAGACCTTATTGAAAAGCCTGCACGGATAAAAGTCAATCTTCTGATAAGGTTATACCCTAAATAATTCGGAACGAACGCAGCCAACGCAGGTACAGCTTGAAGTATGACGGGTATATGAAAAGAGGGAGCCAGGCCCCCTCTCTCAACTGGCTTATGCCAGTGCTGCTTTCGCTTTTTCGACCAGCGCGGTGAACGCGACTTTGTCGAATACTGCGATGTCAGCCAGGATCTTACGGTCGATTTCAACAGAGGCTTTTTTCAGGCCGTTGATGAATTTGCTGTAAGAAATACCGTTCTGACGTGCTGCTGCGTTGATACGCGCAATCCACAGTTGACGGAACTGACGCTTACGCTGACGACGGTCACGGTAAGCGTACTGACCTGCTTTGATAACAGCCTGGAAGGCAACGCGGTATACGCGTGAACGCGCACCGTAGTAGCCTTTAGCTTGTTTCAAAATTTTCTTGTGACGTGCACGTGCAATTACACCACGTTTTACGCGAGCCATGTGTGCTCTCCTGTATCTATTCTAAGTTAAAAAAGTTAAACGTTAACGACTTATGCGTACGGCAGGCACGCGATAACCAGGCCCAGATCGCCTTTAGAAACCATGGCTTTTGGACGCAGGTGACGTTTACGCTTGGTAGCTTTCTTAGTCAGAATGTGACGCAGGTTAGCGTGCTTGTGCTTAAAACCACCTTTACCGGTTTTTTTGAAGCGCTTAGCAGCACCGCGTACGGTCTTAATTTTTGGCATTTTAATAACTTCCACTTCGCATTGTTAAATAAACGAAACATAGGCGAGCAAAACCTATGAGGCCCGAAGGCTCCACAGATTTTGCTGCTTGAAGGCCTTACTGTTTCTTCTTAGGAGCGAGCACCATGATCATCTGGCGGCCTTCGATCTTCGTAGGGAAGGATTCGACTACTGCCAGTTCACTCAGATCGTCACGGACGCGGTTAAGCACTTCCATACCAATCTGTTGGTGGGCCATTTCACGACCGCGGAAACGCAGTGTGATCTTGGCCTTATCGCCATCTTCCAGAAAGCGAATCAGGCTGCGGAGTTTTACCTGATAATCGCCATCGTCGGTACCAGGACGGAATTTAATTTCCTTAACCTGGATAACTTTTTGCTTCTTCTTCTGTTCCTTAGAAGACTTACTTTTTTCATAAAGGAACTTGCCGTAGTCCATGATACGACAAACTGGCGGTTCGGCGTTAGGGCTGATTTCAACTAAATCTACTCCAGCTTCTTCAGCTTTTTCGATTGCTTCTCTCAGACTCACAATCCCCAGCTGCTCGCCTTCCAGACCTGTTAAGCGAACTTCCTGGGCGCGAATCTCGCCATTGATACGATTCGGACGTGCCGTTTGAACTCGTTTTCCGCCTTTAATACCTTATTCCTCCAGTTGTTGAAGACTGCGGCTGCGAATCTCTTGTTGCAGCTTCTCAATCACTTCACTTACGTCCAGGCTGCCCAGGTCTTTACCACGGCGGGTGCGAACGGCAACTTTGCCTGCTTCCACCTCTTTATCACCACAGACCAACATATACGGGACACGACGTAAAGTGTGCTCGCGGATTTTAAAGCCAATCTTCTCATTTCTCAAGTCTGCTTTTACGCGAATGCCCGCATTTTGTAGTTTCTGCGTCAATTCTTTAACGTAATCCGCCTGAGAATCGGTAATGTTCATGACCACTACCTGCACCGGCGCAAGCCAGGTTGGGAAGAAGCCCGCGAACTCTTCGGTCAGGATGCCAATGAAGCGCTCCAGAGAACCGAGAATAGCACGGTGAATCATTACAGGGACCTGACGCTCGTTGTCTTCGCCAACATAAGAGGCGCTTAAACGCTGAGGCAGGGAGAAGTCCAGCTGTACTGTGCCGCACTGCCAAGCTCTGTCGAGACAGTCATACAGGGTAAATTCAATTTTCGGACCGTAGAAGGCGCCCTCACCCAGCTGGTATTCAAACGGAATTCCGTTCTCTTCCAGCGCCACGGCGAGATCCGCTTCTGCACGATCCCAGGTCTCATCGCTACCGATACGTTTTTCCGGACGCGTTGAGAGTTTGACCACGATCTTCTCGAAGCCAAAGGTACTGTACATATCGTAGACCATACGAATACAGGCGTTAACTTCATCACGTACCTGATCTTCAGTACAGAAGATATGCGCATCATCCTGCGTAAAGCCACGAACACGCATCAGACCGTGCAGCGCACCTGATGGCTCGTTACGGTGGCAGCTACCGAACTCTGCCATACGCAGCGGCAGATCGCGGTAAGATTTCAGACCCTGGTTAAAGATCTGAACGTGGCCCGGGCAGTTCATTGGCTTGATGCAGTATTCACGGTTCTCAGAAGAGGTGGTGAACATCGCATCTTTGTAGTTGTCCCAGTGGCCGGTTTTTTCCCACAGCACACGGTCCATCATGAACGGACCTTTCACTTCCTGATACTGGTACTCTTTCAGCTTGGAACGCACGAAGGTTTCCAGTTCACGGAAAATAGTCCAGCCGTCGTTATGCCAGAAGACCATACCCGGTGCTTCTTCCTGCATATGGTACAGGTCAAGCTGTTTACCGATTTTACGGTGGTCACGCTTCGCCGCCTCTTCCAGGCGCTGCAGGTAGGCGTTCAGGGCTTTTTTATCTGCCCACGCGGTACCATAAATACGCTGCAACATCTTGTTGTTGCTATCGCCACGCCAGTAGGCGCCAGCAATTTTCATCAGTTTGAAGTGATGGCAGAAGCGCATGTTCGGCACGTGCGGCCCGCGGCACATGTCGATGTATTCCTGGTGATGATACAAGCCAGGCTTGTCATCATGAGCAATGTTCTCATCAAGAATAGAGACTTTATAGCTCTCGCCACGCTTCACGAAGGTTTCACGCGCTTCGTGCCAGCTGACTTTCTTCTTAATGACGTCATAGTTGGTTTCGGCGAGCTCGTGCATACGTTTCTCGAGCGCGTCGATATCTTCCTGGGTCAGGGTGTGGTCAAGGTCAACGTCGTAGTAGAAGCCGTTGTCGATAACCGGGCCGATCGCCATTTTGGTGTTTGGCCACAGCTGTTTGATGGCATGACCTAACAGGTGCGCACAGGAGTGACGAATGATCTCCAGACCTTCTTCATCTTTTGCGGTGATGATAGAGAGTTGCGCGTCGTTTTCGATCAGATCGGATGCATCAACCAGCTCACCGTTCACACGGCCCGCGATGGTCGCTTTCGCGAGTCCAGGACCGATGTCCAGGGCAACATCCATTGGGCTAACGGCGTGGTCGAAATGGCGTTGGCTGCCATCAGGAAGAGTAATTACAGGCATTTTATATCCTTATTTGCAGTGATGCCCCACACATAAGAGCATATACAAAGAAAATAATCATAGTTTAACAAGAGATTACGACACCATCTGACCAACAATCGTCAAATTGGCTCGTCATCCTGCACCTGCCAAAATCAGAATAATGCCGGTTTACGGCAGGCTTTCTAATGGTAACACTAATGACAGGGCGTATGCACCCTCTGCGACCAGTTTGAACGTATGAGGGCACGATCGCCTGCCAGAGCTCGCAATACCCGATTGTTGAGCTATTCTTGAACAGGTCCTGACACAGCCATGAGGCATCACATGAATGTATCCAGTAGAACCGTAGTGATATTGAATATACTTTCTGCTGCCGGTTTAGCGTTGATCCTTGCCGAGAGATTTCATTGGTTCTAGCCCAACCGATGATGTGGCATAACCTTCTGTCCCCGACAGCGCGTATTTTGATAGACTGAAGGCATCAACAGACAAGGATTAGGTTATGCCAACAAAACGATTTGCCGTCAAACACTGGAAAATGGTGCTGGTCTTAATTGCCATCTGCGGTGCAATGCTGCTATTGCGTTGGGCGGCGATGATTTGGGGCTAAGCGGGAATTTGACGCAACGGCGTACAGAATAAAACACGTTATCGATATTCCACCTGTTTTTCGTCAAGGCGAAATACAGGTGGAATAATGGCGTACACAATTACCTGTCAGGACCATTCACCTGCTACCAGTTTATGTACATCAAACGCGTCATTCATTGATTGACCGGTAGTCGGCGCGCCCGGCGCGATGTTTGACCCGGCTTCAACGTCAGAAGCGTGAGTCATTCCAACCTGACTGGCATCATCTGCAGCGAATACACCAAACGAAAGTGCAGAAAGCACCATGGCTGCAGCAGTATTTTTGATTTTTTTCATACTATTATTCTCTTTCTGAAGACATGCAATACTTCTCAAGGCAAATAAATGCCTGTGTATTGAGTATAACGCTGGTTCATCCTTTTGCCTCGCCTGGTTATTATCAATTTGTGTCAAATAAACAGAATGCGGTCTGGCCAGGATGAATTATGAAGAAATTAAGAAGATTTTTGAGGACCAATTATTTTAAAACGGCGTTTAATATAAAACAGCACAGTTTCTGAAAATAAAAAACGGGCCGAAATAATCGGCCCGTCTGCATTACATCTTATAGCCCAGTGAAACGGTGGTTCTGCGGTCGGTATGATCCGGCGCAGTCTCTGGAGGCGAAGAGTTCCAGGTCACGTTATAGGCCACTTTCAGGCCAAAGTGTTCGTTGATGTCCACATTCAGCGCTGTCTCAGAATTCAGCGTTGTGTCCTCGGCGCCAAACACAGAAACACCCTGGGTGAACTTCGTGTTGTCGGTCATCTGCCAGGCGTAGGTACCAGACGCATAGCCGAGCGGTTGCGTTTTGGTATCGCCGTCGGTGAACTCGTCATAACGAACACCCGGACCGAATTCGAAGCGGAAGCTATGAACCGGACCGTTCAGGAACTGACGACCATAACCTGCGGTGAAGACATCGCGTTGACGATAGCCGTTGTAGCGGTCAGTCAGCCAGCTTGCCTGACCAAACAGGTAGTCATAGTCAGTCATGTTGTAACGGCCACGTCCACCTACCGCGTATTTCTCGGAGGAGCGTTCATCGTTAGCGGAGGTGTTGCTGGCGTTTCCCCACAGAGACCAGGCGGTGGTGTTACCGTACCAGGTCAATGTGCTATCCGCCGTCAGAGAGGAGCTTTTCGTGTTACCGGATTGCGCCAGGTACCCGGCGTTCAAATTACCTTCAAAAGGTTTTTTCGCCGCGGTGGGATCGTCCATGACAGTAAAAACGGAATCATCAGCGGTTGCGCTCATAGCCGCAAACACGCCACCCGCCAGCATCAGTGCAGCGGGCACTGTCTTCAAAAGCTTCATTTTATTAAGGAGTCCGTACAACAAAAAAAGAGACCACACGGTCCCGGAAACTTTCTTGAGGATCAATGACAAGGCGTCCAGAGAAAGGTAACAAATTATAAAAAGCCGCAAATAACATAGCAATGTTTTCTTATTTCATTTTTTGAATAAGAACGATCCCAAAATGCGTTTTATTTTATATATCGCTTAGCCTTCGCTTTGTCATTATTCATATTGAAAATCATACTGTTATTTACATTGCCTTCCTGCCAAATGGTGCCAGACTAAAAGGAACCCACGCTAAAAGGAGGTAATGATGGTTTCTATCTACACTCTGACGCTCTCCCCTTCCCTCGATTCCGCCACCCTCACGCCGCAGATTTACCCGGAAGGTAAACTTCGCTGCAGTGCCCCGGTGTTTGAGCCCGGCGGCGGGGGGATCAACGTGGCACGCGCCATCACCCATCTCGGTGGGAAAGCCACGGCGATATTCCCTGCAGGCGGAGCCACCGGCGAACATCTTGTCTCTCTGCTGGCAGATGAACAGGTCGCCGTGGAGACGGTCGAGGCCAAAGACTGGACGCGTCAAAATCTGCATGTGCACGTGGAGTCCAGCGGAGAGCAATATCGCTTTGTGATGCCAGGCGCCAGACTGAGCGACGATGAGTTCCGTCAGCTTGAAGAGAAAGTGCTGACGATTGAAAGCGGTTCACTGCTGGTCATCAGCGGCAGTCTGCCACCCGGTGTCAGTACGGAAAAGCTGACGGCGCTCATTCGGGCCGCACAGCAGCGCGGCATCCGCTGTATTGTAGACAGTAGCGGCGAGGCGTTGCAGGCAGCGTTAGAGCCGGGCAATCTTGAGCTGGTCAAACCAAACCAGAAAGAGCTGAGCGCGCTGGTTAACCGCGAACTCACTCAGCCAGATGATGTGCGCAGCGCGGCCCAGGAGCTGGTGCGCACGGGTAAAGCGCGGCGCGTGGTGGTCTCTCTTGGTCCACAAGGGGCGCTGGCCGTGGATGAAACGGGGTCAGTGCAGGTTGTCCCGCCGCCGATGAAAAGCCAGAGCACCGTAGGCGCAGGCGACAGCATGGTTGGGGCAATGACGCTAAAACTGGCGCAGGGCGCGACGCTGCTTGAGATGACACGCTACGGCGTGGCGGCAGGTAGCGCGGCAACCATCAACCAGGGAACGCGGCTGTGTTCGCTGGCCGATACGCAAAAAATTGTCGATTACCTGTCCCGAAATTAACCCGCTTTCCCCTTCGCGCTGAAGGGGAAATGCAGTGCAAAGTCGCCAAACACACACTATCGACTATGCTAAGAAAACTTTCATGATAACAATGAGGTGAATTATGAGCAGTGGTGACATCACCCGCTACGTCGTTACCGTCAACATTCATGAAGCGTCGCTGACCGAGCTGAATGAGCTTAACAACGCCTTTACCCGGGCCAATTTCCTGCTCACGCTGACGGATGAAGAAGGCAATATTCATGATCTAGGCACGCTGGCATTCGGTCTGATAAGCGCCCTCAGCGAAGAGGAGGTTCGCGCGCTGGCGGAAAGCCTGGCTGAGAGCGTGACAGATAAACCTGCCGAAATTGATGTGGATACCTGGGAAACCTGGCAGAAAAAAGAACAATAAGTGCCCTGCATGAAGGTAAACCGCTCAGGTGTGCGTTAGTTCGTATTTTTTTACCGCAGTTATGCGCTAACTTTATGATCTGGCAGACAACATGGGAGAGAGATCATGTGGCAGGCTATCAGTCATCTTTTACGTGAACAACTGGGCGAAGGTGAAATTGAACTGCGTAACGAACTGCCAGGCGGAGAGATCCACGCCGCATGGCATATACGCTACTCAGGGCGCGATCTCTTCGTAAAATGCGACGAGCGAGAGTTGCTCCCGATTTTCACCGCCGAAGCCGATCAGCTGGAACTGTTGTCGCGCAGCAAAACGGTCACCGTCCCGGAGGTGCTGGCCGTGGGCAGCGACCGCGACTACAGCTTTCTGGTGATGGAATATCTCCCTGCCCGTCCGCTGGATGCCCACAATGCGTTTATTCTGGGACAGCAGATAGCGCGCCTGCATCAATGGAGCGACCAGCCGCAGTTTGGTCTCGACTTTGATAACGATCTCTCCACCACACCACAACCGAATGCCTGGCAACGCCGCTGGTCAACTTTTTTTGCCGAGCAGCGTATCGGCTGGCAACTTGAGCTCGCCGCCGAGAAAGGCCTCGAATTTGGCAACATTGATGCCATCGTCGAGCATATACAGCAGCGCCTGGCCTCTCATCAGCCTCAGCCTTCTTTGCTGCATGGCGATTTGTGGTCCGATAACTGCGCGCTGGGCCCCAATGGGCCTTATATATACGATCCGGCCTGCTACTGGGGCGACAGAGAGTGCGACCTCGCCATGTTGCCCCTCCACCCCGAGCAGCCGCCACAAATTTATGACGGCTATCAGTCAATCTCCCCCTTACCGCAGGGCTTCCTTGACCGCCAGCCGGTGTATCAGCTTTATACCCTGATGAACCGCGCAATCCTGTTTGGGGGTGAGCATCTGGTGAACGCACAGCGGGCGCTTGAGCGCGTACTGGCCGCGTGAAGGCAGGACGGGTGGCCTCAGGCCACCCTGTGATTATAAAAAGCCGAGCAGTGAGAAAAAGAAGTAGCCCGCCACAATAATGATCACCGGCAGGACATAGAGCGGAAAGATTTGCAGGAAGATAGAGTGACGCGGCACCACGATGCGGGACTCGATCTGTTCACGCGTCATCCCTTCCGGGCCTTTGGCCTGTTCCAGAATCATCTGGTCTTCCACCCCTTCACGTAAAAAACGGGTCTGACGGCTCATGCGTGCGCCTGACGCCTGTAACGCCATGGCGACAAAGATCAGCGCATAAATCACCCAAAACCCGATATTCAGCTGCTGGTGAAAGTCCGGCGTGGGCGAGTTGAACCAGAAGATATTCAAAAATGGCGTGTTGAAACGCATCATCTCAATCATGACATGCGCAAAATCAAGCATGACCGCATTGATACCCGGCTGTTTTTCGCTGTGATCGTACATAAACTTGAGCACAGAAATCAGCGTAGAAATAACGGCAGGAATAAAAATCACCCAGCCAGCAACCCGTTTTAAGACAGCAATGCGTCCAGCTTGTTGATACGTCATCAGTTCCTCTTCATAAAGACGCGTTATTTGTGGCTAAGTCTACCTCCTGACCGTCATTTTCGCCCGATCTTTAAAGGCAATATGCTAAATTGCAGACTGTACTTAGCACGTATCGTCTGTCGTACACCCTTAATAAGGAGACGTTGTGATGTCGACACCGCGCCAAATTCTTGCCGCTATTTTTGACATGGATGGATTACTGATCGATTCCGAACCGCTCTGGGATCGTGCTGAACTGGACGTCATGGCCAGCCTCGGCGTCGATATCAGCCGCCGCCATGAACTTCCGGATACGCTGGGCTTGCGTATCGATATGGTGGTTGACCTGTGGTATGCCCATCAGCCATGGGTGGGCCCGGATCGCGATGAGGTCACCGCCCGCATTATCAGCCGCGCCATTGCGCTGGTGGAAGAGTCCAGGCCGCTGCTGCCGGGCGTCCGTGAAGCTGTCGCCCTGTGCAAGGCGCAGGGGCTGAAGGTGGGACTGGCCTCCGCCTCCCCGCTGCACATGCTGGAAAAAGTGCTCACCATGTTCGAGCTGCGTGACAGTTTCGATGCGCTGGCCTCTGCGGAAAAGCTCCCCTACAGTAAGCCCCATCCCCAGGTGTATATGGATTGTGCCGCTAAGCTCGGTCTTGATCCGCTAACCTGCGTGGCGCTGGAAGATTCCGTTAACGGCATGGTGGCCTCTAAAGCTGCGCGGATGCGTTCCATTGTCGTTCCTGCTGAAGAGGGCCGACACGATCCCCGTTTTGCGCTTGCCGACGTGAAGCTAAACTCCCTGGCTGACCTGACGGTGCAACACCTGCGAGGCGAATAAACGCTCTGTTTCAGGCAGCCTCGTGCTGCCTGAAAATAAAATAAAACACCGTTCCATTTTGGTTGCATTTCTCACGCCCGACTCCTATTCTAAGTTTCAGAACGACAATCATCTGCTTCTGAGGCGCGAATGATACTGGATACCTTTACTCTTTCAGGAAAAGTGGCCATCGTCACCGGATGCGATACCGGTCTGGGGCAAGGCATGGCCATCGCGCTGGCACAGGCGGGCTGCGATATCGTGGGCGTCAACCGTAAAGCGCCTGAGCAAACAGCGGCCAGCGTGACGGCGCTCGGCAGACGGTTTACGGCCATTCGGGCCGACCTCGGCCAGCAGGCGAGTCTTCAGGGCGTTGTGGAGCGTGCCGTCGCTGAGATGGGGCGCGTCGATATTCTGGTGAATAACGCCGGGACGATTCGCCGGGAAGATGCGCTGGCGTTCACGGAAAAGGACTGGGATGAGGTGATCGACCTCAATCTGAAATCCGTCTTTTTCCTCTCACAGGCCGTGGCAAAGCAGTTTATCGCCCAGGGTCAGGGTGGGAAAATCATCAACATCGCCTCAATGCTCTCCTTCCAGGGCGGCATCCGCGTGCCCTCTTATACCGCCTCAAAAAGTGGCGTGCTGGGGATCACCCGTCTGCTGGCGAACGAGTGGGCGGCGCATGGCATTAACGTCAACGCTATCGCACCGGGTTACATGGCGACCAATAATACGCAGCAGCTGCGTGATGACGAGCAGCGTAGCCAGGAAATCCTTGACCGCATTCCTGCCGGGCGTTGGGGCGTACCGGAAGATCTGCAGGGCCCGGTGGTGTTTTTGGCCTCCGCCGCCTCAGACTACGTGAACGGCCATACCCTGGCCGTCGACGGGGGCTGGCTGGCGCGTTGACCCGCTTTGTGACAAAGAGTTACACCGTCACCTCTTTCGCCTACTGTATAAAAACCCTATACTGTATGAATCGACAGTTTCCTGGGTTTTATCATGACGGCGGAAGGCCACCTGCTTTTTTCCATTGCGTGCGCAGTATTTGCCAAAAACGCTGAGCTTACCCCCGTGCTTGCACAGGGGGACTGGTGGCATATTGTTCCTTCTGCCGTGCTGACCTGCCTGTTACCCGACATCGACCATCCTAAATCTTTTCTTGGGCAACGCCTGAAGTGGATCTCAAAACCAATCGCCCGTGCGTTTGGCCATCGCGGGTTTACGCACAGCCTGCTGGCCGTGTTTGCCCTGCTGACGCTGTTCTATTTAAAAGTACCTGAAAGCTGGATAGTGCCCGCCGATGCCATTCAGGGCATGGTGCTGGGCTATTTGAGTCATATTCTCGCCGATATGCTGACGCCTGCTGGCGTGCCGCTGCTGTGGCCCTGCCGCTGGCGTTTCCGCCTGCCTGTTCTCGTTCCCCAGAAAGGGAATCAGCTTGAGCGCGTGTTGTGCATGGCTCTGTTCGCCTATGCCGTCTGGATGCCGCAGACATTGCCCGAAAACAGTGCAGTGCGCTGGTCATCTCAGATGATCAATTCGCTGCAATTTCAGTTCAATCGCTTTATTCATCACCAGATTGAACAGTAAACCAGCAAAATTATCGCATTTGTCATAACCCATTCCATTTGGATATAAGCGCGACATCACACTTCTGCTAACCTTGCGCCAACAGGACCGGTAAAAACCGGCCACATAATAAATCAGGAGAACGGGGATGAATTTTCCACTCATCGCGAACATTGTCGTGTTCGTTATATTGCTATTGCTTCTCGCCCAGGCGCGTCACAAACAGTGGAGCCTGGCGAAGAAAGTGCTGGTGGGTCTGGTCATGGGTGTCGTGTTTGGCCTGGCCTTACATGCCGTCTACGGCTCCGATAGCCCGATACTGAAAGACTCCATTCAGTGGTTCAATATTGTCGGTAACGGCTATGTCCAGTTGCTGCAGATGATCGTCATGCCGCTGGTATTTGCCTCTATTCTGAGCGCTGTTGCTCGTCTGCATAACGCTACGCAGTTGGGTAAAATCAGTTTCCTGACCATCGGTACGCTGCTGTTTACCACGCTGATTGCTGCGCTGGTGGGGGTGCTGGTGACTAACCTGTTCGGCCTGACCGCCGAAGGTCTGGTTCAGGGTACCGCTGAAACCGCGCGTCTGACCGCAATTCAGACCAACTACGTGGGTAAAGTCGCTGACCTGACGGTGCCGCAGATGGTGCTCTCCTTCATTCCGAAGAACCCGTTTGCTGACCTGACAGGCGCCAGCCCAACTTCCATCATCAGCGTGGTGATTTTTGCTGCCTTCCTGGGCGTGGCGGCACTGAAGCTGCTGAAAGACGATGCGCCGAAAGGCGAGCGCGTGCTGACCGCTATTGATACCCTGCAAAGCTGGGTGATGAAGCTGGTTCGTCTGGTGATGCAGCTGACCCCTTACGGTGTTCTGGCACTGATGACCAAAGTGGTTGCTGGCTCTAACCTGCAGGACATCATTAAGCTGGGCAGCTTCGTCGTCGCCTCTTATCTGGGTCTGGGCATTATGTTTGTCGTACACGGCATCCTGCTGGGTGTGAACGGCGTCAGTCCGCTGAAATACTTCCGTAAAGTCTGGCCGGTACTGACCTTTGCCTTCACCAGCCGTTCCAGCGCCGCATCTATTCCGCTGAACGTCGAAGCGCAGACTCGTCGCCTGGGTGTACCTGAGTCTATCGCCAGCTTCTCGGCCTCCTTTGGTGCCACGATTGGTCAGAACGGGTGTGCGGGTCTCTACCCGGCGATGCTGGCCGTGATGGTTGCGCCAACGGTTGGGATCAACCCGCTGGATCCGGTCTGGATTGCGACGCTGGTCGGTATTGTCACCATTAGCTCCGCAGGCGTTGCGGGCGTGGGCGGCGGTGCTACTTTCGCCGCGCTGATTGTTCTGCCTGCACTGGGCCTGCCGGTGACGCTGGTGGCCCTGCTGATCTCCGTTGAACCGCTGATCGACATGGGGCGTACCGCACTGAACGTGAGCGGCTCAATGACGGCCGGTACGCTGACCAGCCAGTGGCTGAAGCAGACCGACAAAGCCATTCTGGATAGTGAAGACGACGCCGAGCTGGCGCACCGTTAATCACGTTCCTGTGAGAATAAAAAAAGCCCATCCGCGACGTGATGGGCTTTTTTATGTCCGCTATTTTTACCAGGTGTATTTCACCCCGAGACCGCCCTCCACGTTACGGTACTCGCTGGCGCCCTGCTGGGTACCGATGTTGCCCCACAGGCTCCACTGATTACTCAGTTTCGCTTCTACCCCAGCTTTTACCTCATAGCGATGCTTCGGCGTATCGGATTCCAGACGCGTGCTGTCCATTTTCACGGCGTCGGTATAGCCGTTGTAGAGCCAGTTCGCCTCGATAAACGGCTGCCACTGACGTCCCTTCTTGTCTGCAGAATAGCCGTAGATCCTTACGCCCAGACGGTTGCTGAAACCACCGTCGTTCATCTTCACTTTTGTACCGTTGTCCTCTTTCACATCGTCCGCATCGTAATGCGTGTAGATAACCTGCTCCTGAGGCTGCACGAAGAAGCTCATCAGCGAGGTGTTATAGACGTTGAAGGCCCAGCCTCCCTCCACCGAAACGGCCTGGGTCGTGCTGTCGTATTTCTGTTCTGGCAGATCGTCCCCGTTCACCTTGTTGTTGTACCAGCCATACTGCGTCCAGGTATCAATGTACGGTCCCGTCCCTTCCGGGCGTCCATCTGCAAACCAGGTCCCATACAGACCGACGCTGTAGCCATCCACTTTGCTGCGGGCGACGGTGCTCTGGCCGTCGCTCTGGTTACGGGTCCGCGCGGAGCCGTAGCCCGCCATGACACCCACCTGCCAGCGGTTCTGGACCTGCAGGTTACTGGCAAGATCGAAACCAAGCTGCAGGCCGTTACTCCAGGTATCCTGCCCAATCTGTCCCGCGCTTCGGCTGTCGGTACGGCTGCCGAAGGTGCGGATCCAGGCGGACGGCGCGTTCAGCTGCTGACCGTTACCGGTGACAAACAGGCTTTCCCCCAGACGGTCGTGCAGGCTGTGGGTGAACATGTCCATCGCCGCGCTCTGGTTACCCAGATAGGCCCCCGCTTCCGGGCGAATCGGCACGACCGGTTGCTCAACGGGAACCCGCAGATACCAGTCGCCGTCATTGCTGGTTGGCGTGCCTTTTAACAGCTGATAATCATAAGCACCGGCGACCACGCGGTTCGCAAGGGTAAAGTCCCCGTTTGACGCCCCATCCACCTCAATGACGCGAATACCATTGACGGTCTGCGCGCCGCTTCCGCCTTTGTTATTGACATAAACGTCGGTATGACCGCTGGTATCGCCCTGCACCACCAGCTTATCGGTTTTCGAATTATCCCCGCCCAGCACCGTATTGAACACCAGCGTACTGTGGGCGGTATAGTTCCCGGTGACGGTGAGCGTGTTGCCCACGCTATTCCCCGCCAGGTTAACGGTATTGAAGTTATCGAGATCCCCCTGGATGGTCAGATTCCCTGCACCACCGGTCAGCGAGGTAATGGCATCACCGGCGGAAACCGTCCCTCTGCTGGTGACATTCCCGACGATCTTACCGTAGCCGCCGAGCGTGGCCCCCTCATCCACCGTGACGGCCCCGCCGCCGGAGAGAGCCGCCGCGCGGTTATCCAGCGCCAGCGTACCTGATTCAACGTGCGTGCCCCCCGTATGGGCATAATCACTGGCAAGCGTAACCCTCCCGGCGCCCGCTTTGGTCAACAGGCCGCTGCCGCTCATCGTGTTGGCAAACGCCCAGTTGTCGCTGGCGTTCAGCACCAGTTCGCCGTTATTGATGAGAGTGGACGTACCGAGGCTGGCAGGCTGCTGCGCCGTCAGGCGATTCGCAGTACCAATGTTGATGTCGCCGCTAAAGCCCGCGTTATTGCCGGTGAGGATCACGTCGCTGCTGTTGACCAGATTCATGGCGCCAGTTCCCTGGACGGCATTAGCCAGGGATCCTTTTACGGTATCCAGCACCAGCGTGCCGTCCAGCGTGACCGCGCCGCTGCCCAGCCCGCCCGCGTTTTTGAGGCGCGCCGTTGCCCCGCTGTCGATATCCACGGTCGCGGTCAGCGCATCGTTAGCGTGTGTAACGATCAGCTCGCCGCCGGTCAGATTGAGGTTACCGCCCCCGGTTAACGCCCCGTCGCTCTGCCCGCCATTGGTTACGGTCAACGCGCCGCCGTTCAGCGCGAGCGTACTCCCCGCCGCGCCGTTGAGCGCGCCAATGCTCTGGCTGAATCCGTTGAGGTTGGTCGTCGCACCATCAGCTATGTTCAGGGCGCGGGTCTGGCCGAGGGTGTTGTTCCCACCGAGCAGCAAGGTACCGCTGGTTACCTGCGTATTCCCCTGATAATCGTTCGCGGTATTCGCCAGCGTGAGGGTGCCGTCGTTGGCGCGGAATTCGAAATCCCCCACGCCGGTCAGCTGTGCACCCAGCGTGCTGTCGGTGGCTCCGGTGGTATCGATCACCGCCGTTGACTGGCTGTTCAGCACTTTCAACATATATCCCGCGTACAACCCCGGACCGCCAGGGGCATTCGCACCCGCGGTCATGACGGCGGTATAGCCATAGGTGGCCAGCACGTCGTCATGACCAAAGCCGTCAGAGACCTGATCCGTCTCGTCAGCCGGGGCTGCGCCATCCAGCAGCAGGGTCAGATGCGTCCCTTCCGAACTGACGGTTGTCGCTTTCACCACCTGAATACCGTTATCCACCTCGTTATCCTGATCGAGGAAGTTGCCGTCTGGTTTAGTCCCCGGTGGCAGGGAGGTGGTCTGCAGATTAACGACGCCCACGTCTGGCGGCGTAACGGCAGAATCGACGTTCAGGTTATTCACCGTCAGGATATTTGCCGAAGAAGGCGTGCTCATCGCCACGTCCAGCAGCCCGCCGTTGAACGTCAGGTTTCCGATAGTCTGGTCGCTGTTGAGCGTGGCGATTGCACCGATCCCCAGCGACAGCGTTGCGTTGGCTAACGCGCTGGTGTTATCACCCTCCAGCGCCATCGTACCGCGACGTAGCGCCACAATGCCGTTAAACGCGTTCCCCGCCGTGGCCGCAAAGTTAAAGGCATCGCTGATACTTCCCATTGTCGCGGCCAGCAGACCGCTGCCGGTCAGCGCGTTGATAAACGTAAAGCCGCCGCTGGCCGGGCTGACGTTGAGAATGCCGTTCAACTGCACCGGTGAGCCGCCGAGGTTTTCCTGAGTGGTAACGGTCGCCCCACCGCTGCCGGTAATATCCCAGCTGCCGTTAAAGCCGCTGTTATCCCCTGCTATTGTGGTTTGCAGGGCGCTGACGCGGTTGGTTCCCGTACCGGTGATGTCGGTGGTGAGGGTGTTTCCGGCACCGCTGATGTTCAGCACGCCGTTATTGTCCACCGCGTTGCCAAAGGTGCCGTTCGCGAACGAGAGCGCCAGCGTTGCGCCACTGTTAACCGTCGCGGCGCTGGTTCCCAGGGCGGCAACGTTCGCCGCGTTTAACGTTCCTGCGCTGACGGTAGTGGCGCCGCTGTAGGTGTTGGCTGCGGTCAGTGTCGTCTGACTGCCGCTGACCTGTTCCACCATCCCCGCCCCGCTAATCACGCCACCGTAGCGCCAGTCGCTGCGGTTGAACTGCAGGGCGCTGTTGTTGACGATATTTCCGGCTACGCTGCCGTCCGTGGTGCCATCACCGATGCTTACGGTTCCGCTATTAATGACCACCGGCCCGGTCACTCCGACGCTGCTGTTGATAAACAACGTACCGGCACCGTCCTGGTGCAGTTCACCGCTACCGGACACCACCCCCGTCAGGGCCTCGTTATCGCTGCGATTAAAGCTCAGGGTGCCATTATCCGCGATCGGCCCGGCAACGCTTCCGGTTGTCCCGCCCGCGCCAACCTGCATGGTCGCGCCGCTGTTAATGGTGGTGAGGCCGGTAAAGGTATTTGCCCCCGTCAGGGTCAGCGTGCCGCCAGTGAGCGTCAGATTACCGAGCGCGCCGCTGGTCACCCCGCCAAACGTTCCTCCGTTGCTGATGGTCAGGTTACCGCCGTTAATCGCCAGACCGCCATCGCCCGCCAGCGCGCCAATGGTCTGGGTCATGCCGTTGATATTGGCGTTTGCGCCGGTGTTGATGGTAAGCAGGCTGGTGTTACCGAGCGCCTGATTGCTGCCCAGACGCAGCGTTCCGCCGGATACGCTGGTGGTCCCGGTGTAGTTGTTGCTGCTGTTATTGAGGGTAACGGTCTGGCCGCCAGCCGCACTGGCATCAACGTCAAGATTACCGACGCCGGTCACCTGCGCCGACAGCGTTGCCGCGGCCCCAGTCGCTCCGGCATCCGACGTCAGATGTAACGTCTGAGCACTCAGCAGATCGAGCGTGGTTAAACCGTACTGGATATACAGGCCGTCGTTACTGGTTCCGGTACTGAGGGCATAGTTGTAGGTGGCATTGGCCACCGCCGTCCCCCCTTCCGTTATCGCAAACTGCTGCGGATCGCTGATGACGTTGCCATCATGGTCAGTCAGGGTCAGGTTATTCGCGGTACCGGTCACCGTGCCGGAAGCGGAGACCAGCCGGGACAGGATCGCCCGATCGTCCTCTTCCATCAGGTTCTGCCCCGTTGGCGCCGGGTTAGGAATACCGGCGGTCGGCGCTTCGGTGCGAATTTCACCGCTGTTTAGCGTCAGGTCGCCCACCGCCACCGCGCCATCCGGCTGTCCGGGCGGAACCTCGCCGTTAAAGACGAGTGCCCCGCCGTTCATCGTCAGGTTGCCGATGGTTTGCGTTCCCGCGCCCACCGTGGTTTCGCTGTTGTTATCCAGCTGCAAGGTCGCGTTGGTCAGCGCCGCGGTATTGTCACCCGCCAGGTTGAAAAGGCTCTGCCCCAGGCGGAGCGTGCCGGTATAGGCGCTGCCGACGGTATTATCAAAGGCAAAGCTACTGCCGCTGGCAAGCGCTGCGGTCATCAGCCCTGAGCCGGTCAGGGTATTGGTGAAGGTATAATTCCCGCTGGCCGGGGCAATGTTCAGGGTACCGTCCAGATTAACGGCGGCGTCCCCGAGGTTTTGTCCGCCCGCCACGTTCGCCTCACCGCTGCTGATAATGTTCCAGTTGCCGGTAAAGAGGGTATTATCCCCGCCAAGCGTAGTATTGAGCGCACTGATACGGTTCTCGCCCGCCCCGGTGAAGGTGCTGTTGAGCGTATTCCCCGCGCCTGTGACGTTCAGTAATCCGCCATTGGCAACAGCATTGGTAAACGTACCGTTACTGAACGAGAGCAGCAGGCTGGCACCGCTGTCAACGGTTGCCGCCCCGCTACCCAGAGCTCTGCTGTTCGCGGCGTTTAACGTTCCTGCCGCCACCGTGGTCCCGCCGGTATAGGCACTGGTGCCGCTCATCACGGTCGTTCCGCTGCCGACCTGCGTGACCCGACCATCGCCGGTAATCGCGTTGGCGACCGTCATGGCGTTGCTGCGGTTAAAGGCCAGCGCCGCCCCGCTGTCGAGCGTAATCGCGCTGGTGCCGGCAAGCGAGCCGGTGGTCCCGCCGTTGCCCAACTGCAGGGTGCCCTGCTGCACGGTGGTCGCCCCGGTGTAGCTATTCGTTCCGGTTAACGTCGTCGTCCCGGTCGCAGAGCTGTTCTGGGTCAGTGTCCCTGAACCGCTTATTGCCCCCGCCAGGGTGACATCATCTGAACGGTTAATAACCAGTCCAGCATTGTTCACCACATTGCCGACAATCGACCCGCTGGTGCCGCCCGCGCCCAGCTGTAATACCCCACCGCCCAGCGTCGTACCGCCGGTCCAGGCGTTATTCCCGGTGAGGATCCACGTCCCGGTGCCTGCGGTGGTGACCGAGCCGGTGCCGCCGATCGCGCCCCCGTAGGTGACGCTGCCGGTGGTGTTCTCCGTCAGGGTGCTGGCACCCAGCGTGACGTTGCCCGTGCCGGTCAGATTATTCACGCTCTGATTGAAGCCGTTCAGGTCGAAAGTGGTGCCGTTGTTCAGCGTGACCTGACTGCTGTCATCAATCACATTAAGCGCGCCTGCGCGCAGCGTACCGCCCGTTACCGTGGTGGTACCGGTATAGGTGTTACCGGCATTGGTGAGGGTGAGCGCGTTGGTCGCGTCGATCGCCAGATTGCCACTGCCGCTGATTAACGCCTTCATGTCCGACGCGCCGGCCGGGGTGGCGGTGTCACCAGAAAGCGTAAGCGTCTGGCCGGACTGCAGATCGAGCTGGTTAAGGGTGTAACCGACGCCCAGCCCATTGGTATTGTTCAGGCTGTAGCCGTAGGTACCAATGGCGACCGTCGCGCCGTTCTGGTCAATATTAACCAGCGAGCTGCTCAGCGCGGCCCCGGAGAGATCTGTCAGGGTCAGGTTCGATGCGGCACCGCTGGTGCCGGTGGCGGTAATCAACTGCAGCCCGGAACCATCATCCTCGGTTAACAGCGAGCCCCCGCTGCTGGCGACCTGGGTGGGATCGATTTGCACTGTCCCGGACGTCAGCCCCAGCTGGCCAGTAGCGATCACCCCGGAGGCGAGATTCGCAAAGCGCAGGGTTCCGCCGTTCAGCGTCAGGTTGCCGGGTGTTTGCGTGCCGCTCCCCACCGTTGTGGTGTTGCCGCCATCAAGCTGAAGGGTAGCGTTGGTCAGAGTGGTGGTGTTAACGCCCGAGAGAGCAAACGTGCCTTGCCCGAGCTGCAGCGTACCGGTAAAGGCGCTGCCGACGGTGCCATCAAAGGCAAAGGCGTTGCCGCCTGTCACGGTGGCGGTCATCAGGCCCCCGCCGGTCAGGGCGTTGGTAAAGGTATATCCCCCGCTAGCCGGAGCAATATTCAGCGTGCCGTCCAGATTAACGGCGGCATCCCCCAGGTTTTGCCCGCCGGTCACGTTCGCCGAAGCGCCGTTAGTGATATTCCAGTTGCCGGTAAAGAGGGTGTTATCGCCGCTCAGCGTGGTATTCAGGGAGCTGATGCGGTTCTCGCCCGCCCCGGTGATGCTGCCGCTGAGCGTCGCATTCGCGCCGGTGACCGCCAGCAGACCTGCGTTGGCGATATTGTTCGTCAGGGTTCCACCGGTGAAGGAGAGATCCAGCGTCGCACCGCTGCCGACCGTCGCGTCGCCTGTGCCCAGCGCCGTCGCACTGGCGGCATTCAGGGTGCCAGCGCTGACCGTTGTCCCGCCGCTGTAGCTGTTTGCCCCGCTCAGCGTGGTCTCTCCCGTTCCGCTTTGGGTTAGCGTCCCCGTCCCGTCAATGGCTCCGCCCAGCGTCAGGGCACTGGAACGGTTGACCACCAGCGCACCGTTGTTGGTGATATCGCCGGTAATCCCCCCCGTGGTACCACCGGCCCCCAGCTGTAATACGCCAGAATCAATGGTTGTGCCACCGGTCCAGTTATTATCCCCCGTCAGGATCCAGGTTCCTGTTCCGGCGGCCGTCACTGCCCCGGTGCCGCTGATTACGCCGCCATAGGTCACGGTGCCTGCGGTATTCTCCGTCAGGATATTTGCCCCCAGGGTCACGTTTCCGGCACCGCTGAGGTTATTAACGCTCTGATCGAAACCGTTCAGATCGAACGCAGTTCCGCTGTTTAAGGTGACCTGGCTGCTGTCGTCAATCACGTTTAACGCACCCGCACGCAGGGTGCCACCGGTCACGGTCGTGGTGCCGGTATAGGTATTGCCCGCGTTTGTCAGGGTAATGGCGTCGGTCGCATTGACCGCCAGATTACCGCTGCCGCTCAGCAACGCTTTCATATCTGCCGCGCCGGAAGGGGTGGCCGCGTCGCCAGAGAGGGTTAAGGTTTGCCCTGCCTGGATATCCAGCTGGCTTAAGGTGTACCCGACGGCCAGCCCACCGCTCTCGGTCAGGCCGAAATCACCGTAGGTCGCCACCGCCACGGTATTGCCTCCCTGCGTGACGTTCGCCTGAGACGTGGTTAAGGTATTTCCGGTTAAATCCTGAAGCGACAGCGCTGACGCCGCACCGGTGTTGCTGGTTGATGTCACCAGCTGCACGCCCGCGCCATCGTCTGCCTTCAACAAATTACTGATATCGACAATGGCGTCAGGATCAACCCGGATGGTGCCGGAAAGCATGTTCAGCTCTCCGGTATTGATTGTGCCCGCAGGCAGGTCCGGGAAGCGTAAAATGCCGCCGTTTAGCGTCAGGTTACCTACATTTTGCTGGGCTGCCCCCACGGTGGTGGTCCCGCCCAAATCAAGCTGCAGCGTGGCGTTGGTTAGCGCCAGGGTGTTATCACCATCAAGGTTGAAGGTGCCAGAGCCCATTTCCAGCGTGCCTGTAAAAAGGTTTCCCACGCTGCTGGCAAAATTAAAGGCGTTGCCGCTCGTCAATTCGACTTTGAGTATCCCGGCTCCGGTGAGGGCATTGCTAAAAAGAAAACCGCCTGTCACCGGGACTACGTTCAATATCCCGGCCAGTTGAACCGCGCCCTCACCCAGATTTTGCGTCGCTTTGGCAAACATCGAGCCACTGCTGAGGATATTCCAGAGACCGGAGAAGCCGCTGTTATCGCCATTGAAGGTCGTATTGAGTGCGCTGACGCGGTTCTCCCCCGTCCCGGAGATGTTTCCGTCGAGTGAGTTATCCGCGGCAATCACATCCAGCACACCGTTATTGGTGATGGTGTTGGTGAAAACATCACCGGTGAAAGAGAGGTCCAGCGTTCCTGCATTATTGATGGTGACATTTCCGGTTCCGAGAGCGTCGACATCAGACGCGTTCAGGGTTCCCGCATCTACAACGGTGCCGCCGGTGTAGGTATTGGCGCTGGTCAGCGTGGTCTGGCCGCTTCCGGCCTGGTTGACGCGCCCGCTGCCGCTGATGAGATTGGCAAAACTAATGTCATCGGTGCGGGAGAAGCGCAGCGTGCCGTTATCAACAATATTCCCCGTTACGCTGCCGCTGGCGGAATTATTACCAAGCTGGAGGACCGCGTCGCCGTTGATGGTGGTTCCCCCGCCAGTACTACCGTTGTCCACTGCGCCATTAAGGATCAGAGTGCCGCTTTGCACATACAGCGCCTGGTTCGTGATTCCCGTCGTAGTCGAGGAGCCGCTAAGGATCCAGCTTTGGCCGACATCTGCCGCGACAGTAATGCTTTGTACACCCGTGACGTTACTGCTAAGCGTTCCCTGTCCGTTCAACGTCAGGGTATTACCGGTTCCGGTTGCCGTGATATTGCCGGTGATATTACTCCCTGTGTCGAGGGTGACGGCGTTATTATTCCCCGTCAGCGAAATAGCGGTTCCCCCGGAACCGATAATAATGCCACTGTTTGTCAGAGTATGCCCGCTGGTCCCTAACAGGATCCCGGTATTACCAGTAATAGAACCTTCGTTGGAAATAGTAACCGTTCCTGATGCGCTTATATCAATCCCATAATTACTGGTGCTGGTTGAATTAATTATGCCACCCGCCTGGTTATCGACAGAGCCAGAGGAACTACCCCGGAACCAAACGCCATTATGCAGTAAGTCAATTTTACCGGCGTTGCTAATTGTTGAGGTGCCCGAGTCGACAATAATACCGTACCCGCCGCCAATGGATGAAGTACTGTCCCCCACATAGCTACCAGTACCATTACTGAAATAGACTGACGTTCCGCCATCGGCACCGCTCACTACACCACTGTTATTAACCGTACCGCCCGATGTCAAAAATATCCCGTCGCTGTTGCTGTCGATAGAACCGGTAGACAAAATATTCAGCGTACCGCCATTATTCAACTTAACCCCGGCGGCATTCCCGCCGGAACCACCGCCGGATGTGGTGACATCACCACTGAGATTCAACACCGTACCTTGCGATGCGGACCCCAGATTCAGGCCATATGAGCCACCGTTGACCGTCGCCCCATCATCAATGGTTACCAGCCAGTTTTGTGAATTATCGCCGCTGATTGCGCTACCCGAGCTAACAGTAATATCGTTAGGTGCAGGCATTATAAACGGACCTGGGCCAGACAATATATAGGACGAGGTTTGACTATCAATAATGGTATCGGCGTAAACCGGCAGTGAAGCCAGGACTAAAGCAGGGATTGCATTTCGAATGGCGATAGCCAGACGAGAAAAGTGAAAACCATCGTTTTGCAACGCACAGGATTTATTCATTTTTCTGACCCATAGGTGTTTAACAGACGCAACACTTAAAGGATAGAATTAATGAATTAAAATATTACATTATTTTTTCAGCATTAAATCAGAGCATTAGGAGGTGTCAAAAAAAATTAGTGACCAGGATCATAAAAAACAGATAACCCTGAAGTGTTATTTATTTCAAATATACATTCCAGACAGGAATGCACATTTATTTTCCGATGAATAATAGCCATATATTCATCGGAGCAATATATCCCGTTTTACAAACGGGATGTTCTGTATAAAAAACTATTCCTGAATTTCTTCATCCTGACGGACCTGCATGGCCCACCGCTGGGCCGCTTCCGGCACAGTAAACACCGGAGAACGACGGAAATGCTCGCCAATCAGCACAAAGGCCACATATTTGCCACGTAACTGCCAGACATCGCGATAGCCATCCACCTTCAGCGCATGTTCAGGGGGAGCGGGTTCGACACGGGGCACGTAGCTAATAACCTGGCGATTTTGTTGACGAAGAGGTTTCATAAGCGACTGGTTCATTAAAGCACATTCTGAAAGCAGGAAATTTCTATGATAGCCGATCCTGCCCCCACGCGTCGCGCCTTGCGTGTGGTGGACCGCCTCTTTTACTAAGGCGGTGTCTGAAAAAGCTGAGTTCGCCTGCCCTTTCCGTACATTGTTCTATAGTTAAGAGGGTTTTTTAGGAATGAATAAAGGAGAAGCGTGCAATGTCGAACAAAGATAACACACATCAATCACCCATTCATGGCACTGAAGAATCACAGCCGGGTATGGACTCCCTTGCACCTGAAGATGGCTCTCATCGCCCTTCACCGGGCCCCTCAGCCCCTGGCGAGCAGCCGACCGCGCCCGGTAGTATGAAATCGCCGGACACCGGCAATGAGAAGCTAAAATCACTCGAACCGCACCGCAAAGGCGGAGAAGGCTATGCGTTGACCACCAATCAGGGGGTGCGCATCGCTGACGATCAGAATTCCCTGCGCGCGGGATCCCGCGGACCGACTCTGCTGGAAGACTTCATCCTACGGGAAAAAATTACCCACTTTGACCATGAGCGTATCCCGGAGCGTATCGTGCACGCGCGCGGTTCCGCCGCTCACGGCTATTTCCAGCCTTACAAGAGCCTGAAGGAAATCACCAAAGCTGACTTCCTTTCAGACCCGGATAAGATCACCCCCGTATTTGTGCGCTTTTCCACCGTGCAGGGTGGCGCAGGTTCGGCAGATACCGTGCGAGATATTCGCGGCTTTGCCACCAAGTTTTATACCGAAGAGGGTATTTTCGACCTGGTAGGCAATAACACCCCAGTCTTTTTCATTCAGGATGCGCATAAATTTCCTGACTTTGTCCATGCGGTAAAACCGGAGCCCCACTGGGCGATACCGCAGGGACAAAGTGCGCATGACACCTTCTGGGACTATGTCTCCCTGCAACCCGAGACGTTACACAACGTGATGTGGGCGATGTCTGACCGTGGGATCCCGCGCAGCTATCGCACCATGGAAGGGTTTGGCATTCATACCTTCCGGATGATCAACGCCGAGGGCAAAGCGACGTTTGTCCGTTTCCACTGGAAACCGGTCGCCGGGAAGGCCTCGCTGGTGTGGGATGAAGCCCAGAAGCTGACCGGGCGCGATCCGGACTTCCATCGCCGCGAGCTGTGGGAATCCATTGAAGCGGGCGACTTCCCGGAATATGAGTTGGGGTTACAGCTGATCCCGGAAGAGGACGAATTCAAATTCGATTTTGACCTGCTGGATCCGACCAAACTGATCCCCGAGGAGCTGGTACCGGTTCAGCTGGTGGGCAAAATGGTGCTTAACCGCAACCCGGATAACTTCTTTGCCGAGAACGAACAGGCGGCTTTCCACCCCGGTCATATCGTCCCGGGCCTGGATTTCACCAACGATCCGCTGCTGCAGGGGCGACTGTTCTCCTACACCGATACGCAGATCAGCCGACTCGGCGGGCCGAACTTCCATGAAATTCCGATTAACCGCCCCACCTGTCCGTACCACAATTTCCAGCGCGACGGGATGCATCGTCAGGATATCGATACCAACCCGGCCAACTATGAGCCCAACTCCATCAACGATAACTGGCCGCGTGAAACGCCTCCTGGCCCGAAACGGGGTGGATTTGAGTCGTATCAGGAACGTGTGGATGGCAACAAAATCCGCGAGCGCAGCCCGTCATTTGGAGAGTATTACGCCCACCCTCGCCTGTTCTGGAACAGCCAGACACCGATTGAGCAGCAGCATATTATCGGCGGCTTCAGCTTTGAACTGAGCAAGGTTGTGCGGACCTACATCCGCGAGCGCGTGGTCGATCAGCTGGCACACATTGATATTCAACTCGCCCAGAGCGTGGCCGATAACCTCGGCATTACGCTGACGGATGAGCAACGCAATCTTGCCCCGCCAAAAGAGGTCAACGGGGTGAAAAAAGATCCGTCGCTCAGCCTGTACGCGGTGCCGGGAGGCTCGATTAAAGGCCGGGTGGTAGCGATCCTGCTTAACGACAAAACCCGCGCCAGCGACGTGCTGGGGATCATGCAGGCGCTGAAAACCAAAGGCGTACACGCCAAACTGCTCTACTCCCGAATGGGTGAAGTAACTGCCGATGACGGGTCAGTGCTGCCGGTTGCCGCCACCTTTGCCGGTGCGCCATCCCTGACGGTGGACGCGGTGATTGTGCCGTGCGGCGATATTGCCAGCCTGCTCAGCAACGGTGACGCGGTCTATTATCTGCTTGAAGCCTATAAGCATCTGAAACCGATCGCCCTTTCCGGAGATGCGCGACAGTTTAAAGCACGCCTGAACGTGGCCGATCAGGGTGAAGACGGGATTGTGGAAGGCGATAACGTCGACGACGCGTTTATGACCAGGCTGTTTGATCTGCTAGCCGCGCACCGCGTCTGGTCGCGCAGCAGCAAGATTGACCAGATACCGGCGTAAAAAAAGCCGGGTGGCGCTTGCGCTTACCCGGCCTACATTTCGACTGGTTTTGTAGGCCCGGTAAGGCGAAGCCGCCACCGGGCTTTGTCTTAAAGATCCCCGAAAGTCCCCAACCGATACCCGCGCTCGGCAATCGCGTATTTAAGCGACGGCGACGTCAGCACCTCCAGCTCCGCCAGGCGCGGCCAGCAGTAGGCGCTCTTACGGACGATGTTATCGACAAACGCGGGATGCGCCATCACCTCCAGCGACCGTTCCCCCCGGGCTGCGGAATCATCCAGCACCTTCAGGAACAGCGCTTCGTCGATCTCCTCACCGTAAAATGCGCTGCTGAACCCCTCCGATGTGGTCACGGCAAAGTCCGGCAACCCGCGCACGTCACGATCCACACGCATCGCCACGCCTTTACGCTGAGCAATATCCGCAACGAGCGGAAAAATCGCCGGGATCATATGCACATGATGATGGCTGTCGATATGGGTTGGTTCGCGACCAAAGAGGTCAACAAAACGGTTGTACTGACAGTCCAGCTCGCGGGCAATCTCTTCGAGCGGCAGCGCGTCCTGCTCCGCCAGTTCCCAAATCCATTTCCCGAGTTGCCCGTCACGCGTCAGGCCCGGCATCGCTGAAAGCGGCCTCCCCAGCGTCAACACAAAGTGCATGCCCACGCCCAGCTCAGGCGCTTCACGGCTCAGCTGCGCCGCGTGCTCTATCGCCTCTCCATTCACCAGCGCTGTGGTCGAAGTCACCACACCCCGTCGGCAGGCTTCAACAATGCCGTAATTTTGCCCCTTAGACAGGCCAAAATCATCAGCATTGACGATCAGCAGGTTTTCCATCGCACGTCCTCTTAACGGTGTTGATGCTTGAGCTTCTCAACCGTGGCGGCAAAGTTTGGCAGCCATTTTTCATGCGCCAGTATCATCTCGCTGGCCAGCCCTTCCGCATCGCGGTCGGAATGCACCAGCGGGCTGAGGTTCAACGCCAGCAGCACATCATTCAACTCACCGCTCAACGCAGCGTTGCTGGCCGCCACTTCAAACCCTTTGATGGTATGGATGAGCCCCATCACTTTGTCATCAAAGTGGGTAATACGCGGATGCGGTTTTGCCCCCTCACGGCCCAGGATACAGGTCATCTCTACGGCCCAGTCGGCCGGGATATTGTCGATATGGCCGTGGTGCGGCACATTGACGTAGTGCTCAGCCTGCTTGTCATTGTAAATGGCGTTGATCACTTCGCACGCCGCGTCGGAATAGTACGCTCCACCGCGCTGTTCAAGCTCTTTCGGCTTCACGTTCAGGTTTGGATCTTTATACAAATCAAACAGCTGCTTTTCAACTTTCTGCACAACCTGAGCGCGGGCACCGCCTTTATAGTACTCGCCCATTTCGATGGCCAGCATCTCTTTCTGCTTAAAGTAGTAAAGCAAATACGAGCATGGCAGCAGATTCAGGGAACGGATGAGCCCTTCGCTGAACGGCAGGTCGAAGATATTTTTCACCGATGCAGCGGTCAGGCGGCCGGAAGCCACGCCGTCCAGCAGTTCAGCAAAGCGAGACTGGCCGTTGACTATCACATCTCTGATGAACACCATGTGGTTAAGGCCAAACAGATCGATAGAGAGATCGTCGTTGTCGGTCAGCTCCAGCACGTCGCGGATGAACATCTTCATGCCAATCGGAATATTGCAGACGCCGATAAAACGCTTGAAGTTGGTATGGCGATAGACCGCCTCGGTGACCATCCCGGCCGGGTTGGTAAAGTTAATCACCCATGCGTTCGGGCAGATCTCCTGCACATCTTTGATGATGTCAAAAATGACCGGGATGGTGCGCAAACCTTTAAACAGGCCGCCCGCGCCGTTGGTTTCCTGTCCCAGATAGCCGTGGCTCAGCGGAATGCGTTCGTCCAGTTCACGCGCTTTGAGCTGGCCCACGCGCAGCTGAGTGGTAACGAAGTCAGCGTCCTGCAACGCCAGGCGACGATCGAGGGTTTTATGCACGGTTAAGGGCACACCGGCTTTTTCTACCATTCGCTGGCACAGGTCAAAAATAATATTCAGCTTTTCCTGCCCTTCTTCAACATCCACCAGCCATAATTCACTGACCGGTAATTCATGATAACGTTTCAGGAAACCTTCCAGTAATTCCGGGGTATAGCTGCTGCCGCCGCCAATGGTCACGACTTTTAATTTCTTTTGCATAACATCTCCCTTAGCGTATCAGGTTAATCGCCTGCAAGGTATAGCGGACTCTTCCCGCTATTTGGGCAAGCAATCAAGTCAATATTCGTGGCGAATACACTCGCCAGGCACTAATTAATTACCGTCAAATTCTTCCGGTAACTGTTTGGTGTGAATGAGGTAAATTTCTTAAAGGTTTTAATAAACAGGCTGGGGCTACTGTAACCGGACTCATAAGCAATATCGGTGACAGAGTAGTTGGTAATTTCCAGCTGTTTTTTGGCAAAATTAATGCGGATTTCATTAATAATTTGCACGGGCGTTTTACGATAATAACGCTGTGTCGCCCGGGTCAGGTATTCCTGGGATTTTCCGGACAGTGACACCATATTTTCCAGAGCATTCTCGCTGAACTGCCCTTTGTCGTGCATCAACTCGACGGTACTGCGCAGCCATTGCGGAATGTCGTCGCTCACCTGCTGCTCTTCACGGTGGTGGCGAAGGCGGTTCATCACATAGAACGTCACGGTTTCAATAAATTCATCGAACTCATTGTCGCGGAAGTTGAGCGAGGCGATCACCGTTTCGATCCAGGTCATAAATTCGTTTTTTACGCGATAGACCTGTGACGCCACAAAGCAGAACGGCACCAGCGGCAGATAGTGTTTCTCAAAGAAACGTCTGCTGACGCCAACATTCAGAATACGGGTGGCACCAAATTCGTAAAAGCTCTGGTGATAAGATCCCATCGGCAGGAAAACAAAGTCACCGCGCTCCAGCAGGACACGCTTGCCGTTAATCTCCTGATAGTAGCGGCCGGTCAGAACAATCGTGAACTCGTAGTAGTCATGCTGGTGCAGACCACTGGCGCTCTCCGTCTTGTTGTAAATAACCACGTGAAAATTCTTGCCATTAAACAGCTGCTGTTCAAGTGCGGTTTTAATTTCCATCGTGCTGACCTCCTGCTACTCAGTCTGACTTACTGCAGCTTCTCGTGAAGCTCAATTAACTCTGCCACCAGCTCGCGTGCCAGCATTGAGGTCATCAGGTGATCCTGTGCATGCACCAGCACCAGGCTGACTTTCATCTTCCCTTCCCCCTGGTCGCCTTCGATAAGCTTAGTCTGCACCAGGTGCGCTTCATTCAGCGCGATACGGGATTGATCCATCATGGTCTTAGCGGCGGCAAAATCGCCCTGCTTGGCCTGCTTCAGGGCGGCATACGCCAGGCTACGTGCTTGGCCGGAGTTGATGATAAGCCCCATCACCACTTCTTCCAGATCGTTCTCTACGGCGTCTTCGGCTACGATACTATCCAAATCTAACATCTTTAAGCTCCTTTTCGCTGGCGCGGGTTACCCCGCGCCGGGCAATATTTAGAATTTCAGTGCGAGGGCGATATCCTCTTCGCTCTCTTCTTCATCAATCACGGTCGCGGCTTTGTTGGCTATCGCCACGAATGGCATGTAGAGCAGTGTTGCAATCCCGAGGTTGAATATCGCCAGCAGGAAGGCCGCGACACTACCGTTGGTGTTGAAGAACGCCCCCAGCCCCGCCGGCATGGTCCACGGCGCAATGTTGGTAACAGGCGGGATAATGCCCAGGTAATAGGCCGTCAGAGTGATCCCCGCCAGCAGCGGCTGAATCAGGACGAATGGAATGAACATCACCGGGTTCATGATGATAGGCAGACCAAACAGAATCGGCTCGTTAATCTGGAAGATGCCTGACGGCAGCGCCAGCTTCGCAACCTGACGATGGTCAGCGCGACGAGAGACAATAAAGACCGCGATGATCAGACCCAGCGTCGCCCCGGTACCCCCCAGGAAGATATAAGAGTCCAGCATCGGCTTCGCCCACACATGGAAGGTTTTACCGGCTGCCAGCGCCGCATCAACGGAGCCGTACTGCTGATAAAGTGCAACGTTTTCCAGTGCCCATGGGGTCATGATACCGCTGTCCAGCGCGGCCAGTGCCAGTGAACCATGTACGCCGAAGAACCACAGCAGGGAGGTGAAAATCACGTACGCCCAACCGACCACGCCCCCCATCGACGCCAGCGGCGTAGAGATAGAGTCCATGATGATCTGGTGGAAGTTTGTGCCCCAGTGAGAGAGCGCCCAGGCAATAATCCCCATGATGGAGAGAATAATGAAGCCTGGAATCAACGCGGAAAATGAACGGGAAACGGAGCCCGGTACGCTATCCGGCAGGCGAATTACCCAGTTGCGACGGATAATAAAGGTGAACATCTCGGCAACCACCAGACCGATAACGATACCGGAAATAATGTTTGCCCCACCCAGCCAGTTGGCACCCACAGCATAAGCTTCACCCACGCTGTATGGGGTGACGGTCATAAAGGCGGCAACGGACAATAACCCCGCGGCCAGTGGATCCACCTTACGTTCTTCGGCTAATGCCATCCCAATAAAGAAAGGCGCCATCAGCGACATAATACCCAACGTACCGTTATATACGTTGCCGCCGATGGCTTTAAAACCGTTAAGGGTTTCAATGGTTGAAGCGTCTAACCGAATTCCTAATGAATAAAAAAAGGAACCTTCACCAAAGCTCAGAAAAACGTTGTTAATTAAAACGAACATTGCCCCGGCCAGCGTCAACGGCATTAATTTAATAAAGCCGTTTTTGATGGCGTTAACGTGAGGCTGCTTTCCTATTTTAACAGCAAAAGGAAGGAGTACCTTTTCAAGTGAAGCGATGACTTTACTCATAGGAAAATACCCTTAAATGCCGCAACGTATGTCGCGGCGTATTGTGTGTGAAATAACTCTTTGACGGGAAAAATAAAAATTAATTAGCAGCTTTTTTAATTGCTGCCACAGCAGCTTTCAGTACACCTAAACCATCAATCTTACCGTACAGCCCTGAGTCGATAACCTCGACCGGTTTATTCGGTAACAGACGTTGAATTTCTGGCAACATGTAAGCGATCTGCGGACCCAGTAAAATAACATCTGCGGTCTGGCCTTTTTCACCCGCCAGCGTTTCCGGGAACGCTTCGATCACCACCGGCACTTCATACTTTTCGGCCTGTGCACGCATCTTCGACACCAGCAGTGACGTTGACATGCCTGCAGAGCAGAACAGGTAGATATGTTTCTTTTCCATCATGATTTCCCTCTTTTATGACTACCTGCCGTCTCGCTATCACTCGACTCGCTCTCCTGGCTGACAGGTAATGTGCTGACTGTTGTTTATCGTTGGAGTGAGTATACGTAATGGTACAGAGGGGGGATAATTCTGCACAGGCCTAAATTGTCTCTCATTGACCTGGCTTGTTGACTACCTTCACATTTCAGGCAAATAATTCGCGCAAAGAAATAAGATTTACGTATGCACAAAAAAACCGGCCCAAAGGCCGGCTTGTTAACATCCTCAGGCAAGCAGGGTTACTGCGCCTTAGGTGCCTGCGGATCGGTATCGTATTCTGCACAGGTCTGGTAACCGGAATTGATGACGTGACCGGTGTCATCCAGAGCAACAAAGTAGGTTTCTGCCTTACCATCACGTTGACCCAGGATATAGGTCTGGCAGGTACCACGCGCGTGGATCATGGTCACTTCTGACGAAGGCTTACCGGCAATCGCAGCCACCTGCGAACGGGTCATGCCTTTTTTGACATCTTTCACTACCGGCTGTGTAAACTGATCTTTGGTGCGATCGTAAGCCGTACACCCTGCCAGCATAGTCAGTACCGCCGCTGCGCTAAGAATTCCTGCTACGTTCTTGTTCATATTCCGTCCTCTTGTTTATCAGCGTGTTATCTAAGCATGGGATAAAAAGTACTATTGTTCAACTTTGCGAGTTACGCCAGACGAATTTCGGAAAATTCTAATAAAACAACGATAAGCTGCTAAAACGCCGCAAAATAGCGCACTCGAAACTGTGATCCTTGTCGTTTTACGCCTGAAGGGTTAGTTTTAACAGTTAACACATTCTGTTTATGGTCTGCATATGGAGGGCGTGATGGCTCTGCAACACGAGATTATTCAGGCGCTGGGCGCGAAGCCTGCGGTAGATGCAAATGAAGAGATCCGCCGAAGCGTAGATTTTTTAAAATCCTATTTAAAAACGAACTCGTTTCTGAAAACGCTGGTACTGGGCATCAGCGGCGGGCAGGACTCGACGCTGACCGGCAAACTCTGCCAGATGGCAATTTCAGAGCTGCGCGAAGAGACGGGAGATGAAGCGCTGCAGTTTATCGCCGTGCGTCTTCCGTATGGCGTGCAGGCAGACGAACAGGATTGTCAGGATGCCATCGCCTTTATCCAGCCAGACCGCGTACTGACGGTCAATATCAAAGGATCGGTGCTGGCGAGTGAACAGGCGCTGCGTGAAGCGGGCATTGAGCTGAGCGATTTTGTGCGCGGCAATGAAAAAGCGCGCGAACGTATGAAAGCGCAGTACAGCATTGCAGGCATGACCAAAGGCGTGGTTGTCGGGACCGATCACGCGGCAGAAGCCATCACCGGTTTCTTCACCAAATATGGCGACGGGGGCACCGACATTAACCCTATCTTCCGTTTGAACAAGCGTCAGGGTAAACAACTGCTGGCTGCGCTGGGCTGCCCGGAGCATTTATACAAGAAAGCGCCAACGGCGGATCTGGAAGACGATCGCCCTTCCCTGCCGGATGAAGCGGCGCTCGGTGTGACCTATGACAACATCGATGATTATCTGGAAGGCAAGAAACTGGACGAGAGTATCGCGAAGATTATCGAAGGCTGGTATCTGAAAACCGAGCACAAACGCCGCCCACCCATTACCGTGTTTGACGATTTCTGGAAGAAATAAACGCAAAACGGTAACTCAGGTTACCGTTTTTAATGTTTGCGCCCTCTCCCGAGGGAGAGGGTTGGGGTGAGAGCATCAGGCGACCCGGCTCTTTTTTAACCACCCCACACCTGCTACACTGTATACCTGAACAGTATATGGAGTCGTATGTGAGCAGGCGTCAATCTGCCCCGCGTCTGGAGTTTGAAGCGGCGGCTATCTATGAATATCCCGAACATCTCCGCCCCTGGCTTGAGGAATTACCTAAACAGCCGGGCGTGTACATCTTTCATGGCGAAAGCGACACTCTGCCGCTCTATATCGGCAAAAGCGTCAATATTCGCAGCCGGGTGCTGTCCCATCTGCGCACGCCGGACGAAGCCGCCATGCTCCGCCAGTCGCGACGCATCAGCTGGTATCCGACGGCAGGGGAAATGGGAGCGCTCTTACTGGAAGCCCGGCTGATCAAAGAGCAACAGCCCTTGTTTAATAAGCGTCTGCGCCGCAATCGTCAGCTCTGCTCGCTGCAGATAACCGCGGGCAAACCGCAGGTTGTCTATGCGCGCGACGTCGATTTTTCGCACGCACCGAATCTGTACGGCCTGTTCGCCAACAAACGTGCTGCGCTACAGGCGCTGCAAACGCTGGCGGACGAGCAGCAGCTTTGCTACAGCCTGCTGGGGCTGGAGGCCACCACCCGTGGACGCGCCTGTTTCCGCTCTGCGCTCAAACGCTGTGCGGGGGCCTGCTGCGGCAAAGAGAGCGTCGAGGATCATCACGCCCGGCTTCTTGGCGGGCTGGCGGCCATCAGCGTGAAGTGCTGGCCATGGGAAGGGGCCGTTGCGCTAAAAGAGGTGGGAGAGACGATGACGCAGTACCACATCGTTCATAACTGGTTCTGGCTGGGGGCGGTCGATAATCTGCAGGAGGCCGCCACCCTGTTACGCACACCCGCCGGCTTCGACCATGATGGCTACAAAATTCTCTGTAAGCCCGTGCTGACCGGCGAGTTTGACGTTATTGTGCTTAATGACCAGGCAGCCAGTTGATTTCGCTGAATAATAACCTGCCGTGCGATTCCAGCAAACGCAGGGTGTGGGTTCCCTCCTCCCAGCTCGCGCCCTGATCGGCTGTCAGCAATTTATCCCCCAGCTGCCACGCACCGCTTAAGACGAAGACCACACCCCCGCGTGAGCCAAAGGTAGTGAAGGTGCGGTCCGCCACCCGCACTTTCGCCTGGCAGCAATCCCGCCGGGTCATGATGTTGAAGTCCATCGACATCTGCCCGTCGCTTAACAGCGCTTTTACCGGCTGGTCGCCGGAAAAACAAAAGGGCTGATGGTGCTTCAGGGTATGGCAAAACGCCTGACCGGCATCGAGCGTCACTTCCCCCCCTTCCAGCAGGGTGATAACCCGGTCAACACCGGGAAAGGAGGAGAATTCGCCATTGCTGGCGATGGTCGCAATGCTGGCACGCCAGAAAAAATCGCGCGTCGCGGGAGGAAAACAACAAATTTCGCGCGTCTCACCAGCACCATTGCGCCAGAGACTGACCGGCATTTTACGGATATCAAAGAACTCCATCACCACTCCTGAATGGCGCAACGAGCGCCAGGGCAAGGATATCGCTATCGTTGCTGTCTTGTTTGTTATGATTGAATAGTTACAGACGTAGTATCGGCAGCAGAGCGGGCAAGCCTTAGCGGGACGCTGATAAAAAATCTAACGTCATGAATTCTCTGAAGCGATGACAGGAGAATACCGCGCCTGTTGCGGCAGACAAGAGGGTAAGAAAGAAAAAACCGCCGGTCCTGTCCACAGCATTTGCGCTTTTGTAGACAGGATCCCGGCGGTCTTAAGAGAGTGAACCGTTTATTCGGTTGGTGCTGGCATTTTACCTTCCATTGCCGGACGTTCTGTCAGACGCTTCTCAAAATTGGCATTAAATTGTTTTTTCTGTTCCGGCGTCAGAATGTTGTAGATCTTGTTCTGGGTTTCCATATGAGCCAGCATGCGGGCTTTATGCTGCTCAGCCATTTTGTCGATCTGCGCTTCGGCTTTTGCTTTATCGAAGCTGTCGCTGGCGATAATGTCATGCATCGCGCGGCGCTCTTCCAGCGGAGGGCGTTTCATCTGGTCACGCTGGCTTTTCATGATGTCGCGGATCTGCTGTTTCTGCGCATCCGTCAGGTTCAGATCTTTGAACATCATCATCTCGTGCATACCCGGCTTGCCTTTGTGATGCATCATCATTTTGCCTTCAGCAGGCGCGGCAGTGGTGGTTGCGGTATCTGCGGCGAACGCCATGCTGGTAGCGCCCAGAGCCAGGGTAGAAGCAACAAACAGTGCAGTAAACTTACGCATAATTTATTTCCTTACTTTCAGTTATTCTTCGGCGCTATGCCGTGTTGACGAGATTAACTTTACGGGGTTTATCGTCAATTAGTCAGAGCAACGGTAAAACAATGAAAGTGTAAAAAACAAATTTTCGCCAAATATGGAGGAAATAAGGATAAAGCGTGGAGAGTTGCAACAAAAATATGCAATAAGCTGATTATTAAGAGATTGTGCAGAAGTATAACCAACTGCCGTTTAATAATAAAGCAATTATCCAGGAATATTCTGCAAAGAAAATGCGATCGCCTTAATCGCTAAGAATATAGTTTTAATATTCCCCTCCCGCAGACAGGAGGGGAAACGATCAGGACACTTTTTCCAGCATCAGCCCGGCCCGCAGACCAAAGGCCACCGACGGGTTGGGGAACAGCACATATTCGGTTGTTTTCTGCACCTCATAGCGCTCGTCGCCATCCTCCGCCAGTAATGCCCCCTTGCGAAACGGCGTAAAATTGAGCGTGTGGGCCGCCATATGTAGCTGGAAAGCCTCGCTACGGCGGGTGATCTGCTGCACAACCCGATAACGCTCGACGGGCTGGCTGGTATGCTCCGGCTCCGCCCCCCCCAGCAGCGCATGCAGCGCAAGATGCGTCGGGGCAAAGCGCGTAAGATCGTTTTGCCCAAACGGCAGCGCTTTTCCCAGCTCCAGCGTGCAGGCCAGCGCGCCGAAGCGTTCGCAGGTAAAGTGCGTGAAGGTCCCCCCCGGCGACTGATGGAAGACCAGCGCTTCCAGCCCCGCATCCCCCAGCCAGCGCAGAAAATCTTCCTCCCAGGGCTGATTACGCTGCGGCAGTACGCCAAAACGCACGTGATACGAGGCGCGGATCGCCGTATGCAGATCGAGATGCCAGCGCGATGGCCCCGCGTCGGTGAAAAAGGAGGTGACGATCTGCTCCAGCCACTGCGCCCGTGCCGTTTCATCACTTTGTGGGAATTGCGACCAGCGGCCACCGAACATGCGGTTGATGTCGCTCACCAGATAGCGTTTGTTTTGCGCCAGCGCAGGCGGGTTTCCCAGAACCACCAGCAGACGGCAGTGCAGCGCGATCTCCCCGCTATACAACGCGCGCAGCAGCAGGTCGACAATCTCGACGGGCGCCGTTTCATTGCCGTGAATGCCGGTTGAGAGCAGAAGCGACAGTTCACTCCTGGCGGTCGGTGTCAGTTCAAGCACGCCGCGCCCCAGCCACCGCCAGTGGAATGAGGGGCCCTCCCCCTCACGTTGTGAGGGCGTTTCGTCGGCCAGCGTCAGCGCCAGTAAATTTTCCATAGCGCCTCCTTTAGCGCTGGAACGGGTAAACCGAACCCAGTTGCAGGATTGAGGTTAACGCGTCCAGCGCCTCGCGGCCTTCGCGCAGCAGCTGCGGGTCAACCAGATCGGCCTGCGTTAACCGGTCGCGATAGTAGCGGTCCACCCAGTCGTTGAGGGTGTTAAACAGCGTCTCATTCATCATCACTGCTGGGTTAACGGCCTGCATTTCGGCAGGCGTCAGGACCACGCGCAGGCGTAAACAGGCCGGACCGCCCCCGTTTGCCATGCTCTCGCGCAGATCAAAGACGCGCAGTTCCGCAATCGGGTTATCGGCTTTCACCAGTTCAGTCAGATAACGCCACACGCCCGGGTGATCGCTGGACTCCTGCGGCAGCACCAGCATCATGCTGCCATCGTCCCGGCTCAACAGCTGGCTGTTAAAGAGGTAGGTCTCAACCGCATCCTGCACGCTCACCGCCTGCGTCGGCACCTGAATCGGCGTAAACCCAGGCACGCGTTCATGCAGCGTGGCGAGGAGTTTCTCCTGATGGACGAACGCCTGCTCGTGGCAGAACAGAACCTGGCGGTTAGAGACGGCAATCACGTCGTTATGGAACACGCCCTGGTCGATCACATGCGGGTTCTGCTGGGCAAAAATCACCTGCGACGGATTGACCTGATTCAGACGCGCCACGGCCTGGCTTGCCGCCAGCGTCTGTCGGGCCGGGTAGCGGGTTGGCGCAGAGTGGCCACCCTCTTCCCGCCCGTAAATAAACAGCTGTAACCCCGGTTCGCCGTAATCGCCGCCCAGACGGTTATGGTTGGCAGCACCTTCATCACCAAAAATCGCCACCTGCGGCAGAGCCGGATGGACAGCAAAATGGGCGTCATTATGGAAAATGGCGCGCAGCACGCGCTCCGTGGTCTCCGCTTCGGTGGCGCGGTGGAATTTGTTGTTCAGGTTCGCCACCGTCAAATGGACCTTGCCATCCAGCGTATCGGCAGAGGGCGCAACGGTCGCCGCATTGGCCACCCACATTGAGGAGGCAGAACTCGCCGCCGAGAGCAGGTGTGGCGTCTGCGTTCCCGCTTTCTCCACCACCTGTTCATCAGTGCCGCTAAAACCAAGCTGACGTAACACCGCCACGTTTGGACGCTCCTGCGGCGGGATCACCGCCTGCGGAAAACCCGCGTCCGATAGCGCCTTCATTTTCAGCAGCCCCTGCTTTGCCGCCAGTTTCGGGTTGGAGACCTGAAAACGGTGTTTCGTCGAGGCTTCATTACCAAAGGAGAGCCCGGCATAGTGGTGCGTCAGTCCCACCAGGCCGTCAAAATTGACTTCACGCGCTTTCATGGCGATCTCCCTGACTAAAATCCAGACCCGGACTCAGCGTTTCCGGCAGCGTCAGCGCAGGTGTTTCCAGGCTCGCCATCGGCCACGCGCAGTAATCTGCGGCATACCACGCGCTGGCGCGATGGTTCCCGGAAGCCCCTACGCCGCCAAACGGGGCGGTACTCGCGGCACCGGTCAGCGGTTTGTTCCAGTTAACAATCCCGGCGCGCGCTTCGAGCAGCAGCTGATCAAACTTCTCGCGCTGCGGTGAAATCAGACCGCTCGACAGGCCGTAGCGGGTGTTGTTGGCCATCGCAATGGCACTGTCAAAATCGTCATAGCGCCAGACGCACAGCAGCGGCCCAAAGACCTCTTCATCCGGCACGTTGCTCGCGCCGCTCATCTCAACAATGCCCGGCGTCAGCAGCGACGTGCCCGGCTGAACCTGCTTCGGCTCCAGCAAGGTTTTCGCGCCGCGTGAGACATGGTCCTGCCAGGCTTTCAGAACGTTCAGCGCCGCCTGTTCGGAGATGAGCCCGCCGATAAACGGCTGCGGGTCGGCATCCCACGTCGCAGGCACCAGACGCGCGCTCACCTCAACCAGACGCCTGAGGAACGCATCGCCCTGCGCCCCGCGCTTCACCAGCAGACGACGCGCACAGGTGCAGCGCTGGCCGGCAGTAATAAAGGCCGACTGGATGGTCAGGTGGACTGCCGCATCAATATCATCAGGATCTTCAACAATGAGCGGGTTGTTTCCGCCCATCTCCAGCGCCAGAATTTTTTCCGGCTGCCCGGCCAGCTGGCGATGCAGCTGATAGCCCGTCCCGGCGCTGCCGGTAAACAGCAGGCCATCAATATCACTTAACGCGCTCAGCGCCTGGCCGGTTTCACGCCCGCCCTGCACCAGGTTCAGCACGCCCGGCGGCAAACCCGCCTGCTCCCAGAGCTTCACCACCACCTCACCGGTCAGCGGCGTTAATTCACTCGGTTTGAAAATGACGCTATTTCCCGCCAGCAGTGCGGGCACAATATGCCCGTTTGGCAGATGCCCCGGGAAGTTGTAGGGGCCAAACACCGCCAGTACGCCATGGGGGCGATGGCGCAGCGTGGCCGCGCCGTCAGCCATTTCGGTATGCTGCTCGCCGGTGCGGGTATGGTACGCCTTTACCGAGATAGCGATTTTGTTGATCATCGCCGTCACTTCAGTCGCCGCTTCCCAGCGTGGCTTGCTGGTCTCCAGGGCGATCGTGCGGGTCAACTCGGTTTTATTCGCTTCCAGCAGAGAGGCAAACTTTTCGACAATCCCCTGGCGCACAGTGAACGGCTGTTTCGCCCACGCCGGAAACGCGCGGCGCGCGGCGTGGCAGGCCTGTTCAACCTGCCCGGCGCTGGCATCATTACCTTTCCAGAGCACCTCGTTGCCGACCGGATTGGTCTTCACTCGCTGTTCGCCTTCGCCCGTTACCCAGTCTCCGTTGATCCATAAAGTCATGCTGTTTTCTCCTCAGGGCAGAGTCGCACCAGGCGAACCGTATCGCCGGCATTACATTTCAGGGCATCCAGTTCTGCAGCCGTCAGCACCAGACGTTCACATTTCGGGTTGGTACGCACCAGCATGGCGCGGAAGTTGGTGTAATTTTCGTTCGCCACCAGGCACGCCGGCCAGTCACCCGGCGCGGGCTGACCTTCAGAGACGTCAACCAGTCGGCTTTTACGGATCGCGCGCACGCGGTCGATGTCGCACTCCAGCGTCGGCCCGCCGTCAAAGATGTCGACATAGTTACGGTAGCGGAAGCCTTCTTTCTCCAGCACCGCGCGGGCAGGCGCAGTTTGCGGATGGACTTCGCCAATCACCGCCTGCGCTTCCGGGGTTAAGAAATGGGTATAGATAGGGTGTTTCGGCATCAGCTCAGCGATAAACGCTTTCTGTCCGGTGCCGCACAGATAGTCTGCCCGGCTGAACTCCATCGAGAAGAAACGCTCGCCCAGGCTCTCCCAGAACGGCGAATAACCTTTATCGTCGATCACACCGCGCATTTCAGCCACCACCTTTTCGTTAAAACGATCGCGGAAAGCGGCCATAAACATAAAGCGCGATTTGGAGAGCAGATACCCGTTGCCCTCTTTACGCCACGCCGGATCAAGGAACAGCGTGCAAAGCTCGCTGGCACCGGTGTGGTCATTACAGAGAAACAGCGTCGGCAGCGCGTTATAGACGTTCAGCTCTTTCGAGGCATGAACCATGGTGCCCACGCGGTAGTTGTACCACGGGTCATTAAGGCCAACGGCCACTTCGATGGCGCAGATCCCGGCTACGGTCCCCGTGTCGGTATCTTCCAGCACGAACACATAGCCCTGTTCGCTTTTTGGCAACGTCCCCTGCCAGGTTTGCAGGGCGCGCTCAATGCGCGCCGACAGCGTTTTTTCATCGGCAGGAAGCGAGGTCAGCCCGCCCCCCGTCTTACCGGCAAGCTGCATGAGCCCGGCGAGATCGCCGCGCTCAACGGGACGGATGACCATCATGATGACACCCCGGATTTCACACGTTCACAGGCCAGCGCAAAACGGTCTAAACCGGTGCTCACCTCTTCCTCGCTGACAATCAGCGCAGGGGCAAAACGCACCACGTTGGCACCGGCAATCAGCACCATCACGCCCTGTTTCGCCGCTTCCTGTGAAATAAGTTTAGCTTTTCCGGCAAACTCCGGCGTCAGTTCGCAGCCAATTAACAGCCCCAGGCCGCGAATCTCTTTAAACAGACCGGTCTTGCTGTTAATGGCGTTCAGACGCTCCACAAACCAGTCGTGACGCTGTTTAACCCCCTTCAACACTTCCGGGGTATTGATGATATCCAGAACCTGTCCGGCCACGGCCGTTGCCAGCGGGTTACCGCCATAGGTGGTGCCATGCGTGCCCACGACCATTACGCTGGCGAATTTATCGGTGGTCAGCATCGCGCCAATCGGGAAGCCGCCGCCCAGCGCTTTCGCCGTTGAGAGAACGTCCGGCGTTACGCCGTAGTGCATATACGCATACAGCTCACCGGTACGGCCAACGCCGGTCTGCACTTCGTCGAAAATCAGTACCGCGTTATGACGATCGCACAGTTCGCGCAGCCCCTGCAGGAACGCTTTCTGTGCGGGCAGCACACCGCCTTCTCCCTGCATTGGCTCGACGATCACCGCGCAGGTGGTGTCGTCGATCAGCTCGCGGGCTGACTGCAGATCGTTATACACCCCGTGGCGGATATCCGGCGGCAGCGGCGCAAAGTCCTGCGAGTAGGACGGCTGCCCCCCTGCGCTGACGGTAAAGAGCGTGCGGCCATGGAATGCGTTCTTAAAGGCCACAATCCCGCTCTTGTGCACACCGAATTTATCGTGCGCATATTTGCGTGCCAGCTTCAGCGCCGCTTCGTTTGCCTCCGCGCCCGAGTTGCAGAAAAAGACTTTCTCCGCAAACGTCGCGTCGATCAGTTTTTTCGCCAGACGCAGCGCCGGTTCGTTGGTATAGCCGTTCCCGGTATGCCAGAACTTCGCCGCCTGGTCGTTTAACGCCTGGCGCAGCGCCGGGTGTGCATGGCCCAGCGCGTTAACCGCAATCCCGCCCGCAAAGTCGATATACTCTTTACCCTGCTGATCCCACAGGCGCGAGCCTTCCCCACGAACCGGAATAAAAGCCGCCGGAGCGTAAACCGGCATCATCCATTCATCGAAATTTTCACGCGTAATTGACAGAGACATAGCGACCTCATCCGGTAAATAAAAGGTTATTTGAATGTTAAATAATTGAGTGTTTGCACTGTGAATGTAGATTGCAGCCTTCGTGCCAGCCAGCGATAAAAATGCATAAACGGGTGGGGGTAACAGAATATCAATAAGTTACAATATGGAATTATTCACTGTTAGTGCATAAAAAGTGAATATTTTTACGACAAGCGGCGCTATGCCGCATGAAAATCAGAAAGAGTATGCAGAGGCCAAATATAATTCTGGAATTGTGATCGCTCGCGAAATTTATCGGCCATTTACGCCCCTTTTAAGGGCGAAGCGCGTCAGAATGGTGCAAATATTGCGCCGTTGGCATTATCTGTCGCAGTTATTGGTCAATCCCCGTAACAGACGACGCAAATTCTGCTACCATCCATGCACTATTCACCTTGCACTGGCAGCGACTATGAAATTTGTCTCTTTTAATATCAACGGCCTGCGTGCCCGCCCTCACCAGCTTGAAGCGATTGTTGAACAACATCAGCCTGATGTGATCGGCCTGCAGGAGACAAAAGTTCACGACGATATGTTCCCCCTCGAAGAGGTGGTGAAACTGGGTTACAACGTCTTTTATCACGGGCAGAAAGGGCATTACGGCGTTGCCCTGCTGACCAAAGAGACGCCGGTTTCCGTCCGCCGCGGCTTCCCGGGTGATGGCGAAGAAGCGCAGCGCCGGATCATCATGGCGGAAATTCCTTCAGCGCTCGGCAATATCACCGTGATCAACGGCTATTTCCCGCAGGGGGAGAGCCGTGACCATGAGACCAAATTCCCGGCGAAAGCGAAGTTTTATCAGGATCTGCAGGATTATCTGACCACCGAACTGAAAAAAGAGAATCCGGTGCTGATCATGGGCGACATGAATATTAGCCCGACCGATCTGGATATCGGCATTGGTGAAGAGAACCGCAAACGCTGGTTGCGCACCGGCAAATGTTCATTCCTGCCGGAAGAGCGCGAGTGGATGGATCGCCTGCTGAGCTGGGGTCTGGTGGATACCTTCCGCACGGCTAACCCGGACACCCAGGATCGCTTCTCATGGTTCGATTACCGCTCAAAAGGCTTTGATGACAACCGCGGGCTGCGCATAGACCTGCTGCTGGCAAGCTCCCCGCTGGCGGAACGCTGCATTGAAACCGGGATCGACTACGATATCCGCAGCATGGAAAAACCGTCGGACCACGCGCCGGTGTGGGCGAAATTCAAGCTGTAACCCCGTGTGAACATTCGAAAAATTGTCGTACTGTGCGCCCTGCTGGGCGCCTTTATGCTGACGTGGCTCACTCTTCCTCCGGGCACGCTCTCTCTTGAAACCGTCAAAACGCATCAGCAGACCTTGCTCGCCTGCGTCGAACACGCCCCGCAGCAAAGTGCGCTGATCTTTTTTGCGCTCTATGTGGTGGTTTCCGCCCTCTCTATCCCCGGTGCCGCGATACTGACCCTGCTGGGCGGCGCGCTATTTACGCTGTGGAAGGGGACGCTGCTGGTGTCGTTTGCCTCCACGCTCGGCGCCACGCTCGCGATGCTCGCCAGCCGTTATCTGCTGCGCGACTGGGTTCAGCGACGGTTTGCCCAACAGATGAAAACGGTGAACGCGGGGATGGCGCGTGACGGCGCAGGGTATCTATTCGCCCTGCGGATGATGCCGTTGTTCCCGTTTTTTCTGGTCAATCTGCTGATGGGGCTGACCCGCATTGGGGTGCGTAGGTACTGGTGGGTCAGCCAGCTCGCCATGCTGCCCGCAACGGTTATCTTCCTCAACGCCGGCCGCGAGCTGGGAAAAATCACCTCGCTGCGCGATATTCTGTCGCCGGGCATGCTGTTAGCCTTTACACTACTGGGGTTATTACCGCTGATGAGCCGATGGCTGTTTTCCCGACTCCCCTCTTCGTTTAAAAAGTGAGGCATTATGCGCCGTGTGCGTTTTTGCGCGTTTCTGACCGGTCTGCTGCTGACCACTCCTCTGTGTGCCGCCGACAGCTGGCACATTATCCAAGAACAAGCCAAAGGCCAGACCGTCTGGTTTAACGCCTGGGGAGGCGATCAGGCGGTTAACCGCTACCTCGACTGGGTCAGCGGTGAGATGAAAACGCACTACGCGATCAACCTCAACATTGTCCACCTGGCCGATGCCGCGGATGCGGTAAAACGGATCCAGACAGAAGCTGCCGCCGGGCGTAAGACCCATGGCTCGGTGGATCTTTTGTGGGTTAACGGTGAGAATTTCCGCACGCTAAAAGAGGCTAACCTGCTGCAAACCGGATGGGCACAGACGCTGCCTAACTGGCGTTATGTCGACACGGGCAAACCGGTCACGGAAGATTTCGCCCTGCCAACCGAGGGCGCAGAATCTCCGTGGGGTGGCGCGCAGCTCACCTTTATCGCCCGCAAAGCGAGCATGCCCACTCCACCGTCAGACCCGCAGGGATTACTGGCCTGGGCCAAGCAGCATCCGGGTAAAATCAGCTATCCTCGTCCGCCTGATTTTACCGGCACCGCGTTTCTGGAACAGTTACTTCTCACGCTCACCTCCCGGCCCGATGCGCTGAAACGCGCGCCCGATGACACCTTTGCACAGGTTACCGCGCCACTCTGGGACTACCTCGACAAACTCCACCCGCTGCTGTGGCGAGAAGGAAAAGATTTCCCACCTTCACCTGCGCGGATGGATACCCTGCTCGCCCGCGGCAGTCTGAGCCTGTCGCTGACCTTTAACCCGGCACATGCGCTGCAAAAAGTGGCCAGCGGTGAACTGCCTGCCGACAGCTACAGCTTTGGTTTTCACAACGGGATGATCGGTAACGTTCATTTTGTTGCCATCCCGGCGAACGCCAGCGCCAGTGCGGGGGCCAGGGTGGTTGCCAATTTCCTGCTCTCACCTCAGGCGCAGATCCGCAAAGCCGACCCGGCGATCTGGGGCGATCCGAGCGTACTGCAGGCGAACACGCTGCCCGCAGATGAAGCAAAACAGCTTCAGGCCCACACGCCACAAGGGCTTCCGCGGATGCTTGCGGAGCCACACGCCGCATGGGTTAACGCGCTGGAGCAGGAATGGCTGCGTCGTTACGGCACCCGCTGAGCGCACTCATCTGGCTGGCGATGGCGGCAGTGTATCTGCCGCTTGTCCCAGCCGCCGCCATGCTGTTGACGCCGGCGCTGTCGGCAGAAAACTGGCAACGCCTGTTTGACGACCCGCAGATCCCGCAGGCGCTCGCTGCCACCCTGGTATCCACGCTGATTGCCACTCTCGGCGCCCTGTTTATCGCCCTGATTTTCGTCACCACGCTCTGGCCCGGTGAGCGCTGGCGTCTTCTGTGCACCCGTTTGCCGTGGCTGCTGGCCGTTCCCCACGTTGCTTTCGCCACCAGCGTGTTGCTGACTTTTGCCGAAGGCGGTCTGTTTTATCAGCTCTGTACACGCTGCTCCCCGATGTTGGATCGCTACGGGATTGGGCTGGGGCTGACTCTCGCCGTCAAGGAGAGTGCCTTCGTGCTGTGGGCGATATACGCGGTGTTACCTGAAACCCGGCTGGGTCGCCAGAATGTCGTGTTGCAAACCCTGGGATACGGGCGGTTCCAGCGACTGTGCTGGCTGGTGATCCCGGAGATCGCGCCGGCGCTGGGTGCCACAATGCTGGCGGTGCTCGCCTGGTCCCTCTCTGTTGTGGATGTCGCCATCATCCTGGGGCCGGGGAATCCGCCTACCCTGGCGGTACTGGCCTGGCAGTGGCTGACCCAGGGCGACGTGCAGCAGCAAACGAAAGGAATGCTGCTCTGCCTGCTGATGCTCGCGCTGCTGGCCGTGCTTTCGGCGCTGGGGTTCGCTATCTGGAAGGCGTGGCGTCGCACGTTGCCTGCGCTGACAGGGGTGCGACGCACGTTCCCCCTCGCGCCGCCCGCCCGTATGCTCAGCGGAATCCTCCCCGCATGCGGCATGCTTTGCGCCGGAGTGCTGCTGATGCTGGCCCAGTGGGATGATGTTAGCGCCGTGCGTGCCAGTTTATCGTTCGGCCTGCTCGCCAGCCTGATAGGCCTGATCATGATACTGCTCTGGCTGGAATGGGGGCCGCGGCGTGGTGCGTTGTGGGTCTGGCTCCCTCTCGCCCTTCCTGCGCTGCCGTTGGTTTCCGGGCAATACAGGGTGGCGTTATGGCTGGGTATCGACGGGCAGTACGCCGCCGTGCTCTGGAGCCATCTGCTGTGGGTGTTGCCGTGGATGCTGCTGATACTGCAACCCGCCTGGCGGCGCATCGATCCGCGGCTTCTCCTCACGGCCAGAACGCTTGGCTGGCGGCGGACAAAAGTCTTCTGCCTGATCAAATGTCCCCTGCTGTTGCGCCCCGCGCTGCTGGCGTTTGCAACCGGATTTTCGGTCAGCATGGCGCAATACATGCCAACACTCTGGCTCGGCGCGGGGCGTTTCAGCACCCTTACCACCGAAACCGTGGCGCTCAGCAGCGGCGGCAGCATCCCGATTCTGGCTAACCGGGCGCTGTGGCTTCTGCTGGTGACAGGGGCCGTCTTCGGCGTTGCCGCACTGTTATCCCGTCTCGCAGGCCATTATCGACGAGGATTACGTTAATGCTGAAGGTCAACAATCTCACCATTGCGCCGCTGTTCCGTGAAGTTAACTTTTATGTCCCTCGCGGTGAAATTGTCACCCTGATGGGGCCGTCCGGCAGCGGGAAATCGACCCTGTTCTCATGGATGGTTGGGGCACTGTCTGACGACTTTCAGGCGCAGGGCGAACTGTGGCTTGACGATCGCCGCTGTGACGGGCTGCCTGTCGAGCAACGCGGGATCGGTATTCTCTTTCAGGACGCACTGCTGTTTGACCAGTACAGCGTCGGGCAAAATCTGCTGCTGGCGTTACCGGCGCGAATAACCGGACGCGCACGCCGGGAAAAGGTGCAACAGGCTCTGGATTCAGCCGGGCTAAATCGCCACTATGCCAGCGATCCGGCCACGCTATCCGGCGGGGAGCGTGCCAGGGTGAGCCTGCTGCGGGCTCTGCTTGCCGAGCCACAGGCGTTGTTGCTGGACGAACCGTTTAGCCGCCTTGATAAATCACTGCGGTCGTCCTTTCGGACATGGGTGTTTGATGCCCTGCGCGCACGCAATATCCCGGTAGTGCTGGTCACGCATGACGATGAAGATATTCCGCCGGGTGGCGAGGTGATTGAGATTTCTCGCTGGCAATAATGTGCTAACGCAATGTTTTACCTTTCAGGAGAGACGACAATGCCCCCCTCTTTTACTGACGTCAGGTTATTCGATGAAACGTGTTTCTCAACTGACCGCGCTGGCCCTGCTTTGCGGCCTCGCCTCACTCTCTTGCATGGCCGCTGATATGCCCCATTCGCTCACACTGGCTCAGCTTCAGGAACAGCATGGCGCGGCGATCGATACCCGTGCCAGTGCGTTTTATAACGGCTGGCCGCAAACGCTGAGCGCCCCCTCCGGGCACGAGCCCGCTGCGCTTAACCTCTCTGCCACCTGGCTGAGCGCGATGAGCGACGACCAGATTGGCCGCTGGGCAAAACAGCATCAGCTTACCCCCACAACGACTATCGCCCTCTACGGCAGTGACGCTGACAACCAGGCGGTGAGCGCCCGCCTGAAGAAAGCCGGTTATCCCCGGGTTTCCGTTCTCAGTGATGCCCTGCAGTCCCCTGAGCGTCTGCAGCGCCTGCCGCACTTTGAACAGCTCGTTTACCCGCAGTGGATTTATCAGCTTTCGCAGGGCAAACCGGTGGCAGCCGCCCCGGCCGGTGACTGGAAAGTGATTGAAGCCGCCTGGGGTGCGCCGAAGTTCTATCTACTGAACCACATTCCCGGCGCGGATTATATTGATACCAACGAAGTGGAAAGCGAGCCGCTGTGGAATAAGGTTTCTGACGACAAACTGAAAGCGATGCTGGCAAAACACGGGATCCGTCACGATACCACCGTCATTCTGTATGGTCGCGATGTCTATGCCGCCGCCCGCGTGGCGCAAATTATGCTCTACGCGGGCGTAAAGGACGTGCGTATTCTTGATGGTGGCTGGAAAGCGTGGTCAGAGGCCAACCTGCCGGTGGAAAGAGGGATGCCTGCTGATGTCAAACCCGCTCCCGATTTCGGCGCGCCGATCCCCGGTCAGCCACAGCTGATGATCGATATGGCGCAGGCGCGCGGGATGCTGCATCGCCAGGATGCTTCGCTGGTCAGCATTCGCTCGTGGCCGGAGTTTACTGGCGAAACCAGCGGCTACAGCTACATCAAACCCAAAGGTGAAATTGCCGGTGCCCGCTGGGGTCATGCCGGAAGCGATGCCACCCATATGGAAGATTTCCATAACCCGGACGGCACCATGCGCAGCGCCGATGACATCGCCGCCATGTGGAAAAGCTGGAACATCCTGCCGGAACAGCACGTGGCCTTTTATTGCGGTACCGGCTGGCGAGCTTCAGAGGGCTTTATGTATGCCCGGGCGATGGGCTGGAAAAACATCTCCGTCTATGACGGTGGCTGGTACGAATGGAGCAGCCACCCGCAAAACCCGGTGTCGTCTGGCGAACGCGGACCCGACAGTTCGCGCTAGGGCGTGAGTGAACGCAGCGTCAGATACCCGCTCCAGATGCGCGTTGTGGTGGTCAGCCAGCACAACGCGCCAAATACCCACGCGAGAAGCGTGAAGTGCGCCGGAAACAGGCAGCACAACACAAACAGCACGATGGTTTCCGTCCCTTCCGTTAATCCGCCGATATAGTAAAACGACTTGTGCGCATAGCCGGGGTTATCGATATTGTGTTTCGCCGCCAGAGCGGCAAAGGCCAGAAAGCTGCTGCCGGTTCCGATAAAGGCGAACAGTAGCCAGGCCGCGGCCAGCGCATTCTCAGCGGGAGCCGCGAGGGCAAAACCAAACGGCACCAACGCGTAGAACAGAAAATCGAGCGCGATATCCAGAAACCCGCCCGCATCCGTCAGCCCTCTGCGGCGTGCCAGCGCGCCGTCCAGGCCATCCAGCAGGCGATTAACCACAATGGCGACCAGGGCCGCCGGATACCAGCCAAGCGCCAGAAACGGTAGCGTCAGCACGCCTGCGGCAAATCCGGTCAACGTTAAACCATCGGGCGTGATGCCGGGTTTATCCAGCCAGGAGGCCAGCCGGTTAAGGGCGGGCTTTACCCGGGGGTGAAGATGTCGATCAAGCATACGGCTTTCCTTTAAACGTGTCGCACAATCCCTGCGCCGGGACATCAAGGGCGGCATTAAAGCGGGCCGAAAGGTTTTGAAACGCAATCAGCGCCGTCATTTCACTCATCGTCTCATCGGTAAAAAGGCGTTTGAGCTCGCGTTTGAGCGCCTCATCCACCTGCGGCGGCGTGGCGGTCACGGCCTCCGCGTAGGCCAGCGCCGCGCGCTCCTGCTCATTGAAAAGCGCGGCGTCACGCCACTGGCTTACGGCCTGCACTTTATCCAGCGCGCCCGCGCGTTCGGCAAGACGCAGGCTATTGGCATCAATACAAAATGCACAGTGACAGAGCTGGGATACCCGCGTCATCAGCAGCGAGCGCAGCACCGGCGTCAGACGAGCGTTGCGTCGCTCCAGAAACCCGACAAACAGCGCCACCAGCCAGAACAGGCGCGGCATTCGTCCCCACCAGCGCGTGGGGTTAAGCACTGCGCCAAAGTGTTTTTTCTGCATGGCGGCAATGGGTTTGAGGCTGGCGGGAAGGGATTCAACCGGGGCAACCCAGGTGGATGTCTCTTTCACGTGATTCTCCTGATGACTGGACTCCTGGAAAGGGCACGATAATATGGTGTTTTTCGCTATCAAGTATTGACGACCATGCTGAAAACACTCGATGTCGTTGCGGCAATCATCGAAAAAGACAATAAAATTTTACTGGCGCAGCGCCCCATGCATGCCGATCAGCCGGGCCTGTGGGAGTTTGCCGGTGGAAAGGTGGAAGCCGGAGAAACGCAGCCCGAAGCGCTGATCCGCGAGCTGCAGGAGGAGTTGGGGATCCACGCGCGACCGTCGTACTACGTGGCAAGCCACCAGCGGGAAGTGTCACAGCGGATAATCCATTTACACGCCTGGCACGTGCCCCACTTCAGCGGTGAACTAACGGCGCACTACCACAGCGCCCTGGTGTGGTGTACGCCTGAAGAGGCGTTTGACTACCCCTTAGCCCCGGCGGATATTCCGCTGCTGGAAGCCTTTATTCTTTTACGCGACGCCAGACCAGTGGGTTCGTACTGATGGTGCGTTCATCGCGCTGGCACTGCAGCAGGATGCCGTCCGCTTTCACCACCGCCCCTTCTGAGTAGTTCTGATCCTGATAGATGCAGCACTGGTTACAGGGCTGCGCTCTCTGGCCGCTGGAGCTAAAGACCTCCGGCGGTACGTTCACTTCCACATCCGGACGAATGCGGTCAGCCTGCGCGCCAGCGCTCAGCATCAAACATAACGCGGTCATCACGTAACGGTTCATAGACTTCTCTTCCTGTTGTGTCCTGATAATGACTATAACGGTTAATCATCGCGGAACCTTTAATTTATCTCGTCATCGCTTTTGGTTATGACGCCGCACTGGTCATTAATTTCCCTTTCGACATAAATTTCTGCTTGCTTCGCAAAGCGGTACGGGTGGTATAGTCAAAAAAACAACACAAATCGTATAAGACACATACGGAAATTATCATAAGAGGTTCTTATATCTATGGATCAGACACGCACTCTGGAAAGTTTTCTCACCCATGTTCAGCAGCGCGACCCGCATCAGAGCGAGTTTGCGCAGGCCGTACGTGAAGTAATGACCACCCTGTGGCCCTTCCTGGAACAAAACCCACGTTATCGTCAGATGTCTTTGCTTGAGCGCCTCGTCGAACCTGAGCGCGTGATCCAGTTCCGCGTGGCGTGGGTGGACGACCGCAATCAGGTGCAGGTGAACCGCGCGTGGCGCGTGCAGTTTAACTCGGCTATCGGGCCGTTTAAGGGCGGGATGCGCTTCCACCCTTCAGTGAACCTGTCGATTTTGAAATTCCTTGGCTTTGAGCAGACCTTTAAAAACGCGCTCACTACCCTGCCGATGGGCGGCGGTAAAGGCGGCAGCGATTTTGACCCGAAAGGCAAAAGCGAAGGCGAAGTGATGCGTTTCTGCCAGGCGCTGATCACCGAGCTTTATCGCCACCTTGGCCCGGACACCGACGTCCCTGCCGGTGATATCGGCGTGGGCGGGCGTGAAGTGGGCTTTATGGCCGGAATGATGAAAAAGCTCTCAAACAACAGCGCCTGCGTCTTTACCGGCAAAGGACTCTCCTTTGGCGGCAGCCTGATCCGCCCAGAAGCGACCGGCTACGGTCTGGTCTATTTCACCGAAGCGATGCTGAAACGCCACGGCTTAGGCTTTGAAGGCATGCGCGTGGCGGTCTCCGGCTCCGGCAACGTGGCGCAATATGCCATCGAAAAAGCAATGCAGTTTGGTGCCCGCGTGGTCACCGCGTCTGATTCCAGCGGTACCGTCGTGGATGAAGCCGGCTTCACGGCTGAGAAACTGGCGCGTCTGTGTGAAATCAAAGCCAGTCGCGATGGCCGCGTGGCCGATTATGCCCGCGAGTTTGGTCTGACCTATCTTGAGGGTAAACAACCGTGGGGCGTGCCGGTGGATATCGCCCTGCCGTGTGCAACCCAGAACGAACTGGACGTTGAAGCCGCCCGCACCTTAATCAGCAACGGCGTAAAAGCGGTAGCCGAAGGGGCGAATATGCCAACCACCATCGAGGCGACCGATCTGTTCCTGGAAGCAGGCGTACTGTTTGCACCGGGCAAAGCCGCCAACGCCGGCGGCGTGGCAACGTCCGGTCTGGAGATGGCGCAAAACGCCGCGCGTCTGGGCTGGAAAGCGGAGAAAGTGGATGCCCGTCTGCACCACATCATGCTGGATATTCACCACGCCTGCGTAGAGTACGGCGGTGAGGCCTCGCAAACCAACTACGTGCGGGGTGCGAATATCGCCGGGTTCGTGAAGGTAGCGGACGCGATGATTGGGCAGGGTGTGATTTAAAGTTTATTGTGCGGCCGGGTGCCCTCACCCCAGCCCTCTCCCACGGGGAGAGGGAGAAAACCGGAGGTATCAGGCCGCGCTCTTTTTCTTTTTAAACGGTTTCTTCGCACCGCCACCCGGTGCCACCATTCCTCTGAACCGCTTCACCGGCGTGCTGCGTGCCTGATCGATCAACTGGTACAGCGTCCCCACCAGCGGCTGCATAAAGTCCTGATAACGGCACTGTTTCTCGCTGATTTGCGTCAGCACCGATTCCCAGTGCGCCGTCATATCCGGCCTGGCGGCCAGCTCCGGCAGGGAGTGGATTAATGCCCTGCCCGGCTCGGTGGAGTGAATATAGCGCCCTTTTTTCTCCAGGAAGCCGCGTTTGAACAGCAGTTCGATGATCCCCGCGCGGGTCGCTTCGGTTCCCAGCCCGTCAGTGGCGCGCAGGATCTTTTTCAGCTCTTTGTCCTGCACAAAACGGGCAATCCCGGTCATGGCGGAGAGCAGCGTCGCATCGGTGAAATGGCGTGGTGGCTGCGTCTGGCGCTCTACCACTTCCCCTTTCTCACACAGCAGCTCGTCGTCTTTAGCCACCACCGGCAGCGGAGTACCGTCATTCTCTTCGTCACGCTCTTTGTTGCCAAGCAGCGTACGCCAGCCCGCTTCCGCCAGAAAACGCGCTTTGGCAATAAATTTGCCTTTGGCGATCTCCAGCTCAATGACGCACTTGCGGAACACCGCGTCCGGGCAGAACTGCATCAGATATTGACGCGCGATCAGGTTATAGACCTTCGCTTCGTTCTCCGTCAGGTTGACGTTGCTGGCCCGCGCCGTCGGGATGATCGCATGGTGGGCATCGACTTTTTTATCGTCCCAGCAGCGGTTATGGGTATCCGGGTTGACGACCGGCTGCGGCAGCAGATCCGGCGCATGCACGCCGATGGCGTTCATCACCGCGTGGCGTCCGGCAAAGTGCTCTTCAGGCAGGTAGCGGCTGTCTGAACGCGGATAGGTGATGAGCTTGTGGGTTTCGTAGAGTTTCTGGCAGATATCCAGCACGTTCTGCGCGCTCAGGCCAAAGCGCTTCGCGGCCTCAATCTGCAGGGCAGAAAGTGAAAACGGCAGCGGTGCGGGTTCGGATTCCCGTTTATCGTTATAGCTGGTGACGATGGCAGGTTGACCGGTGATCCGGTTGACCACGTGCTCCGCCAGCGGACGATGCAGCAGCCGCCCCTCTTCATCCTGATACGATTCGCAGGCATCGCTCGGCTGCCAGACGGCGGTAAAACGCTCCTCTTTCGGGGTGACGATGTGCGCTTTCACTTCGAAGAAATCTTTGGCAACGAAGTTTTCAATTTCTTCATCACGGCGCACCACCAGCCCCAGCACCGGCGTTTGCACGCGGCCAACGGAGAGTACCCCCTGATAGCCGGCATTCCGCCCAAGGATCGTGTAGGCGCGGGTCATGTTGATCCCGTACAGCCAGTCTGCGCGCGCACGGGCCAGCGCGGACACGCACAGCGGGATAAACTCGCTGTTGGCGCGAAGGCGCGAAATCGCCCGCGCCACCGCCTGCGGGTTGAGGTCGTTAATCAGGCAGCGCTGCACCTGCTGGCGTTTTTCCGGCGCCAGCTCCAGATAGTCCAGCACTTCATCCACCAGCAGTTGTCCTTCCCTGTCCGGGTCACCGGCGTGGACAACTTCAGACGCTTCATGCAGAAAGCGCTTAATGACGTTGAGCTGTTTGGTGACGGAGGGGCGCGGTTGCAGGCGCCATTTTTCCGGCACGATAGGCAGATCGTTGAGGTTCCAGCGGGCATAGCGGCTGTCGTAAACGTCTGGCTGTGCCTGCTCAAGCAGGTGACCAATGCACCAGGTGACCACCTGCCCGTTACCGCATTCAATAAAGCCGTCGCCTTTGCGATGCGGCTTCGGCAGCACATCGGCGATGGCACGAGCCAGACTCGGCTTTTCGGCAATAAACAACCGCATCGAATTAACGGATCTCAATCATCGGTCGGCCACCGCGCGCGGTCACCAGTTCGCCGATCGCCGTCAGGGTAATACCAAACTCGGCGGCCGTTGCCTGTACCTCGGCTTCTGACTCCGGCGTAACTGCCAGCAGCAGACCACCCGAGGTTTGCGGATCGCACAGCAGGTTACGCCACTCTTCAGGCATTTCGCCCATCAGATGACCATAGCTGGCAAAGTTACGCTGAGTACCGCCCGGCACGGCGCCCTGGGCAATGTACGCTTCCACGCCTGGCAGCTTCGGCACGTCCTGATACCAGACCTGCGCCTGCACACCCGCGCCCTGGCACACTTCAGAGAGATGCCCCAACAGGCCAAAACCGGTGACGTCGGTCATCGCCTTCACGCCGTCGATATTGGCGAAAGCGGCACCGGCCAGGTTCATCTGGCACATCACTTCCGTTGCCAGACCTTTATGCTCGGGTTTCAGCAGGGATTTTTTCTCGGCGGTGGTCAGCACGCCAATGCCCAGCGGCTTGGTGAGGAACAGCTTGCAACCCGCCTGCGCGGTGCTGTTGCGTTTGACGCGCTCGGTAGGCACCACGCCCGTGACCGCCAGACCGAAGATCGGCTCCGGCGCATCAATAGAGTGACCACCGGCCAGGGCAATCCCCGCCTGCTGGCAGGCAAAGCGTCCGCCCTCAATCACCTGGCGGGCTATTTCTGGCGCAAGGGTGTTGATCGGCCAGCCCAGAATCGCAATCGCCATAATCGGTTTACCGCCCATCGCGAAGATATCGCTGATGGCGTTGGTCGCTGCGATGCGCCCGAAATCGAACGGGTTATCGACAATCGGCATAAAGAAGTCAGTGGTACTGATAATGCTGGTGCCGTTACCCAAGTCATAAACCGCTGCATCGTCACGCGTTTCGTTGCCAACAAGCAGGTTCGGGTCGACAAACTTCGCCTGTTCGCTGTGCAGGATGGTTTCCAGCACTTTGGGGGAAATTTTACAACCGCAACCGGCTCCGTGGCTGTATTGCGTTAAACGAATGGTTTGCTCGCTCATGGACATCTCCTGTCAATGCAATCGCGCTATGGTAGCGCTCATTCCTTAAAGAGGTAAGTATGACTGTCTGAATTCTGCGGCAGATGCTCAGAATCCAGACAGTTTAGCGCGCGTTATCAGAAACGGCTGACGAAAGGCGTGGTGTCTGGCACGCTAATGGTGCTGGAGGCTTTAAGCTGAGGGGTGCCGAGATAGAGGAAACCGACGATTTTGTCATGCTCGCCGCAGTTGAGTCCGTCGCGCACCGCCGGGCTTTCAGTCAGTGGCCCGGTACGCCAGATACCGTTGAAGCCTTGTGCAACAGCGGCCATCTGCATCGCCATCACCGCGCATCCCGCCGACATCTCCTGCTCCCAGACAGGCACTTTATGCTCCGCCTGACACTTCGCCACAACGGCGATGATCATCGGCGCACGGAACGGCGCGTTACGGGCTTTATCGATCCCTTTCTCATCCTGACCGGCGGCAACCGCCCCCTGCTCCAGCAGCTGACTGAAGCGCTCGCGGCCTTCACCTTCAATAATAAAGAAGTGCCACGGCTGAAGTGTGCCGTGATCCGGCGCACGCATACCGGCACGCAGAATGTTCTCCAGCTGCTCACCCGCTGGCGCAGGTTCCGCCAGACGTGACGCGCTACGGCGGTTAACAAGCAGTTCAAGTGCGTCCATTGGTTAACTCCTTTCTTGAAATTTACTCACAAAATTAACACGACGGCAGATTTTGTTACAGCCTGGCAGGCGATTCCTGCTGACAAGTGGCGGTTGGGTCATTACGATAACCCAACATTACCGTCCAGTGGCGACGGAAACAGTCATTTTCTGGTTAGGGAGAATACATGCGAACCCTTTGGCGAATCTTTGCCGGTTTCTTTAAATGGACGTGGCGACTGCTCAATTTCGTCCGCAACCTGGTGATGAACCTCGTGTTCATCCTCCTGGTGCTGGTTTGCGCGGGCATCTGGATGCACATCAGTAACGCAAACCAGTCACAGCATTCGACGCGCGGCGCGCTGCTGCTCGACATCACCGGCGTGATTGTCGATAAGCCTTCCACCAGCAATCGTCTGGGAGTGATTGGTCGTCAGCTGTTCGGCGCTACCTCGGACCGCCTGCAGGAAAACTCCCTGTTCGATATTGTCGATACCATTCGTCAGGCAAAAGATGATCGCAACATTACGGGTATCGTGCTGGATCTGAAAGATTTTGCCGGGGCCGACCAACCTTCCATGCAGTACATCGGCAAAGCCCTGCGTGAATTCCGTGACAGCGGTAAACCGGTGATCGCAATAGGCGACAGCTACAGCCAGGGGCAATATTATCTGGCGAGCTTTGCCAATAAAATCTGGCTTTCACCTCAGGGTACGGTCGACCTGCACGGCTTTGCCACGAACGGGCTTTACTACAAATCTCTGCTCGACAAGCTGAAGGTCACCACCCACGTGTTCCGCGTCGGTACGTATAAATCTGCCGTTGAGCCATTCATCCGTGATGACATGTCCCCTGCCGCCCGTGAAGCGGACAGCCGCTGGATTGGTGAGCTGTGGCAGAACTACCTGACCACAGTTGCCAGTAACCGCCAGATTACCCCTGCACAGGTCTTCCCTGGTGCTCAGGGCGTGCTGGACGGCTTGCGCAAGGTTGACGGCGATACCGCGAAATATGCGCTTGATAACAAGCTGGTCGATGCCCTGGGAACCAGCGCGGAGATCGAAAAGTCCCTGAGCAAACAGTTCGGCTGGAGCAAAGAGGATAAAAATTACAGCGCGATCAGCATGTACGATTACGCGGCGAAAAAACCGGATGAGAGTGGTGACAGCGTTGCGGTTGTCTTCGCCAATGGCGCAATCATGGACGGTCAGGAGACTCCGGGGAACGTCGGGGGTGATACCACCGCGTCGCAGATCCGTGACGCGCGTCTTGACCCGAAAGTGAAAGCGATTGTGCTGCGTGTGAACAGCCCGGGGGGCAGCGTCAGCGCCTCTGAAGTGATCCGCGCCGAGCTGGCCGCTGCGCGTGCAGCAGGTAAACCGGTGGTGGTTTCCATGGGCGGCATGGCGGCTTCCGGCGGTTACTGGATCTCAACCCCGGCTAACTACATCGTCGCTAACCCAAGCACCCTGACCGGATCAATTGGCATCTTCGGGGTGATCAACACGGTAGAGAACAGCCTGGATTACCTGGGTGTACATACGGATGGTGTGGCCACTTCACCGCTGGCGGATGTGTCGGTAACCAAATCCCTGCCACCTGAAGTGTCCGAGATGATGCAGCTCAGCATTGAGAATGGCTACAAGCGCTTTATCACGCTGGTCGCTGACTCGCGTAAGAAGACGCCGCAGCAGATCGACGAAATTGCTCAGGGCCACGTCTGGACAGGACAGGATGCGAAGAGCAACGGCCTGGTCGACAGCCTGGGTGACTTTGATGACGCGGTGAAGAAAGCCGCCGAACTGGCGAAGCTCAAACAGTGGCATGTTGAATACTATCAGGATGAGCCGTCGTTCTTCGATATGGTGATGGACAGCATGTCCGTCTCCGTGCGCGCCATGTTGCCGGAAGCGCTGCAGGCTTATCTGCCAGCGCCTGTCGCCACGGCCGCAAAAGCGATGAAAGCGGAAAGCGATAAGCTCGCGGCGTTTAATGATCCACAAAGTCGTTACGCGTTTTGCCTGACCTGCGCAAACGTACGTTAAACCCCGTCCCCTCTTCCGGTGAAGAGGGGATTTTTTTCTTTTGAAGAACAAGAAATCACTACCATGCAGAAGAAATCGATTTATGTAGCCTACACTGGCGGTACCATCGGGATGCAGCGCTCTGAAAACGGCTATATTCCTGTGTCCGGCCATCTTCAACGTCAGCTTGCCCTGATGCCGGAATTCCACCGCCCGGAAATGCCTGACTTTACCATCCACGAGTACGAGCCGCTGATGGACTCCTCCGACATGACGCCGGAAGACTGGCAGCATATCGCGGATGACATCAAAGCCCATTACGACCAGTACGACGGCTTTGTGATCCTGCATGGTACCGACACCATGGCCTTTACCGCCTCGGCGCTCTCCTTCATGCTGGAAAACCTGAGCAAACCGGTGATTGTGACTGGCTCGCAAATTCCGCTGGCGGAACTGCGCTCGGATGGACAGATTAACCTGCTTAACTCCCTCTACGTGGCGGCGAACTACCCGATTAACGAGGTCTCGCTGTTCTTCAACAACCGTCTGTATCGTGGCAACCGTACCACCAAAGCGCACGCCGATGGGTTTGACGCCTTCGCCTCACCAAACCTGCAACCGCTGCTGGAAGCGGGTATTCATATTCGTCGTCTGGGCACGCCGCCTGCGCCGACCACCTCAGGCGAGCTGATCGTTCACCCGATCACTCCGCAGCCGATCGGTGTGGTAACCATTTATCCGGGCATCTCTGCTGATGTGGTGCGTAACTTCCTGCGCCAGCCGGTAAAAGCGCTGATTTTGCGCTCCTACGGTGTGGGTAACGCGCCGCAGAACAGTGAGTTCCTGAAAGAGCTGCAGGAAGCGAGCGAGCGCGGGATTGTGGTGGTTAACCTGACGCAATGTATGTCCGGCAAGGTCAATATGGGCGGCTATGCCACCGGTAACGCTCTGGCGCATGCGGGGGTGATCAGCGGATTCGATATGACCGTCGAGGCCACACTGACTAAACTTCATTATTTACTGAGTCAGGATCTGGACATCCAGTCCATTCGCAGCGCCATGATGCAAAACCTGCGCGGCGAACTGACCCCGGACGAATAAGGAGACCTCATGAAGCAACGCGCCCTGTTACTGGTCGATTTGCAAAATGATTTCTGCGCGGGCGGCGCACTGGCCGTCGCAGAAGGTGACAGCACGGTCGACGTGGCCAATACCCTGATTGACTGGTGTAAATTGCGCGGTGAAGCCGTTGTCGCAAGCCAGGACTGGCATCCGGCCAACCATGGCAGTTTTGCCAGCCAGCACGGCGTTGAACCCTTCAGCCAGGGTGAGCTCGACGGTCTGGCGCAAACCTTCTGGCCCGATCACTGCGTGCAGCAAACGGAAGGCGCCGCGCTACATCCGCTGCTGAATCAGAAAGCCATCGACGCGGTGTTTCATAAAGGCGAAAACCCGGCTATTGACAGCTACAGCGCCTTTTTCGATAACGGACATCGTCAGAAAACGGCGCTGGACGCGTGGTTACGTCACCACGAAATCACCGAGCTGATTGTGCTGGGGCTGGCAACCGATTACTGCGTGAAGTTTACCGTGCTGGACGCGCTCCAGTTGGGTTATACGGTCAGCGTCATCACAGACGGCTGTCGCGGGGTGAACATTCAGCCGCAGGACAGCGCGCAGGCGTTTATGGATATGGCCGCTGAAGGCGCGACGCTGTATACGCTGGCAGACTGGCTGGAGACGCAGGCGTAGTCTTTTATGCCGGGGGGCGGCTTCGCCTTTCCCGGTATTTCCACTCCGATCCCCATAAAGTGAACTCCCTCGCATCACCAGCGAAGCGGCAATGCTATGCTTTTCAGGCTGTTTTTTCGCCACGCTTTTTCTGTGGCGTGGTTATTTTTATTCTGTCAAAGAGGAACACCTATGAAACGTTTGCCATTGCTGGCAGCTTTACCCTTGCTTTGCGCGTCAGTTGCTTACGCCACTCCCCTGATGTCCGTGGGCTACTTTAACGGCGGTGGTGATGTCACTGCCGGACCCGGCGGCGATATTAATACGCTTGATGTCCGCCAGATCACCCACCTGAACTATTCGTTTGGCCTTATCTACAATAACGAAAAAGACGAAACCAACGCCGCACTGAAAGATCCGGCGAAGCTGCATCAGATCTGGTTATCTCCGAAAGTGGCGTCCGACCTGGCGCTTATCCCACAGCTTCGTAAACAAAACCCGAATTTAAACGTTCTGCTTTCCGTCGGCGGTTGGGGTGCCCGTGGTTTCTCGGGCGCAGCAGCCACCAAAGAGAGCCGCGCGGTGTTTATCCGCTCGGCGCAGGAGATTGTTGAGAAATACGGTCTGGACGGGATCGACCTTGACTGGGAGTACCCGGTAAACGGCGCATGGGGGCTGGTCGCAAGCACGCCTGCTGACCGGGATAACTTCACCGCCCTGCTGAAAGAGCTGCGTGCCGCCTTCGGGCAGAAAAAACTGGTCACGATTGCGGTTGGGGCCAATGCGGAAAGTCCGAAAAACTGGGTCGATGTGAAAGCCATTGCTCCCCTTCTCGACTATATCAACCTGATGACCTACGACATGGCGTACGGCACTCAGTATTTTAACGCGAACCTGTATGACTCCAGCGCCTGGCCGACCGTGGCGGCAGCAGATAAATACAGCGTTGATTTTGTGGTGAACAATTATCTGGCCGCGGGGCTGAAGCCACAGCAGATGAACCTTGGGATTGGTTTCTATGGGCGCGTGCCAAAACGCGCTGTGGAACCGGGCATTGACTGGAGCAAGCCCGATGCGCAAAACAATCCGGTGACACAGCCTTACTTCGGCCCACAGGAGATCGGGTTGTTCAGATCACTCGGTTATGACCTGACCAAAGATACCTACGTGAAGTACAACGATATCGTGAAGAAACTGCTAAACGACCCGCAAAAGCGCTTTACCGAACACTGGGACGACCAGGCGAAAGTGCCGTGGCTTTCCGTGAAGGGCGCCGACGGGAAGGATCTGTTTGCCCTCTCGTATGAGAATCCACGTTCCGTCGCCATCAAAGCGGACTATATCAAAGAGAAAGGTCTGGCAGGCGCAATGTTCTGGGAGTATGGGGCGGATGATAATAACCAGTTAGCGAAGCAGCTGGCGGAGTCGCTCGGGATCCCGCATAAGTAGTGAGGCAATCAAACCCTCTCCCACAAGGAGAGGGTTGAGTGAGGACATCAACCTACACCGTTATTGTATTTTCATCGTCGCAATCGGCTTTGGCGTGATACCAAACTCTTCCTTCAGTTCACGCTTGCTCTTCATCACCATCTGGCCGTTGGTATCGATTGTCATGTGTTGCGCATCGGTGTTGTTGCGCGCCTGCCACAGCATGACCAGCTGCAGACTGTTCTCTTTTTGCTCCGGGGTTAAGGCAACGCCATCAGGCCATTTCCCCAGCTCAACGGCGGTGACCAGACGCTGATAAACTTCCGGCGTCATACCGTTAATCATGTCATCAATATTCACGATCTCTCCCTTTCAAAGGAATAATTTGCTGAATCGTTTTTTCAACCTTTAATCTGGTCGCCGTTTTCATCGTCGCTGAAGCTCAGAGAAGCTGAGTTAACGCAGAAACGCTCGCCCGTTGGCTGAGGGCCATCCGGGAAGACATGCCCCAGGTGCGCATCGCAGTTGCCGCAGCGAATTTCGGTACGCACCATCCCATGCGACGAGTCAGTTAAGTAGCGGATCGCGTCATCGCTCACCGGCTCGTAAAAGCTCGGCCAGCCGCAGCCAGAATCGTATTTCGTTTGTGAATTGAACAGGGGGGCGTCACAGACCAGGCAATGGTATACGCCATCGCGTTTGTTATGCAGTAAACGCCCGGTAAATGGCGGCTCCGTGCCGTGATTCTGCGTCACGTAAAACTGCATTTCTGTGAGGTTTTTTTTCAAATCGTCAGGGTTACGTTGGTTCGACATATGCTTACATCTCGCTGTAGAAACAGACACCTTTTAACCCGGATTCTAACAAAACATTAACACCCTTGCGTGCACTTTTGATCTAAACTTATGTGTCGCGAAAAGGCGGTCAGGCAATTGTGATCATGCTCACATATTTATCCTGCGAGGCCTTTAAAATTCCGGGCGCAGCCCCCATGTGGTTGCTAGCTCAAAGGGAAAGTGAGGCGAGTCAGTCGCACAAACGTTAGTCACAGGATTGATTTGTCGCAATGATTGACACGATTCCGCTTGACGCTGCGTAAGGTTTTTGTAATTTTACAGGCAACCTTTTATTCACTAACAAATAGCTGGTGGAATATATGACTATCAAAGTAGGTATCAACGGTTTTGGCCGTATCGGCCGTATTGTTTTCCGTGCTGCTCAGAAACGTTCTGACATCGAAATCGTTGGTATCAACGATCTCCTGGACGCTGAATACATGGCGTACATGCTGAAGTACGACTCAACTCACGGTCGTTTCGACGGCACCGTTGAAGTGAAAGACGGCCACCTGGTTGTTAATGGCAAAACCATCCGCGTTACTGCTGAGAAAGACCCAGCTAACCTGAAATGGAACGAAATCGGTGTTGACGTTGTTGCTGAAGCAACCGGTATCTTCCTGACCGACGAAACTGCGCGTAAACACATCACCGCGGGTGCAAAAAAAGTTGTTCTGACTGGTCCTTCCAAAGACAACACCCCAATGTTCGTTCGTGGTGCTAACTTCGAAACTTACGCTGGCCAGGATATCGTTTCTAACGCATCCTGCACCACCAACTGCCTGGCACCGCTGGCAAAAGTTATCAACGACAACTTCGGCATCATCGAAGGTCTGATGACTACCGTTCACGCGACCACCGCTACTCAGAAAACCGTTGACGGCCCGTCTCACAAAGACTGGCGTGGCGGCCGTGGCGCGGCTCAGAACATCATCCCATCCTCTACCGGTGCTGCTAAAGCGGTAGGTAAAGTACTGCCAGAACTGAATGGCAAACTGACTGGTATGGCGTTCCGCGTTCCAACTCCTAACGTATCCGTTGTTGACCTGACCGTTCGTCTGGAAAAAGCTGCTTCTTACGAAGACATTAAGAAAGCAATCAAAGCTGCTTCCGAAGGCCCAATGAAAGGCGTTCTGGGTTACACCGAAGACGACGTTGTATCTACCGATTTCAACGGCGAAGTATGCACTTCCGTGTTCGATGCTAAAGCAGGTATCGCACTGAACGACAACTTCGTTAAACTGGTATCCTGGTACGACAACGAAACCGGCTACTCTAACAAAGTACTGGACCTGATCGCTCACATCTCCAAATAAGTTGAGATGAGTGCTTGATCCAAAAAGGCGACTTCGGTCGCCTTTTTTATTTATAAGACAGAGGATTGCTTAATGATTAATAAAATTTTTGCACTTCCGGTAGTCGAACAACTTACCCCTGTGCTCTCCCGTCGCCAGATTGATGGCGCTGATGTTATCGTCGTTGACCACCCGCGTGTGAAAGCCTCCGTTGCGCTGAACGGCGCCCACCTGCTCTCCTGGAAACCGGAAGGTGAAACGGAAGTGCTGTGGCTGAGCGATGCGACCTCTTTCAAAAAAGGAGCGGCGATCCGCGGCGGCGTGCCTGTCTGCTGGCCATGGTTTGGCCCGTCAGCGCAGCAGGGACTGCCTTCTCATGGTTTTGCCCGCAACCAGCAGTGGACCCTGAAAGCGCATAACGAAGATGATAACGGTGCCGTGCTGACCTTTGAGCTTCAGGCCAATGACGAGACCCGTGCGCTGTGGCCGCACGAGTTTACCCTGTACGCCCGCTTCAAGCTGGGTAAAACCTGCGAGATTGAGCTGGAAGCGCACGGCGAGTTTGAAACGACCTCTGCCTTGCACACCTACTTCAACGTGGGTGATATCAGCGCGGTAAAAGTGAGCGGCCTTGGCGATACCTATATCGACAAAGTGGACAATGCAAAAGAAGGGAAACTCAGCGACGGCGTGCAGACCTTCCCTGACCGTACCGACCGCGTTTACCTGCATCCGGAAGCGTGCAACGTGATCCACGACAGTGCCCTCAACCGTGGCATCGAAGTGATTCACCATCATCACAGCAACGTGGTGGGCTGGAACCCAGGTCCGGCACTCTCAGTGAGCATGGCCGACGTGCCCGATGACGGTTACAAAACGTTTGTCTGCGTCGAAACGGCCTGCGTCACTACGGCGCAAAAAGCCAGCGAAGAAAAACCGTCTCGCTTAGGGCAAACTATTCGCATTGTGAAGCGCTAAGACGCGGTATTATTTTGACCGCACCAGCACAATGCAAACGGGGCGCAAGCGCCCCGTTATAATGCAAAGATTGCACTGTTTTGATGCGCAATCAGAACTTGTAGGTCACACCGACAGAGAAAATACCCGCCCAGGACTTGTCGACCATTGGGCTGTCTTTCACTTCGTCGCTCAGACGCTCGTAACGGCCAGTACCGTATACGTTCCAGTCACCCAGGAAGTTGTAGCTCGCGGTCAGCTCCAGGTACGGATCCCAACCATCATCTGCGCTGTAGCTCTTCAGACCACTACGACGGGACTCATTCTTAGAGACGCCATAGTAGTAGTCGTTGTAGTTCTCACTGTTGTACTGCACACCAATACCTGGCGTCAGCGTTAACGCACCGTTCGTGTAGCGATAGAGCCAGGCCAGATCCCAGATAAAGCCGTTGCTGTTATCCAGCGTGTCTCCCGCCAGCGCGGTACGCAGGAAGCCATACTCGGTGTTATGCACATAAGAGAGACCCGCCATCATGGTGCTCTTACGCTTGTCGAGTCGACGCAGGGCGTGGCTGTCGCTGTCACCCGGTTTGAAGTGCGTCGGATCGTAGTAGGCCATAATGGAGAGCTTATCGGCCGTATCGTTCCACAGATAGTAGCCGCCGCCGAGTCCACGGAACCAGAAGTTATCGCCTTCATAGGTGACAACCGGAACGGGATAAACATCACGATCATACTGTTTATACGGGCTGTTAATGACGCCAACGCCCGCACCTACCGTCCACTGGCTTTCCGCCTGTGCGGTGCTAACTGCGGTCGCGGCGAGTACGCCCAATGCCAGAAGTTTGAGTTTGGTCACAATCCATTCTTTCCTGTAGTCAAATAATCAGCGGGAGAAGTGTAACCGCCAGACCCGTACTTCCCCAAATTTTTTGCCTGCTAATCAGTTTGATTAACCCGTTATTTTTCATTTTTCAGATGACAGGCCGTTTTCACTTCTGTGACCGCAGGGTGAAAAATGCCCGTATGACATATAACGGCAATGGATATTTTTGGATGAGTTATTGATATGTCATTGAAATTAGATTTTATCAGCATGCAAGTTTTGCAAATGCCATCTACGCTTTAATTTAAGAAGAGTTTTCCTGCACGCCCCGCGGTTCTTAGCGTCTGACCTGGCACACAGGTTGCTGCTCTGGCAGTGAGGTGCGAGAGATTCTCTTCCGGGAGCCTCCACTACTCATACGAACGGCTCTTATCCTGTGCTAAAAAACGAAAGGACGCATATGATCATCAATAGGAACATTTGTAAATCTCAAAAAAAAGAGGCTTTTGGCCTCTTTTGTCATAATGAGCTTTAACCTTTCGGTGGGTATGGATCCTTCCCATGTGAGTCGCTATCTCGAATCTGTCCGTTAGGGCGATGTATGACTAATTCGCTCCCCTGATTACGAGAAATAACTCGCCCAGCATCTATAGCTTCTTGCTGAGTACGGTGAGTTGAAGTTACTTTTCCGTTGCCTGCACCTCTGACAGCCCATTGTCCGTTGTGAGGCACTACATGTTGGTTTTTACCCATAATGTCACTCGCTACATGAAGTACACCATATGGTGTCAACTATAAGTATAGACACAATATGTTGCGTTAGGCTTGCTCAAAATCATATTTTTAGTACTCAACCGTCACCACCTCGCAAATCACATTCGTGCCATTCCATTCATCTTTGTAGATACTGGTGTCAATACCGCAACCAGGCTGGAACGTGTACCCCGTCTCTTTCACGAACTTCTGGTACTTAACTGTTTGTACTGAAGCGTCATAGTACCTATGTCCAGAGTACTTAAACCCTGCTGAACTCTGAGGTACTATCCATACCCCATATGAGGATAAGGTACTTGCATGTTCAATCACCTTGTATTCAAACTCACTGCCCTTATAACGGCCTGTATACGCTTCTGACGTGTTGTGACCTGCTCCCCGTTGATTAGTACACCCCGATGTTAGTAATGTCTTCATAAGCCACATGAGGACATCCCCATGAAGAAG
>NZ_LOMM01000045.1:0-6226 GCF_001605945.1 Enterobacter sp. SENG-6
TAATGGTGGGTTACCACCAAACGAATCAGAAAACCGATACTGGAAAAACTCTAACGCGGTGGCCAGTTTTAGTTGACCACAACAATGATCCTGGTGTCAGTGAAAATACGAAATCAACACGTTGGTATCATTACCCACCTGTGAACTGACGTCGGCATTTTGAATCTCACTTCGGCGTGCCCCCTCCGAATGGCGCAAAACATTTCGTGGTATGGCATGATAGCACCCGAAGAGAGTCAATTCAGGGTGGTAAATGTGAAACCAGTAACGCTATACGATGTCGCAGAGTATGCCGGTGTCTCTTATCAGACCGTTTCCCGCGTGGTGAACCAGGCCAGCCACGTCTCTGCGAAAACGCGGGAAAAGGTGGAAGCGGCGATGGCGCAGCTGAACTACATTCCCAACCGCGTGGCACAACAACTGGCGGGGAAACAGTCGTTGCTGATTGGCGTTGCTACCTCCAGTCTGGCCCTGCACGCGCCGTCGCAAATTGTCGCGGCGATTAAATCTCGCGCCGATCAACTGGGTGCCAGCGTGGTGGTGTCGATGGTAGAACGAAGCGGCGTCGAAGCCTGTAAAGCGGCGGTGCACAATCTTCTCGCGCAACGCGTCAGTGGGCTGATCATTAACTATCCGCTGGATGACCAGGATGCCATTGCTGTGGAAGCTGCCTGCGCTAATGTTCCGGCGTTATTTCTTGATGTCTCTGACCAGACTCCCATCAACAGTATTATTTTCTCCCATGAAGACGGTACGCGACTGGGCGTGGAGCATCTGGTCGCATTGGGTCACCAGCAAATCGCGCTGTTAGCGGGCCCATTAAGTTCTGTCTCGGCGCGTCTGCGTCTGGCGGGCTGGCATAAATATCTCACTCGCAATCAAATTCATCCGATAGCGGAACGGGAAGGCGACTGGAGTGCCATGTCCGGTTTTCAACAAACCATGCAAATGCTAAATGAGGGCATCGTTCCCACTGCGATGCTGGTTGCCAACGATCAGATGGCGCTGGGCGCAATGCGCGCCATTACCGAGTCCGGGTTGCGCGTTGGTGCGGATATCTCGGTAGTGGGATACGACGATACCGAAGACAGCTCGTGTTATATCCCGCCGTTAACCACCATCAAACAGGATTTTCGCCTGCTGGGGCAAACCAGCGTGGACCGCTTGCTGAAACTCTCTCAGGGCCAGGCGGTGAAGAGCAATCAGCTGTTGCCCGTCTCACTGGTGAAAAGAAAAACCACCCTGGCGCCCAATACGCAAACCACCTCTCCCCGCACGTTGGCAGATTCCTTAATGCAGCTGGCACGACAAGTTTCCCGACTTGAAAGCGGGCAGTGAGCGCAACGCAATTAATGTGAGTCAGCTCACTCATTAGGCACCCCAGGCTTTACACTCTATGTGTCCGGCTCGTATGTTATGCGAAAATGTGAGCGGATAACAATTCACGCAGGATACAACTATGACAATGATTACGGATTCACTGGCCGTCGTATTACAACGTCGTGACTGGGAAAACCCTGGCGTTACCCAACTTAATCGCCTTGCGGCACATCCCCCTTTCGCCAGCTGGCGTAATAGCGAAGAGGCTCGCACCGATCGCCCTTCCCAAGAGTCGCGCAGCCTGAATGGTGAATGGCGCTTTGCCTGGTTTCCGGCACCAGAAGCGGTACCAGAAAGCTGGCTGGAGCGCGATCTTCCTGACGCCGATACTGTCATCGTCCCCTCAAACTGGCAGATGCACGGTTACGATGCGCCTATCTACACCAACGTGACCTATCCCATTGCGGTCAATCCGCCGTATGTTCCCACGGAGAATCCGACGGGTTGTTACTCGCTCACATTTAATGTTGATGAAAGCTGGCTACAGGAAGGCCAGACGCGAATTATTTTTGATGGTGTTAACTCGGCGTTTCATTTGTGGTGCAACGGGCGCTGGGTCGGTTACGGACAGGACAGTCGTTTGCCGTCTGAATTTGACCTGAGCGCATTTTTACACGCCGGAGAAAACCGCCTCGCGGTGATGGTGCTGCGCTGGAGTGACGGCAGTTATCTGGAAGATCAGGATATGTGGCGGATGAGCGGCATTTTCCGTGACGTCTCGTTGCTGCATAAACCGAGCACGCAAATCAGCGATTTCCATGTAGCCACTCACTTTAATGATGATTTCAGCCGCGCTGTACTGGAGGCAGACGTTCAGATGTACGGCGAGCTGCGCGATGAGCTGCGGGTGACGGTTTCTTTGTGGCAGGGTGAAACGCAGGTCGCCAGCGGCACCGCGCCTTTCGGCGGTGAAATTATCGATGAGCGTGGTGGTTATGCCGATCACGTCACCCTACGTCTGAACGTCGAAAACCCGAAACTGTGGAGCGCCGAAATCCCGAATCTCTATCGTGCGGTGGTTGAACTGCACACCGCCGACGGCACGCTGATTGAAGCAGAAGCCTGCGATGTCGGTTTCCGCGAGGTGCGGATTGAAAATGGTCTGCTGCTGCTGAACGGCAAGCCGTTGCTGATTCGCGGCGTTAACCGTCACGAGCATCATCCTCTGCATGGTCAGGTCATGGATGAGCAGACGATGGTGCAGGATATCCTGCTGATGAAGCAGAACAACTTTAACGCCGTGCGCTGTTCGCATTATCCGAACCATCCGCTGTGGTACACGCTGTGCGACCACTACGGCCTGTATGTGGTGGATGAAGCCAACATTGAAACCCACGGCATGGTGCCAATGAATCGTCTGACCGATGATCCGCGCTGGCTACCCGCGATGAGCGAACGCGTAACGCGAATGGTGCAGCGCGATCGTAATCACCCGAGTGTGATCATCTGGTCGCTGGGGAATGAATCAGGCCACGGCGCTAATCACGACGCACTCTATCGCTGGATCAAATCTGTCGATCCTTCCCGCCCGGTACAGTATGAAGGCGGCGGAGCCGACACCTTCGCAACCGATATTATTTGCCCGATGTACGCGCGCGTGGATGAAGACCAGCCCTTCCCGGCTGTGCCGAAATGGTCCATCAAAAAATGGCTTTCGTTGCCTGGAGAGACGCGCCCGCTGATCCTTTGCGAATACGCCCACGCGATGGGTAACAGTCTTGGCGGCTTCGCTAAATACTGGCAGGCGTTTCGTCAGTACCCCCGTTTACAGGGCGGCTTCGTCTGGGACTGGGTGGATCAGTCGCTGATTAAATATGATGAAAATGGCAATCCGTGGTCGGCTTACGGCGGTGATTTTGGCGATAAGCCGAATGATCGCCAGTTCTGCATGAACGGTCTGGTCTTTGCCGACCGCACGCCGCATCCGGCGCTGACGGAAGCAAAACACCAGCAGCAGTTTTTCCAGTTCAGTTTATCCGGGCGAACCATCGAAGTGACCAGCGAATACCTGTTCCGTCATAGCGATAACGAGCTCCTGCACTGGATGGTGGCGCTGGATGGCAAGCCGCTGGCAAGCGGTGAAGTGCCTCTGGATGTCGCTCCACAAGGTAAACAGTTGATTGAACTGCCTGAACTACCGCAGCCGAAGAGCGCCGGACAACTCTGGCTAACGGTTCACGTAGTGCAACCGAACGCGACCACATGGTCAGCAGCCGGACACATCAGCGCCTGGCAGCAGTGGCGTCTGGCGGAAAACCTCAGCGTGACACTCCCCTCCGCGCCCCACGCCATCCCGCAACTGACCACCAGCGAAACGGATTTTTGCATCGAGCTGGATAATAAGCGTTGGCAATTTAACCGCCAGTCAGGCTTTCTTTCACAGATGTGGATTGGCGATAAAAAACAACTGCTGACGCCGCTGCGCGATCAGTTCACCCGCGCACCGCTGGATAACGACATTGGCGTAAGTGAAGCGACCCGCATTGACCCTAACGCCTGGGTCGAACGCTGGAAGGCGGCGGGCCATTACCAGGCCGAAGCAGCGTTGTTGCAGTGCACGGCAGATACGCTTGCCGACGCGGTGCTGATTACCACGGTCCACGCGTGGCAGCATCAGGGGAAAACCTTATTTATCAGCCGGAAAACCTACCGGATTGATGGAAGTGGTCAAATGGCGATTACCGTTGATGTTGAAGTGGCGAGCAATACGCCACATCCGGCGCGGATTGGCCTGACCTGCCAGCTGGCGCAGGTAGCAGAGCGGGTAAACTGGCTCGGATTAGGGCCGCAAGAAAACTATCCCGACCGCCTTACTGCGGCCTGTTTTGACCGCTGGGATCTGCCATTGTCAGACATGTATACCCCGTACGTCTTCCCGAGCGAAAACGGTCTGCGCTGCGGGACGCGCGAATTGAATTATGGCCCACACCAGTGGCGCGGCGACTTCCAGTTCAACATCAGCCGCTACAGTCAACAGCAACTGATGGAAACCAGCCATCGCCATCTGCTGCACGCGGAAGAAGGCACATGGCTGAATATCGACGGTTTCCATATGGGGATTGGTGGCGACGACTCCTGGAGCCCGTCAGTGTCGGCGGAATTCCACCTTAGCGCCGGTAGCTACCATTACCAGTTGCTCTGGTGTCAAAAATAATAATAACCGGGCAGGCCATGTCTGCCCGTATTTCGCGTAAGGAAATCCATTATGTACTATTTAAAAAACACAAACTTTTGGATGTTCGGTTTATTCTTTTTCTTTTACTTTTTTATCATGGGAGCCTACTTCCCGTTTTTCCCGATTTGGCTACATGACATCAACCATATCAGCAAAAGTGATACGGGTATTATTTTTGCCGCTATTTCTCTGTTCTCGCTATTATTCCAACCGCTGTTTGGTCTGCTTTCTGACAAACTCGGGCTGCGCAAATACCTGCTGTGGATTATTACCGGCATGTTAGTGATGTTTGCGCCGTTCTTTATTTTTATCTTCGGGCCACTGTTACAATACAACATTTTAGTAGGATCGATTGTTGGTGGTATTTATCTAGGCTTTTGTTTTAACGCCGGTGCGCCAGCAGTAGAGGCATTTATCGAGAAAGTCAGCCGTCGCAGTAATTTCGAATATGGTCGCGCGCGGATGTTTGGCTGTGTTGGCTGGGCGCTGTGTGCCTCGATTGTCGGCATCATGTTCACCATCAATAATCAGTTTGTTTTCTGGCTGGGTTCTGGCTGTGCATTCATCCTCGCCGTTTTACTCTTTTTCGCCAAAACGGATGCGCCCTCTTCTGCCACGGTTGCCAATGCGGTAGGTGCCAACCATTCGGCATTTAGCCTTAAGCTGGCGCTGGAACTGTTCAGACAGCCAAAACTGTGGTTTTTGTCACTGTATGTTATTGGCGTTTCCTGCACCTACGATGTTTTTGACCAACAGTTTGCTAATTTCTTTACTTCGTTCTTTGCTACCGGTGAACAGGGTACGCGGGTATTTGGCTACGTAACGACAATGGGCGAATTACTTAACGCCTCGATTATGTTTTTTGCGCCACTGATCATTAATCGCATCGGTGGGAAAAACGCCCTGCTGCTGGCTGGCACTATTATGTCAGTACGTATTATTGGCTCATCGTTCGCTACCTCAGCACTGGAAGTGGTTATTCTGAAAACGCTGCATATGTTTGAAGTACCGTTCCTGCTGGTGGGCTGCTTTAAATATATTACCAGCCAGTTTGAAGTGCGTTTTTCAGCGACGATTTATCTGGTCTGTTTCTGCTTCTTTAAGCAACTGGCGATGATTTTTATGTCTATTCTGGCGGGCAATATGTATGAAAGCATCGGTTTCCAGGGCGCTTACCTGGTGCTGGGTCTGGTGGCGCTGGGCTTCACCTTAATTTCCGTGTTCACGCTTAGCGGCCCCGGCCCACTTTCTCTGCTGCGTCGCCAGGTGAATGAAGTCGCTTAAGAAATTAATGTCGGATACGGCGCGAGCGCCTTATCCGACCAACTTATCAGGACGGAATGTTAAAAATGAACATGTCGATGACAGAAAAAATAAAAGCAGGCAAGCTATTTACCGATATGTGCGAAGGCTTACCTGAAAAAAGACTTCGTGGGAAAACATTAATGTATGAGTTCAATCACTCGCATCCATCAGAAGTTGAAAAAAGGGTAATGACTCCAACTTATTGATAGTGTTTTATGTTCAGATAATGCCCGATGACCTTGTCATGCAGCTCCACCGATTTTGAGAACGACAGTGACTTCCGTCCCAGCCTTGCCAGATGTTGTCTCAGATTCAGGTTATGTCGCTCAATGCGCTGAGTGTAACGCTTGCTGATAACGTGCAGCT
>NZ_LOMM01000046.1:0-6079 GCF_001605945.1 Enterobacter sp. SENG-6
CTGAGCACCGGAAGCTTCGGTGTTCGCCAGGTAGCCCTGTTGTTTGCTGGTTGCGCCAGCCAGCAGGTTACCGCCGGTCCAGTTTACGCCCAGTTTGCTTACGTCATCCTGTTTAGTGCCATCAGCAGCCTGGCAGTTAGAGACGTCAATGGTGAAAGATTTCGGTTTCAGGTAAGTATCCGCTGCTGCCGCTTTAACTTCAGTCAGGGTTACCGGAGACAGGTAAACGTTCGCATTGCTGCCCTGGCCGTTAACGGAAACAGTACAGGATACATCGGTAACTTTACCGAAGAAATTAACCTGGCCGCCGCCAACAGTGGTATCAGCTGCATGGGCAGCAGTCATGCCAAAAAACGCAGTTGCCATTGCTGCAGAGAGAAGAACCTTTTTCATTGCCATTTCCTTGTCAGAGTGAATTACGAATCAATGAGCACACTGTGAATTCGCATAGAACCAGAAACATCAGGCGATGCTGATTTATGCCACTGCTAATAGAATCTTCGACTGACCGGGAGCCGCAATATTTAAGGCGTCAGGTAACGAACCTAAAAATATAAGTTCGCTGGTGCTATCGGCGTCAAAGAATGCTATTTATTCGCCGACAAATATACATTTGTTCGGTGATGCTGCCAACGGCTTTGTTGAATAAATCGGCGGTAATAGTGCCAACTTACTGATTTAGTGTGGCTTTGTTAATGGAATGGTCGCCTCCCATCTCTTGTGCCACAGTGGGACGATAAATCGTCACTCATTGAACGGAGCGCTGCTATCATGAACGTTAAAACTATTGGAATCGATTTGGCAAAAAACGTTTTCCAGATCCATGGGGTTGACGAGCACGGAAAACGGTTGTTCAACAAACAACTCAGACGGGCACAAATGGCCTCCTTTTTTGCCAACATCCCACCCTGTTTGATCGGCATGGAGGCCTGTGCATCTGCTCATTTCTGGGCCAATAAACTGATATCGATGGGCCATAATGTCAAACTGATGGCCCCTCAGTTCGTCAAACCCTATGTTAAAACCAATAAGCATGATGCTGCAGACGCTGAAGCTATTTGTGAAGCCGTCACTCGACCTAACATGCGGTTCGTGCCGGTCAAAACCGCTGAGCAGCAAGCCGTATTGGCACTTCACCGGAGTCGTCAGAGCTTCATCAAACAGCGAACCGCACAAGCCAATCAAATCAGGGGGTTATTGGCCGAATTTGGCATTGTCGTCCCCCGAGGTATCCAGCAGCTACAGCGACGATTACCTGAGCTCGTGGAAGATGCGGATAACCCGTTACCCGTCCTGTTTCGTACACAGCTGAGTCTACTACAGCACCACTTGGCGTACCTGTTCGATGTCATCGCTACACTCGACAAGCAGATTGAGCAGTGCTATCGGCAAAATGCTCTCTGCCAGCGTATCGGCAAGATCCCTGGTATTGGCCCTGTTACCGCCAGCGCGCTGATTGCGACCATTGGTAAAGCCAACAATTTCGAGAAAGGCCGACAACTGGCTGCCTGGCTCGGATTGGTTCCACGTCAGCACTCCAGTGGGGGTAAACAAGTCCTGCTCGGGATAAGCAAGCGAGGTGATACCTATTTGAGGACCTTGCTTATCCATGGTGCCAGGGCGGTATTGCAGTCGGCCAAACATAAACAGGATGCCGTATCGAGCTGGGCTAACCAGCTAATGGCGCGCCGGAATAACAACATTGCCTCGGTAGCATTGGCTAACAAGAATGCGCGGACTGTGTGGGCGCTCCTGGCCAAAGAGCGGGAGTATTGTGCACCAATAATAAGCGCTTAAGTTGCTTAATCAGTAAGACAGAAACAACACCACCGATTACCCAGGCAAGCATGAAGTGATGGCAAGACAGGTCAGACCGCGATGGGGAAAACCCGGTTTATTCAAGGCTCCTGAAAGAGCGCTTTGTTGATAGAGGCCTCCATCAGCGTATTCCATCAGGGACAGAGGTATTTTACATCACCTCGGCAAAGTCCGGATCTATGGCTGCAATCGATGACCAGTAAAGCCACCACAACATATTTAGCTTGGCAAACAGGAGGCGACCATCTATGAATAAATCAGATTTCGGGTAAGTCTCCCCCGTAGCGGGTTGTGTTTTCAGGCAATACGCACGCTTTCTGGCATCCCGGCCTTTGTCATCCTGTTCAACGCACGCACCATGGCCATAGCTTCCGCTACCTGACCATCGTAGTCACGCAGCGTCAGTGAATCTCCCAACAACTGCTTCATTCTGTACATTGCCGTTTCCGCTATCGAGCGACGGTTATATTCCGTTGTCCATTTCCACCGTGCATTGCTTCCGCTCAGCCGCTGATTAGCAACGGCACGGTTGCGGTCTGCGTACTCACCGGGCCAGTAACCTGCTCCTTTTCGGGGAGGAATAAGCGCGCTGATTTTTTTGCGGCGCAGTTCATCGTGACAGAGCCGGGTATCGTAAGCCCCGTCTGCCGCGGCTGCCCTGATTTTTCTGTGAGTCTGCCGGATAAGGCCCGGGAAGGCTTCTGAGTCCGTGACGTTATTCAGCGACAGGTCTGCACAGACAACTTCATGTGTGTTGCTGTCAACAGCAAGATGCAACTTTCGCCAGATACGACGGCGTTCCTGGCCATGCTTTCTGACTTTCCACTCGCCTCCACCAAAGACCTTCAGCCCGGTGGAATCAATCACCAGGTGTGCGATTTCACCCCGGGTGGACGTTTTGAAACTGACATTAACCGACTTTGCCCGCTTACTGACACTGGTGTAATCCGGGCAGCGCAACGGAACGTTCATCAGGGCAAAAATGGAATCAATAAAACCCTGCGCAGCCCTCAGGGTCAGCCGGAATACGCGTTTAATCACCAGAACGGTGGTGATGGCGAGATCAGAATAGCGCTGGGGCCTTCCTCGTGATGAAGGCATTGCCGACTCATACCAGGCCTGAATCGCCTCATCATCCAGCCAGAAAGTGAGGGAGCCACGGTTGATGAGAGCTTTGTTGTAGGTGGACCAGTTGGTGATTCTGAACTTTTGCTTTGCCACGGAATGCTCTGTGTTGTCGGGAGGATGCGTGATCTGATCCTTCAACTCAGCAAAAGTTCGATTTATTCAACAAAGCCTCGTTCCTCGCGTTGCTGCGGTACGCCTCATCATTGTCTGCGGTGCGGTTGCGATGGTGAAGGAGCTGCCGGGCGTGAGCAAATCAATCAGGCGCTGGCCGCTGATAATCTCCATCCGATCACTGGCGAAGCTAACAGCTTTTGAAGCTGCGCCAGTTTTTCCGGTATGGCAAAACAAACCGTGACAGTTATGTCGTTTAAGCAACGTATCGAACTCCTGAACGTGCTGTAAAGCAATATGGCCGCGATAGCGTTTGGCCTGGATGAGATAGCGATGTTTTCCGATTATTACCTGGCCGTCAATGCCTCCATCGCCGGTATAGCGTTTGTTTCTGATAGTTCTGAAGCCATGCGACTCAAACCCTTCCAGCAACAGTTCTTCAAACACAAAGGGATCAATTTTCCGCAGGTAGTTAATTTTTTGTGGGAAGCCCGGCAACGTCTTTATGCGCTCCAGCACCCGCCGCGCACTTTGCTGCTTCCTTTTGTGTCGCCGGTGCCGTACTGAACGCCGGAAGAATACAACGGCAAGCAGTGCGATGGCGCTGCAAGCCCATAGAAGGGGTCAGTTTGGAGATCGGAAATTTTTGTACGTTAAGCGCATTATTTAACCAATCTTGGTTCGTAAGGGGTTGATTTTGCGTCAGTGGCTATCGCTTTTAAGTTGTCGCTCTTGCAGTATCGCATTTAGGTTATCCGATTAAGGTCAAACCTCTGAAAATGCCGTATAGCGCGGGAGTACACCCTATTGCTATAGGTAAGTCTGTTCAAAAAACAGGCTTACCGTACAATAATTCTCTATATCCAAACTGACCCCTGGTAGCTCCCTCGTGCGCTCTCCTGTTCCTGCCTTTCGGTTTACCGGTGTCATTCCGCTGTTATGGCCGCGTTTGTCTCATTCCACGCCTGACACTCAGTTCCGGGTAGGCAGTTCGCTCCAAGCTGGACTGTATGCACGAACCCCCCGTTCAGTCCGACCGCTGCGCCTTATCCGGTAACTATCGTCTTGAGTCCAACCCGGAAAGACACGACTTAACGCCACTGGCAGCAGCCATTGGTAACTGATGATGTGCGAGAGATTTAGAGAGTACTTGAAGTGGCGGCCTGACTGCGGCTACACTGAAAGGACAGTTTTGGTGACTAGTCTCGCACAAGACAGTTACCTGGTTAAGCAGCCTGCAAGCTGGCTTAACCTTCGATAAAACCGCCCTGCAAGGCGGTTTTTTTCGTTTACAGAGCAAGAGATTACTCGTAGGTAGAGAGGATCTCAAGAAGATCCTGAACCGCCCCGGTTTTCCGGGAGAGTTTTTAGTCCGCGAACTCAGGCTGCCATAGCTCCGTTTCCGATGGAAGCATAATACGCTCTTTCGGCTTCAGCCGGGGGGATGTGACCGAGCCGTTCCAGTAGTCGGCCGCTGTTGTACCAGTCCACCCACGTCAGCGTCGCCAACTCAACCTCTGCTCGGCTTTTCCAGCTCTGTCTGTGTATCACCTCCGCTTTGTACAGGCCGTTGATGCTTTCCGCCATCGCATTGTCGTAGGAGTCGCCTGAGCTGCCCGTCGAGGCCAGTAAGCCCGCGTCCTGCAGACGTTGCATGTACGCCAGCGACACGTACTGCGAGCCCTTATCCGAGTGATGGATGGTGCCGGAAGGGCGACGGGCCCACAGCGCCTGCTCCAGCGCATCCAGCACGAACGTGGTTTCCATCGATGACGACACTCGCCAACCCACGATGCCGCCGGCAAACACATCGATGATGAACGCTACATACGCGAACCCCTGCCAAGTACTCACGTACGTGAAGTCTGCTACCCACAGCTGATTGGGACGCTCTGCCACGAACTGACGGTTTACCCGGCCGCCTGCCGCAGCTTCTTTCCTGCTGACCATGGTTCGTACTTTTTTCCCGCCGCACGCCGGTAAGCCCCATGCTTTTCATCAGTCGCGCGATGGTGCATCTGACCACGCTGAAGCTTTCCCGTTGCAGCTGGTGCCAGACCTTACGAACTCCATAGACACTGTAGTTTTCGTCGTACACGCGCTGTACCTCCAGCTTCAGCTGGTCATCACGCCGGTCACGCTGACTGCGTTTTTCCGGATGCTGACGTTGGTTCTGGTACCGGTAGTATGTCGACGGGGCGATATCCAGCTCATGGCATACCGGTCCGACTCCGTGACTTACGCGGAGGGTATCGAGCAGCGGCATCATGTTCACATGTGCATCAGCATTCCACCAAAGTATTCGGTATCGACAATCGTCGGCTATCTGAAGGGGAAAAGTGCGATAGCGATAGCCCGGCAGTTCGGCAGAGGAAAAAACTTCACTGGTGAAGTTTTCTGGGCACGAGGATATTTTGTTTCAACTGTAGGCCTGGATGAAGCCACGGTCAGGGCTTACATACGCAAGCAAGAGCGAGAAGACGAACGTTACGACCAGATGAATCTGAACGTATAACAGGCGCCTTGGGCGGCTCATGGTTTGTCGGCGCCTTTGAGGCGCTCACCCTAAAGCCTCCGGCTCTGCCGGAGGATACTTACTTCTGCCAAACTAGACGATACATAGCAAGTAAAAATAATATAATTGCTAGCAAAGATATTTTTATTATTACGGGTGCCAACTCATAGATACCTGCCCCCTGAGAGTTCAGCATAGTAAACCCACTTATCATTGTACTTGATGGGAAAATCACCATCGTTTTCACAACCCATTCAGGCATATTAAATGTAGGAAACGAGGCTCCTGACGCATAAAAAATAACCATCGAGGTAGCCGATAGGATCTGCATTGGACGGTTGATGTTATCCAGAAAACTACCAATCAACATCCCCATTGAACTTACTGCCGCAGAAAAAAGAACAATCAACAAAACCTGTAAAAACAGGTAATGGTGCCAACTTACTGATTTAGTGTATGATGGTGTTTTTGAGGTGCTCCAGTGGCTTCTGTTTCTATCAGCTGTCC
>NZ_LOMM01000047.1:0-5969 GCF_001605945.1 Enterobacter sp. SENG-6
ATGCCTGAAAGCGTGCGTATTGCCTGAAAACACAACCCGCTACGGGGGAGACTTACCCGAAATCTGATTTATTCAACAAAGCCGGGTGTACCAGGCCGGAAATCGCGTAGCGCTCTCTTCTCTTCTTTTTCCTGCCTAACATGTACATCCTGGCATTACTCCAATTCTCCCAAAAACCGTAAAACAGCCATCAACCCGCGTCATTACTGGCTTCATGGAGGATCTGAGCAGAAAAAGGATCCTTTACGTATTTGGTTTTACCCGCAATAATGCGGGATAAGACAACAAAAGGATCCGCGCGCTGCGATTTATTGTCATGGCAGGATCGGCCCGTCAGGTGCAAAATACCTGTATCCATAAACAGTGCGTGCGCTACGTGAAAAATAACTCATGAACAGCATCATTCCCTTGCAGAATTCACCAGAACGCGTCTCCCTGCTGCCGATCGCCCCGGGCGTTGATTTTGCGACCGCGGTGGCACTCCGGCGGATGGCCACCTCAACAGGTGCCACGCCGGCTTACCTCCTGGCGCCGGAAGTGAGCGCCCTCCTCTGGTATATGCCTGACCAGCGTCACCACATGTTGTTCGCCACCATGTGGAATACCGGGATCCGTATCGGTGAAGCCCGGACGCTCACCCCGGAATCGTTCGACCTGGATGGTCTGCGCCCTTTTGTTCGGGTGCTGTCGGAAAAAGTGCGGGCACGTCGTGGCCGGCCGCCAAAAGATGAAGTGCGTCTGGTACCGCTGACGGATGCCAGTTTTGTGCGTCAGATGGAAAGCTGGATGGTCACCACCCGCCCCCGCCGGCGTGAGCCGTTATGGCCGGTCACGGATGAGACAATGCGCAACTGGCTGAAACAGGCGGTGAAGCGGGCTGAAGCTGACGGCGTGCATTTTTCGATCCCCGTGACGCCGCATACTTTCCGTCACAGCTATATTATGCACATGCTTTATCACCGGCAGCCCAGGAAGGTCATCCAGGCACTGGCCGGGCATAAGGATCCGCGCTCGATGGAAGTCTATACCCGGGTATTTGCGCTGGACATGGCTGCCACCCTGGCCGTTCCCTTTACCGGTGATGGGCGAGATGCCGCGGAGATCCTTCGCTCCCTGCCCCCGGCCGGCTGAGATTGACGGCCCTGGCATGACGTCCTGTATTCCGCTAATACGAAATACAGGAGCAGAGCGCATTCAGTGCCCCTCCCTGCTCCAGCACACCAGGACATCATTCGGATGACTGAACAGCCGTGGTCTTGCACGGTGACCTGCAAGCCTGCAGGCATCGACATACCGCAGACAAGACAGGACACAGGCCGTACATCCCACAGTGTATTGTTTCCTGAAAGCTCAGTGAATCATCCCGTTAATTGCGAAAGTCATTCACCCCTGTGGCTCACTCCCTTCTGCCATCGGTCTCCTGTTCGCATTTAGCAGTGTGAAGCTGGCGCCGGGTTATACAGACAGCTGCAGTCTCATCCTGCCGGGCTAAACCTGCAATACACAGGGGAACGGATACCGTCAGGTAACATGACCGTCTCAGCATCCGATTGAGATTTTCGTAAGGGGTATAGAGCTTTACTGAAAAATTGACTGTGGCATGTTAACACGTGTGGAGCAGTGCACAGACCTGGGAATATCGCCGTTAAACCCGCATACCGTAGTCAATATCTGCGTATCACGGCCTGAAATCACATATGACAGTCAATATTGTTCGATCATGGCAGACATGATGGAGAACACATATTGACTGCGGTATGCGTGATGCATATCACAGTCAATGGAATGTCCTTAGCGGCATCCGGCAGTCATGTTATGCATATCGCAGTCAATTTTCTGGCTTCATCGCTGAGAGAGCTTCGGCCAGTTTAAGGGGATCGATGCCAGCAGCCTTCAGCGCCTTAATGACTTCGTCATAATTTTGCTCTGGCGCCTTCTCTTCTTCCTCTTTGCGCGGAACCTTCACAGGACCACTGATGAGTTTGGGGTTGCGATAATGCACGCTGAAATAGGTGGCTCGGCCACGTTTAAACTCAGTGTAATCCAGATAACCAATATCCCGCAGCTGCTCCATCGCCTTACGTACCGTGTGGTTCTGCGTATAGACATTTGAGGTGAGATTCAGCCGGTCACGCATCCGTTTCATGGAAATAGGTGCAGGATTCTGGGGAAGACTTTCGATGTAGGTATAAAGCGCCTGGGCTGATTCCTTGCGCTGCAGGGCGTCAATGGCTTTCAGCCGCAGCAGTACCCTTCTGTCCATGTGGTAAAGCTCAAACAGCTTAGGTTCAGCCTTGATCTCAACGATATCCTCGTTGATGTCATAATAGGCTGACTGCACCAGATGTGTGGTCCATCCTTTGGTCTCGCTCTGGAACTTCAGCGTAACCGAGGCGAGTTTAAACAGGGAATTACTGATGCGATCGCGCATTTTTTTGTTTGAACGACGGGAGTCAAATCCGCACATCTTAACGAATTCGACGAACGACAGTTCCAGGGTGTCACTTTTTACCCCATACTCCGACATGGAGCGAATTATCCCCAGCCAGACTTTAAAATCCGTGTCCATATCAAGACGCGAACCGGTGATCTTAACGTCAGTGTATCCTTCGCTTTTGGCAATGGACAGCTGTACAAGCTCCTCAGTCGCGTCTGTAACGTTTTTCCGGTTCGCCTTGCTCTTCCCTGTTGATTTCAGAGTTGGGACGAAGAGACCGAGTCTCATGAGCGCTACTGGCTGCACGGTACTGGTGCTGTTGACATCCAGCTTAACAACTTCACCGGTTGTCTTATCAACCTCCTGAAGGTTCAGAAGTAAGCTGTTATTTTCGCTCGTCATCTTGATCCTCAACGGTTATCCACAAAAGGATGTAGTAATACGTATCGCAGTCAACGGATATACATACCTCAGTAAATACCGTTGCATATCACAGTATTAGATTATGCATATAACAGTCAACATTTTACATTCCACAGTCGATCCAGACAGACGTTAAAGCCAGTTACAGCGCATGCTGGAGCGATCCGGGGATCTCTTTTGGATCTCATTATGATCTCCTTGGGATCAATTATTGGATCGAGACCATGAATAACCCAGATACAAGCCCGGAAGCGCCACACCAGATATCCAGAACCCTGGCCTTATTTTCCTGAATACGCTCTGGAAGATTGAGATCTACAGGTACAACAATGAAACATTGACTGCGGTATGCTGAGTCGTCTTTCCTCTTCCTCGACACAGATGCGGTAAGCATCATACCATAGTCAATATATTACATACCGCAGTCAATTTCATTATAACTGGCTGATCCCGAGCCATCTTTAGCAACCCGACGTACGTGCAATCTGTGAATTCTGTGATTTTCCGCTTCCTCGCCGCTTTCTCACTGTGTGAGATCGCTTACTGCGGCGAGCGGCAGTGATTAATATTGACTGCGGTATGTACTCTTTTGTAATCCCCTGCGTTCTTTCATTACCCAATGTGGTTCACTTTGCACTTTTTCGTGCACTTTGCGATTTTATTGTTGCTTTGCAATAAATTCCAAGATTTAATAAAATAATGCAAAGTGATGATTAAAGGATGTTCAGTATGGGACTCATGGATACACTCAACCAGTGCATAAGTGCTGGTCATGAAATGACGAAAGCAATCGCCATTGCACAGTTTAATGATGACAGTCCGGAAGCCCGGAAAATAACCCGGCGCTGGAGGATTGGTGAAGCGGCAGATTTAGTTGGCGTGTCATCTCAGGCTATCAGGGATGCCGAGAAAGCTGGCCGGCTGCCGCACCCTGATATGGAAACCCGTGGGAGAGTTGAGCAACGCGTTGGTTATACCATCGAACAAATCAATCACATGCGGGATGTATTTGGTACACGACTGCGCCGTGCTGAAGATGCGTTTCCGCCGGTGATTGGCGTTGCAGCTCACAAAGGTGGTGTTTACAAAACCTCAGTATCCGTTCACCTGGCTCAGGATCTTGCTCTGAAAGGACTCCGTGTTCTGCTTGTTGAAGGCAATGACCCACAGGGAACTGCTTCTATGTATCACGGATGGGTGCCCGATCTTCATATTCATGCTGAGGACACTCTCCTGCCCTTTTATCTTGGGGAAAAGGATGACGCCAGCTACGCTATAAAGCCCACCTGCTGGCCTGGCCTTGATATCATCCCGTCCTGTCTGGCACTGCACCGCATTGAAACCGAGCTGATGGGGAAATTTGACGAAGGCAAATTACCTGCTGACCCGCACCTGATGCTCCGTCTGGCCATTGAAACTGTCGCTCATGATTATGACGTGATAGTTATCGACAGCGCACCCAACCTTGGTATCGGTACGATAAATGTTGTATGCGCTGCTGATGTTCTGATTGTCCCTACTCCGGCAGAGCTGTTCGACTACACCTCCGCACTGCAGTTTTTCGATATGCTTCGTGACCTGCTTAAGAACGTGGATCTTAAAGGCTTCGAGCCAGATGTCCGTATTCTGCTTACCAAATACAGTAATAATAATGGCTCGCAGTCCCCGTGGATGGAAGAACAAATTCGGGATGCCTGGGGAAGCATGGTCCTTAAAAATGTTGTGCGCGAAACGGATGAAGTCGGCAAAGGTCAGATCCGTATGAGAACCGTTTTTGAACAGGCTATTGATCAACGTTCTTCAACCGGTGCCTGGCGTAATGCCCTCTCTATCTGGGAGCCTGTTTGCAATGAGATTTTTGATCGTCTGATTAAACCACGCTGGGAGATTAGATAATGAAGCGTGCTCCTGTCATTCCAAGACATACCACACATACTCAATCGACTGAAGATACTTCATCACCGGCGCCGGCCGCGCCGATGGTGGATTCATTAATTGCGCGCGTGGGTGCTATGGCCCGCGGTAATGCAATCTCTCTTCCGGTAAGTGGACGGGAAGTAAAATTTACCCTTGAGGTGCTCCGGGGAGACTCTGTTGAGAGCGCTTCACGCGTATGGTCAGGCAATGAGCGCGATCAGGAACTACTTACCGAAGATGCTCTGGATGATCTCATTCCTTCATTTTTACTGACCGGTCAGCAGACTCCAGCTTTCGGCCGCCGGGTTTCTGATGTCATAGAAATTGCAGACGGCAGCCGTCGCCGTAAAGCCGCAATCCTGACGGAAAGTGATTATCGCGTTCTGGTTGGTGAACTGGACGATGAGCAGATGGCTGCATTGTCCCGACTGGGTAACGATTATCGGCCGACGAGTGCTTATGAACGTGGCCTGCGTTATACAAGCCGGCTGCAGAATGAGTTTGCAGGAAATATTTCTGCGCTTGCCGATGCGGAAAACATTTCTCGTAAGATCATTACCCGCTGTATTAATACGGCCAAACTGCCTAAATCCGTTGTTGCCCTGTTTGCACATCCTGGAGAACTGTCTGCCCGGTCAGGTGAAGCCCTTCAGAAGGCTTTTGCAGATAAAGAAGAATTACTGAAGCAGCAGGCTGAGACTCTCCACGATCAGAAGAAAGCGGGACTAATCTTTGAAGCTGAAGAGGTCATTAGTCTTTTAACATCCGTACTGAAACAATCTCCCGCATCAAGAGTTAATCTGAGCTCACGTCATCAGTTTGCTCCAGGGGCAACAGCATTGTATAAGGGCGATAAAATGGTGCTTAACCTGGATAAGTCCCGCATTCCTGCGGAGTGTATAGAGAAAATAGAAGCCATTCTTAAGGAGCTTGAGAAACCAGGAGTCTGATGCGGACACGCATTATTCTACGGTGATCTCCCTTTACTTCATTTCCTTTCTCACAGGCCAGAAAACATAACTGGCCTGAATATTCTCTCTGGGACCACGGTCCCACCTGCGTCATCTGTCAGCTTATCTGCCTTGGACCACGGTCCCACCTGCATCGCCGGTCAGGTTATCTCCCTGGGACCACGGTCCCACCTGCATCGTCGGTCAGCTTATCTGCCTGGGACCACGGTCCCACCTGCGTC
>NZ_LOMM01000048.1:0-5557 GCF_001605945.1 Enterobacter sp. SENG-6
CTGGGACCACGGTCCCACCTGCGTCATCGGTCAGGTTATCTGACTGGGACCACGGTCCCACCTGCGTCGTCGGTCAGGTTATCTGCCTGGGACCACGGTCCCACCTGCGTCATCGGTCAGCTTATCGGCCTGGGACCACGGTCCCACCTGCATCGTCGGCACATTATTAGTTTGGGACAACGGTTAAGCAATGCCTGTCACGAACAGGTATTGGCTTGTCGCCAGCAACCTGTTGAGCGGAGTAATCACGCAGCAGGGCGGCTATTACAGGTGATGGTGAAAGCTCTGTTGGGATCTGAACGAAGCATGTTGAGTGAAATTTGCAAAATTTCGCGGGGTGTGCGGCTTAATTTTAAATTTCCGCCAGCATTTTTAAAACCAGCTGCCGCCGCTGCGCGTTGGCCGGTCCTTCGTCCGGCCGGTAACCAGTCCCGGCCGTTCTTACGACCCTGGATGAACATGGTCCCGTCATCAGCGTCTCCAGTGTGATGTCGTTTGTCACGCCGTCCGAGGGGATATCAGGGACACAACATATGGTAGAAAAAGCAGCTGTCTGAGACACAATATATTGATTATCCACAGTAACGGGGGATAACCGTGTGGGTAACATATTGAAAGTCCAACACGTTATCTGATTAACTGACTTTGTAAACGCCGCTGAACCATGAAAAAAATCCGGGGGAATCATCACAGCGCATAAACATACCGTTTTGTTTTTGGGTGACGGCAAGGAGGCCCCTGTTATCACCACATACCTTGTCAAAGGTTTCCATTCCTATCCTTATCAGGCTCTTTTCGTTATTTTCGGGAGAGATCCGGAGATGTTTTGTCAGCCAGACAGGATAGGTATCAGCGTTACGCCAGTACTGCAATTCAATCACTGAAGCCATTCCCCAGATAGTGAAGAATAAGAAAACCACACCTGCGATTTTGCTACCCATATTGTTCCTTAACATTGATTTAATACATTCCTTGCTCCTCGCACCGGAGCACATCACAGATACTGATTGAGATCCACTTCACGCAGCGGCTGGTTTTGACGTTCTGTGATCAATTGCACCAGGTCTTTTTCGTCCAGCGCATCGAGCATTTGTTCATACAGAGCCGCGGGCACACAATAAAAAACAGGGCGGTTGCGGTCAATAATCGCGACCGGGTAGCCGCCGCCGGCACTGGCGGTGGCCACCGGATCGTTTTTAAGTTCGCTGATGCTGGCAGTCACATCACACAGAATGATATTTGTCATGGTTCCCCCCTGAGACAAGTCATCTGTATGATCGGTAAAGTAAGCTCTTGCAGCAAGTCCCGTCTGTCATTTCGACGGTCAGAAACGGGCAACCGGCAGCTCCTTCCAGCGGGTGGTATATGCCGGTGACAGCATCTCCCGTTTCATCTGCCAGTCCGGCGCAATACCCCGTCCGGCAAACCAGACTTTCCCGAGTCCGGAATGATTAATGCCGTCGAGCACCTTCATCAGCGCATCGCTGTGCGGCCGTGGCTGCACGTCATCGAACAGATTCAGCTGCGCGACGCCGTTCGGACTGAAATCATTGAGCATTATCCCCGCTTTTGCGTAGCGGTGGCCATCGAGCCAGATCCTGTCCAGAGACCTGACCGCTGCCGCGATAATGTCCCGGGTGTCACGGGTAGGGGTGTTCAGTTTTTCCGTGGCCACGTTACCGTAATACGGCTCATTAACCGCAAAAGGGGACGTCTTGATGAAGGTGCTGATATGCCGGCAGTACTGTCGCTCACCGCGCAACTTTTCCGCCGCGCGCTCGGCATACTGGCAGACGGCCTGGCGCATTTCTTCGTAGGTGGTGATCCGCTGCCCGAAGCTGCGACTGCAGACAATCTGCTGTTTCGGCGGCGGCGCTTCCTCCAGCGAAATGCAGCTCTCGCCGTTCAGCTCACGTACCGTGCGCTCCAGCACTACGTTGAAGTTTTTCCGGATAAATGTGGGGTTCGTCAGCGACAGCTGCAGGGCAGTGGTGATCCCCATAACGTGCAGCTTTTTCGCTATCCGGTTCCCCACGCCCCAGATTTCTTCCACCGGCTGCAGGCTGAGTAATTTTGCCGTTCTGCGTGGATTTTCGGGCGACAGCGCCAGCACCCCACTGAATTGTGGCCATTCCTTTGACGCCCACTGCGCCGATTTGGCCAGTGTTTTTGTGGCGCCGAAGCCGACACCGATCGTCAGTCCGGTTCCACTGAGAACATGCCCACGCAGCTGCCTGCCAAAATCCTCCAGATCCATACAGTGGCCAATTCCTCGGGCATCCAGGAAACATTCGTCAATTGAGTATTGTTCGACGCGGGGCGACAGCTCTTCCAGCAGGGCGACCACACGGTTACTCAGGCTCGCGTAGAGCTCGTAGTTGCTGGAAAAAACGTACAGTTTTTCAGGAAACTGCGCCTCTTTGAGCTGGAACCAGGGGGTTCCCATCTTTATACCCAGCCGTTTGGCTTATATGTTATTTGGAATTGACTATCCTTAGGTTGTGCTTTCTGACTCGGAAGGAAAGTGTATGCGTGCATCGTTGCTGGCATCTTTACCTTACATGATGGCTGAGCCTACAGCTTTTCGCTGGTTATGCTTACAGGAAAGTTTGCTGAAGGCGCCAAATACGGTTGAAGCTTATGCCCGTGGGATCGATGATTGGCTGCGTTTTTGTCGCCAGAATGATGTGAGCCCTACAGAAGCCAGCCGGGAGATCCTGGCTTTGTATGTTCGGCATCTTAATATCTCCCGCAATCTGGCGGCTGCCAGCCTTCGTCATCGACTCACTATCGTTCGATTATATTGTGACTACCTGCGAGAAGAAGGATTAATAGTACTGAACCCCGTTATGAGAGGCAGCTGGCATCCTGGCGGAGGTGGGCGCAGGGGGCTCATTCAGGCACAGCGACGCCTGCCATGGATACCGAGTGACCGTGACTGGGAAAACTTACTTATCGCAGCCCGCCAGACCACAATACGTAATCGTTTTATGCTATCTCTTGCGTACGACTGTGCCCTGCGCCGGGAAGAGTTGTGCTCCGTTGCTACCGGCGATATTGACCCTTCTCGTCGCTTGCTAACAGTTCGGGCTGAAACGACAAAAACTAAGCGAGGTCGGGTTGTGCCCTATTCTGTCGTAACCGGAGAGTTATATTTCCTCTGGTTAGCAGAACGGCGACAATTAAATACTTCCCGTGGCCCACTGTTTCTTTCTTATTCCTGTCGCAACAGAACTGCGCCAATAACCCGGTGGACCTGGTCCAAGATCGTAAGGTCGTTGGCAATGCAGGCGGGGCTACCCCAATTGAGTACGCATACCTTCAGACATCTATGTCTGACCGATCTCGCCAGAGCTGACTGGGATATTCATGAGATCGCTACGTTTGCCGGCCATCAGAGTATCCAGTCAACGTTACTTTATATCCATCTTAGTGCGCGTGATCTTACGGAAAAATTTAACGCAGGTATGGCGTCGATACATGAACATCGGTTACACCATTTAAAGGGGGACAATACGGATGGCAATGAAAACTGAATATGATGCGCCAGCCCCTTTTGACTACGAAGTATGGCAACCTGATCCTGACTGGGATTGTTCTCCCGAATTACAGCCGATTGAACGAGATACTTTGATAAAGCTGGCTCAGTATGTTGTTGGACGTCATAAACAAAACTGGTCGAACTGTGTAAGACAAAGGCTTTCTCGCCTGATAATTCCACTCAGAGCAGCATTAAAGTGGATGAATGCCGCATCCACAACAACCAATTCTGCAATTCATGACATCATTCTGGAAATGCACCGGCTGGAAAAAAACTACTGGTCATGGACCCAGGACGACTGGCTCGAAGTGCTGTGCAGCAGTGAAGAGGTATTTCGCAAAAAATATGGCAGCTGTGGTAATTGTCGACAGTATGTCCTCGCGATTGCTTGGTTACTGTGCGGATTTAATCGACTTGAGGCGGCTGGCTGCTTTTATCATTATCGGCTTTCTGTCAAAGTTTTTGGCCGCCCGGCGACAGAGGCGGCGGTAAACAAGCTTCAGGAGAACATGCAGCGCCTCGGCTTTGTCGCTGCTGACAATAACATTCGTAATGCGCTACTGCTGTCTATGCTTTGTCAGCGGCAGGTTGATCCTGAAAAATTGGAACTGGAAACACTTAAGCGAGTAATAACTTACGGGCCTGTTTATATGCGTCGCTCTGCGGCCACCTTGTCAAGGATATTTGCTGCGATGGGGCTGTTCCCAGCGGGCATTGACCATCGTATTCTTGAGCGCAGACGGCCTCACGGGGAATATCGTGCAACCAGTAACGTTCCGGAAGAATGGTTGCGATGGTGTGAACGCTGGCGTAAAACCGCTATTAAAGCACCATCATCTGAACTCAGTACATGGTACCGCATCCTGCAGTGTGGGCGCTGGCTGAAAGCCACTCACCCTGATATACATTCTCCTGCAGACTGGAGCCGGGACATCGCACTTGAATACGTAGCTGCAGTGTGTCAAATGAAAATAGGCCAGTGGTCTGAACCGCGCCATATGTATCAGAATCGAATAGGCCAGTTAATGACAGCCTCTGCACGGGCGGGGATTTTACAGGCTATCAGAGTTTTTTTTCGAGACCTTCAGGAATGGGGGCTTATTATCGTCCGATTTAATCCTGTCAGAACGTTCCGTTTACCCCGCGCTATCCGGGCCAGTATTGGCCCTGCACCAAGAGTCGTTGCTGATGATATATGGAGTAAACTTGTCTGGGCAGGGTTGAACCTGCAGGAGCAGGATCTGCATTATGGTGAACAACTTTACTATCGCTACCCATTTTCTATGGTTCGTGCATTATGTGTTCTCTGGCTGTTTGGTGGGTTGCGTCGTGATGAAATTTTGCGGATGCGAACAGGCTGTATACGCTGGCAAAATGATGAACATCAGGGCGGCTCTCGGATATGTTTGCTGGATGTCCCCGTGAACAAAACCAGCACGGCCTTCACCAAACCTGTTGATCCAATCGTAGGGGAATACATTGATTGCTGGGAAAAAGAACGAAATATAGGTAATGACTCCAACTTATTGATAGTGTTTTATGTTCAGATAATGCCCGATGACTTTGTCATGCAGCTCCACCGATTTTGAGAACGACAGCGACTTCCGTCCCAGCCGTGCCAGGTGCTGCCTCAGATTCAGGTTATGCCGCTCAATTCGCTGCGTATATCGCTTGCTGATTACGTGCAGCTTTCCCTTCAGGCGGGATTCATACAGCGGCCAGCCATCCGTCATCCATATCACCACGTCAAAGGGTGACAGCAGGCTCATAAGACGCCCCAGCGTCGCCATAGTGCGTTCACCGAATACGTGCGCAACAACCGTCTTCCGGAGCCTGTCATACGCGTAAAACAGCCAGCGCTGGCGCGATTTAGCCCCGACATAGCCCCACTGTTCGTCCATTTCCGCGCAGACGATGACGTCACTGCCCGGCTGTATGCGCGAGGTTACCGACTGCGGCCTGAGTTTTTTAAGTGACGTAAAATCGTGTTGAGGCCAACGCCCATAATGCGGGCGG
>NZ_LOMM01000049.1:0-5474 GCF_001605945.1 Enterobacter sp. SENG-6
GCGCCTGGTAAGCAGAGTTTTTGAAATGTAAGGCCTTTGAATAAGACAAAACGCTGCCTCATCGCTAACTTTGCAACAGTGCCGTTCTTGAAACTTTATTCTTGAATTCTTATCATATCAACGCGTTTCGAGAAATAGTGATGTAGCCAACCGCTGCCCCAAGTGGCTTTGACGTGTTTACGAAAGGAGAAAGACTCATGGGTATTTTTGACAGACTTTTCGGTGGCCACCACGGTGGCGGTTACAGCGGTGGTGGGCATCACGGTGGTGGGCATCACGGTGGTGGCGGTGGGTACGGAAGCGGCGGGCCGCCAGCGGGCGGGTGGGGTAATGGCGGCCTTGCTTGCCCCAACTGCAAGGCATCTAACGCGCCAGGCGCTCGCTTCTGCCAGCAGTGCGGGACTTCGTTGGTTCCTTCGGCTTGCGCGCAATGCGGAACCACACTGCAACCGGGTACGAAGTTTTGCGCTCAGTGCGGCAAGGCAGCGGTCTGACCGTGCCATGCTCGTCGGCTATGCGCGCGTCTCGACGCAGGATCAGAACCTGGAGCTACAGCGAGAGGCCTTGACCCAGGCCGGGTGCCAAAAGCTCTTTGAGGACAAATTAAGCGGCACGAGAGCCGAGCGCCCCGGCTTGGCCAAGGCGCTTGAAATGCTACGCAAGGGAGACACGCTGGTCGTCTGGAAGCTGGATCGCCTGGGCCGTAGCGTCAAGCAATTGGTCGATCTGGTCAGCGAGTTGCACAAGCAGAGCATCCAGTTCAAGAGTCTCACCGACGCCATCGACACCGGCACGCCGTCGGGACGGTTCTTCTTTCACGTCATGGCCAGCCTCGCCGAAATGGAGCGCGAGCTGACGGTGGAGCGGACCCGTGCAGGATTGGCGGTCGCCCGGCTGTCAGGCCGCAAGGGAGGACGCAAACCGAAGATGACCAAAAGCAAGATTGAATCGGCCAAGAAACTGCTCGCCAGCGGGATCGCTCCCAAGGACGTGGCCAAGAACCTCGGGGTCTCAATCCCGACGTTGTATCGCTGGGTGCCGGCTTCCGGTCACGCTGAACAAAAATGAACTCAGAAGAAGGACGAAGATGAGCACCAATCACTCCCATGCCCTACCCAGCGAGCGCAATGAAAAATCGCTCTGGATCGCCCTGGCGCTGACCGGAAGCTTCCTGCTGGCCGAAGTCGCCGCAGGCATTGTTTTCAACAGCCTGGCCCTGCTCTCAGATGCGGCGCACATGTTCACGGATGCAGCGGCGCTGGCCATCGCCTTGGCGGCTGTACGGGTGGCGAGACGGCCAGCCGATGCCAAGCGCACCTATGGCTACTACCGCTTCGAAATCCTTGCGGCCGCATTCAACGCCCTGTTGCTCTTCGGCGTCGCTGGCTACATCCTGTATGAGGGCTGGCAGCGTTTGCGCGAGCCAGCGCAGGTTCAGTCCAGCGGGATGCTGGTGGTAGCAGTGCTGGGTCTGATCGTCAACCTCATCAGCATGCGTATGCTTCAGGGCGGCAAGGACAAGAGCCTCAACGTCAAAGGCGCTTATCTGGAGGTCTGGAGCGACATGCTTGGCTCCATCGGCGTGATCGGAGCTGCGCTGGTCATCCGATTCACCGGCTGGGTGTGGGTAGATGCGGTCGTCGCCGTGGCAATTGGGCTTTGGGTGCTGCCACGAACTTGGCTGCTACTCAAGGAAAGCCTGAATGTCTTGCTGGAGGGAGTCCCAGACGGCATTGACATGGGAGCCTTGATGGCATCTGTTCAGGCCGTGCCAGGCGTGACAGGGCTGCATGACTTGCACGTATGGGCGCTCACGAGCGGCAAGGTCAGCATGACCGCTCATATCGTGTATGCGCCGGAAATAGGGCCCGACGAGTTGCTCAAAACCCTCAAGTTGTTGCTGGCTGACCGATTCAGCATCTTCCATACGACGCTGCAACTGGAGATTGTTGCCTGTGAGCACAGCGTCGATGGGTGCAACTTCGTGGATCATCGCCACAAAGAACCGAGTTCTCAACCAGACCAAGCCGCAGCCCGGCAGGCGTGACTAATGGGACTCCTACTACCCGGCTAGCCAAACCGGTCTTAGCGTACGATTTTTAATGAGATGGTCACTCCCTCCTTCCCGGTACTATGCTGAGGACAGGCTTTCATTCGGAGAACTATCATGGAAAACATTGCGCTCATTGGTATCGATCTGGGTAAAAACTCTTTCCATATTCATTGCCAGGATCGTCGCGGGAAGGCTGTTTACCGTAAAAAATTTACCCGGCCAAAGTTGATCGAATTTTTGGCGACATGCCCCGCTACAACCATCGCAATGGAAGCCTGTGGCGGTTCTCACTTTATGGCACGCAAGTTGGAAGAGTTGGGGCATTCCCCAAAGCTGATATCACCACAATTTGTCCGCCCGTTCGTTAAAAGCAATAAAAACGACTTTGTCGACGCCGAAGCTATTTGTGAAGCTGCATCGCGTCCGTCTATGCGTTTTGTGCAGCCCAGAACGGAATCTCAGCAGGCAATGCGGGCTCTGCATCGTGTCCGTGAATCCCTGGTTCAGGATAAGGTAAAAACAACCAATCAAATGCATGCTTTTCTGCTGGAATTTGGCATTAGCGTTCCCCGAGGAGCTGCCGTTATTAGCCGACTGAGTACCATTCTTGAGGATAATAGTTTGCCTCTTTACCTCAGCCAGTTATTGCTGAAATTACAACAGCATTATCACTATCTTGTTGAGCAGATTAAAGATTTGGAATCCCAGTTGAAACGAAAGTTGGACGAAGATGAGGTTGGACAGCGCTTGCTGAGCATTCCCTGCGTCGGAACACTGACAGCGAGTACTATTTCAACTGAGATTGGCGACGGGAAGCAGTACGCCAGCAGCCGTGACTTTGCGGCGGCAACAGGGCTTGTACCTCGGCAGTACAGCACGGGAGGTAGGACGACATTGCTGGGAATTAGTAAGCGAGGTAATAAAAAGATCCGAACTTTGTTGGTTCAATGTGCCAGGGTATTCATACAAAAACTGGAACACCAGTCTGGCAAATTGGCCGATTGGGTCAGGGATTTACTGTGCCGGAAAAGCAACTTTGTCGTCACTTGTGCTCTGGCAAACAAGCTGGCCAGAATAGCCTGGGCCCTAACGGCACGACAGCAAACTTATGTAGCATAACGGCAGAAATACACCGGTTTAAAGAATTACTGATCTGGTTTTGCGAATACTGATATTGATGATACTAACGGCCCACCGGCCTGTTGAGGAACCTGTAAAACGGAAAGGCTCATTGAAGCCGTATATTTTCTGGAGGTTCATCAGGCGCGGAACTCATCAAGGCGCGGGAATAAAATCCCATTCAGACGCCGGATAGATTCAAGCAAGCCAACTTGTCGTCAAAATCGGTGTTGCAAAAACGGGAGTGACCATAGATTCCGTTTTCTGAGACGACCCCAAACAGGTGTCGGGAAATTTCGTTGAGATATTTTGAAGGAATCACAGTGTAAGCAGGCGCTTTTTCAGGGAGGCGCGTTCTTGCGGGTTGCGTCCCTTGTGATTGGCGATGCGATCCGCCGTGGCGGCCTGGCGCTTGACGGGCCAGTAGGAGCGGCCATCCTTGCCCATCGACCAGACGCTGCTGGCCTGGTTTTCCAGCAGGGGCAGATGGGCGCTCAGGGCTTCGGGCGACGCGCTGGTCAGCGCCGTGCGCTCACGGGTGCGCCAGCGCTGATGCCAGAGCTTCTTGTCCTCGCGCTCGCTGCCGCAGGTCGTGTGCCCGACGATGGGTGTTTTGCGGCGGCTGCGGCTCATAACGTAGTGGTCTCCAAGAACATTCAGGACTGATCCCAGGCGTCGATGGTCAAGACCTGATCGGCAGGACAGGCGGCTACGCGGTCGGGAACTGGATGGTGTTCAGTCTCATGCCGACCCCATTCGATTGATCGCGTCGCTTGCGGCACGCTGCGACGCAAGGAGGTTTGCGACCTGGTTTAGCAGCCGTGTCCGCTGCATGTCTGTTACCTATCTCCCCGACCGCTCATTGGACCAACTCCAGAGATTGGGCTCTATCGCTCAGCCAATACGAAACCGGCATTGGCTGATGCCACAACCGAGACTAACACAAATGGCTCGGTACCTGTATTTCGCGCCCCGTGCACTTGGCCCGGTCTTGCCACGGCTATCTCACCTTCCCTGAGGGCACGAACAATCCCATTGCCCTGAAAGTAATCAGCCATTCCCGACAAAACAGTCCACGTGTCTTGGCCGTGAGGATGAATGTGAGCCGCAATTTCCTGCCCGGGATGGACATGCCAAACCACGATAATTGAGTCTCGGGTTTCAAGCACAACGGAACGAATAGGCTCGCCTTCGGACGGCTGAACATACTCGGCTACAGAAAATATTCTCGATTCAACAGTCATCGGAGATCCCTCTTTCACAGTTGTCGTTACGGTCTTCATCGTCGGCATCCTGACGCACGGCGGGCAATTGCTGGAGCAACGCCGGCAGCCATTCCTGTACCGTCTCCCACACCACATCGAGGTTGATGTCGAAATAGCCGTGAGCCATGCGATTACGCATATTGCGCATGCTGCGCCACGGCACGTCGGCATGCGCCTGGGTGAACTCGACGTAGCCATCCATCACCTTTGTGGCCGCCTCGCCGATGACGATCAGGCTCATGATGACGGCCTGCTGGGTGCGCTTGTCGGCCAAGAAGTCGTCCTTGGCCATCCCTTCCACGAAGCTGCGCGCATCGGTTGCGGCCTGCTGAATGTGGTCGAGGTAATCGGGCAGGCGGTTCTCGCTCATATCGGTTGCGCCTCCGCGAGCACCTTGGCCCGGAACTTCGGCGGCAGGTCGCCGGGAGTCAGCAGATCGACGTCAACGCCGAGCAGCGATTTCAGTTCTTCTTCCAAATCGCCCAAGTCCAACAACGTGGCACCGGGCAGCGCATCGACCAACAGGTCGAGGTCGCTGCCATCCCGGTCGGTGCCATGCAGCACCGAGCCGAAGACGCGCGGGTTCGCGGCGCGAAAGCGGCCTACCGCTTCACGCACTGCGCTTCGCTTCATGTCAAGCACAACAGACGGTCGCATGCGCATCCTTTCTTATCGAAACTCGTTGAGATGATATGCAATCAAGAATAGAATTTCAAGAACTTGTATGGGTCCACCACATATTGCAATTTTTACTCTCACGTAAAATATAGTCCACTGGCGTCATCAGTTCGAGTGATTTATGTGGCCTTTTGCTGTTATACAGCACCAGATATTCAGCCATTCTTTGATTAAACAAATTCAGGTCCTCAAAAAGCAACAATTCATTGAATTCAATAAATTGTTCTCTAAGTGTCCGGTTAAATCGCTCACAGGTCGCATTCATTTTCGGTGTGGGCACTGTTGCAAAGTTAGCGATGAGGCAGCGTTTTGTCTTATTCAAAGGCCTTACATTTCAAAAACTCTGCTTACCAGGCGCA
>NZ_LOMM01000050.1:0-5348 GCF_001605945.1 Enterobacter sp. SENG-6
AACTGGACCGGCGGTAACCTGCTGGCTGGCGCAACCAGCAAACAACAGGGCTACCTGGCGAACACCGAAGCTTCCGGTGCTCAGAACATCCAGCTGGTGCTGTCTACTGACAACGCTACCGCGCTGACCAACAAAATCATCCCGGGTGACAGCACTCAGCCGAAAGCGAAAGGCGACGCTTCCGCTGTAGCTGATGGCGCGCGTTTCACCTACTACGTAGGCTACGCCACCAGCGCGCCGACCACGGTAACCACCGGTGTGGTTAACAGCTACGCGACTTACGAAATTACTTACCAGTAATTCCGTCAGAAAATAAAACTGCCCCGCGATGGGGCAGTTAATAACAATAATAAAGCGGCAATGTCCGCCGCTTGTATTTTTATTCTGAGGTCAGCATGAAGCGTATTGCCCTTTTTTTCTGTTTCATTTTTAGTTTTGCGGCCCATGCCAACAATATTATTGTTAACGGTACCCGCTTTATTTATCCAGGAAATGAAAAAGAAATAACGGTACAGCTTTCAAATAACGCCGACCGTCCGGCGCTGGCGCAGGCCTGGCTGGATAACGGCGATGCCGATGCCACACCGGATACCATTACCACCCCGTTTATTATCACCCCGCCGATTTCGCGCGTTGACGCCAAGAGCGGCCAGACGCTGCGTATTAAGCTCGGTAGCAGCGCCGGTCTGGCGAAAGATAAAGAGACGCTGTGGTGGCTGAATCTGCTGGAAATTCCGCCGGTGGTGGCCAATCAGAAAAATGAAGGCCAGAACGTGCTGCAGCTGGCGATCCGTTCGCGCTTTAAATTTATTTATCGTCCTGCCGGACTGGGCAACCGCGATGCGGCGGCCGAGAAGCTGACCCTGACCGCCAGCGGCAGTAGTCTCGCCATCAACAACCCGACGCCGTTCTACATTACCGTCAGCCGTATTTCCCGCGACGGCGGTAAAGCCCTGAACAGTAAAACCGTGATGCTGGCGCCGCAGTCCAGCCAGACGGTGGCGCTCTCCTCCGCCGTCAACCGCGGCGAAACCCTGACCGTTAACAACATTAATGACTATGGCGCCGATGTCGCAGTGAAAGTGGCCGTTAAATAAGGGAGAAGCTAATGAAGCAGAGGTCATTCTGCCCGGGAAGATTAAGCACCGCGATCGCCATCGCGCTGTGCTGCTTTCCGCCATTTTCCAGCGGACAGGAAAACCCGGGAACGGTATATCAGTTTAACGACGGCTTTATTGTCGGCAGTCGCGAAAAGGTCGATCTGTCGCGCTTTTCGACCAGCGCGATTACCGAAGGCACTTACTCCCTTGACGTCTACACCAACGACGAGTGGAAAGGGCGCTACGATTTACGCATCGCGCGCGATAAAGATGGTCGGCTGGGCGTCTGCTACACCAAAGCGATGCTGGCCCAATATGGCATCGCGGCGGAAAAGCTCAATCCGCAGCTGAGCGAGCAGGAGGGCTACTGCGGTAGCCTCAAATCCTGGCGCAACGAAGAAAACGTCAAAGACAACCTGGTCCAGTCCTCCCTGCGGTTGAACATTTCGGTACCGCAGATCTATGAAGATCAACGCCTGAAAAACTATGTCAGCCCGGAGTTCTGGGACAAAGGTATTACCGCGCTCAATCTTGGCTGGATGGCGAACGCCTGGAACAGCCATACCTCTTCGGTAGGCGGGTCGGATAACAGCAGCGCCTATCTGGGCGTCAACGCCGGTCTGTCGTGGGACGGCTGGCTGCTGAAGCACATCGGCAACCTGAACTGGCAGCAGCAGCAGGGTAAAGCGCACTGGAACAGCAACCAGACCTATCTCCAGCGCCCTATCCCACAGCTCAACTCCATCGTCAGCGGCGGGCAGATTTTCACCAATGGTGAATTTTTCGACACTATCGGTCTGCGCGGGGTTAATCTTTCCACCGATGACAATATGTTCCCGGACGGCATGCGCTCGTATGCTCCGGAAATTCGCGGCGTGGCGCAGAGCAACGCCCTCGTCACCGTGCGCCAGGGCAGCAATATTATCTATCAGACCACCGTTCCGCCCGGACCGTTTACCCTGCAGGATGTCTATCCTTCCGGCTATGGCAGCGATCTTGAGGTCTCGGTGAAAGAAGCGGATGGCTCGGTAGAAGTGTTTAGCGTGCCTTACGCTTCCGTCGCCCAGCTGCTGCGTCCGGGAATGACCCGCTACGCGCTCTCCGCCGGTAAAGTGGACGACAGCGCGCTGCGCAACAAGCCGATGCTCTATCAGGCGACCTGGCAGCACGGGATCAACAATCTGTTGACCGGCTACACCGGGGTCACCGGTTTTGACGACTATCAGGCCTTCCTGGTGGGGACAGGGATGAACACCGGCATCGGCGCGCTCTCTTTTGACGTCACCCATTCGCGGTTGAAGAGCGATGCCCATGATGACTCGGGTCAGAGCTATCGCGCGACCTTTAACCGCATGTTTACCGATACCCAGACCAGCATCGTGTTGGCGGCGTATCGCTACTCGACGAAAGGTTATTACAACCTCAACGACGCGCTGTACGCCGTCGATCAGGAAAAAAATAGTCGCAGCAACTACACCCTGTGGCGGCAAAAAAACGGCATGACCTTCACGGTGAACCAGAACCTGCCGGACGGCTGGGGCGGGTTTTATCTCAGCGGCCGTATCTCCGATTACTGGAACCGCTCCGGGACCGAGAAGCAGTATCAGGTCAGCTACAACAATTCATTTGGTCGTCTCTCCTGGTCGGCGAGCGCGCAGCGCGTCTATACGCCAGACAGCTCCGGTCATCGTCGCGACGATCGTATTTCACTCAACTTCAGCTACCCGCTGTGGTTTGGCGATAACCGCACCGCCAACCTGACGTCGAACACCTCGTTCAATAACTCGCGCTTTGCCAGCTCGCAGATTGGTATCAACGGTTCGCTGGACAGTGAAAACAACCTTAACTACGGCGTGTCGACCACCACCGCCACCGGCGGTCAGCATGATGTGGCGCTCAACGGCAGCTACCGTACGCCATGGACCACCCTCAACGGCAGCTACAGCCAGGGCGAAGGCTATCGTCAGAGCGGCATTGGCGCCAGCGGGACGATGATCGCCCACAGCGGCGGCGTGGTGCTCTCACCGGAAAGCGGCTCGACGATGGCCCTGATTGAAGCCAAAGACGCGGCCGGGGCGATGCTTCCGGGATCGCCGGGCACCCGTGTGGACAGCAATGGTTACGCCATCCTGCCGTATCTGCGCCCGTACCGGATTAACGCCGTGGAAATCGACCCGAAAGGCAGCCATGACGACGTGGCCTTCGATCGCACCGTGGCGCAGGTTGTGCCGTGGGAAGGCAGCGTGGTTAAGGTCGCGTTCGGCACTAAGGTGCAGAACAACCTCACCCTGCAGGCGCGCCAGGCGAACCACGAGCCGTTGCCGTTTGCGGCAAGTATTTTCTCCCCCGACGGCAAGGAGATCGGCGTTGTCGGCCAGGGCAGCATGATGTTTATCAGCGATGCGAACGCCAAACGCGCGATTGTGAAGTGGAGCGGCGGGCAGTGTTCGGTGGATCTGGGACAGCAAACAACAAAGGATAGCGTATGTCGCTGAGGAAATTACTAACGCTTTTTATCGTCTTAATGGCGCTGGGAACCACCTCGTCCTGGGCCTCCTGTACGCGTCTCTCATCGCCAACGGTGATGCTGGACATGGTGGTGGGCAGGGTGGTGGTGCCCTCGGATCTGCCGGTGGGCTCGGTGATCCTTACCCGCGACTGGACGATGAGCGCTCCCGGCGGGGCAAGCTATCGCTGTACTTCCGGCACCAACCGCTTTGCGGCGAAGATCGTGTCGCCAGGGGCCACGGACCTTGGAAATAAAATCTACTCCACCAACGTGCCGGGAATCGGCATGCGTTTCAGCCGCGGCGGCGCAACGGTAAATATCGTCTATCCCGACGTCTTTTCGTCCCAGGTATATAACACCACCAACTATTCCCTCGAAGGGTCGCGCTTTACGCTGGAGATTATCAAAACCGCGGCAACCACCGGCAGCGGCACCCTGGCGGCGGGTAAGTACACCTCCTACGACTGGGAGAGCGGCGATAACCCGATCCTCGAAACCTATCTGAGCGCCAACGCCATCACCGTGGTCTCGCCCTCCTGTTCAGTGCTGAGCGGGAAAAATATGAATGTCGATGTGGGTTCCATCCGGCGCACCGACCTGAAAGGGGTCGGCACCACCGCCGGCGGGAAGGATTTTAATATCGACCTGCAGTGCAGCGGCGGCCTGAGTGAAACGGGATATGCCAACATTAGCACCTCGTTCTCCGGTACCCTGGCCACCAGCACTACCGCTACCATGGGCGCCTTGCTGAATGAAAAAGCCGGCAGCGGGATGGCGAAAGGCATTGGCATCCAGGTGCTGAAGGATGGCTCCCCGCTGCAGTTTAATAATAAATACACCGTCGGCCGCTTGAATAATCAGGAGACCCGCTACATCACCATACCGCTGCACGCGCGTTTTTATCAGTATGGCCCGACGACCAGCACCGGCGAGGTGGAGTCGCATATGATCTTTAACCTGACGTACGATTAATACGGGAGGGGGAATGAAGGGATTGCCGAAAAACACTATCGCGTGGCTGCTATTTTGCGGCAGCCTCGCCGCCCCCTCGGCGTGGGGTTTTGAGACCAATTACGATCGCGGACGGGTCGATTTTGCCGGGCGGGTGACGGATATTTCCTGTAGCATCGCGCTAAACGGCGGCCAGCATGCCGGCAGCGGTAATGTCTGGCTGGCGCCGGTCAGCCTGGCGGAAGTCCACGATCGCGGTGCCGGGGCGTTTATGAAACCGCAGCCGTTTACCCTGGCACTGTCAAACTGCCAGCTGCGCCATGATGGTGGGGCAGCCTCGCAGGATGAGGTGCGTCGGGTCAGCGTGCGCTGGGTCGATGGTTTTTTACTGACGGCGGTCGGTAACGAAAACGCCGGGTATCTGGCCAATACCTTGCCGGATGGAGCGCAGAATATTTATCTGGCGCTATCGACTAACGATAATAATACGCTGGATAAGAGTAATAAAATTGTCCCGGCGGACCCGCAGCAAAATCAGGTGCGTTTGCAGGAAAGCGCGGTCAGCGGCGGCCTGTTCACCTATTACGTTGGCTATGTTTCGCCAACGCCGAAAAGCGCCACCAGCGGGCCGATTACCAGCTGGGCAACGTGGGAATTAGTTTATAATTAAGTGACGTTAAAAAGCCGGGAATTCCCGGCTTTTTTTACATGGCAATATCATCGGCGACCAGTTGTTCAATACTGACTTCCCGCCAGTAATGTCCCTGGATAGCAAACCACTCCATTCC
>NZ_LOMM01000051.1:0-5236 GCF_001605945.1 Enterobacter sp. SENG-6
ACCGAGAGTGTGCTCCGGATAGACTAAAAGTGTTACCTATGTTCCCGGTCTGATCTGTCACCTATGTATCCGGTCATACAGAAGCGCCACCGGGCATTTCACGCAGAGGACTAGTGCGCGCCACCCCCTCCACTGCCGGCACCAAACGGCGGTCTGGCAAACCACACCAGCCCCAGCAGGACGATGAAGATCCCCGCGGATATCCAGAAAATCTCGTTAGCCGAGATAATCAGCCCCTGGTTGGTGATCTGCTGGGCAATCCAGCCGGACGCCTGCTGTTCCGTCATGCCCATCCCCTGAAGCTGGCTATACATCTGCTGCGCATTCGGGTTGTACGGATTTACCGCTTCGGTCAGCTGCGCATGGTGCATCGATTCCCGGTTTGTCCACAGCGTGGTGGTGATCGATGTCCCGATGGAGCCCGCCAATGTACGGGTAAAGTTCGACAGGCTCGACGCGGCCGCCAGACGCTCAGGCGGTAAGCCAGACAGCGTGATGGTGGTCAGCGGCATAAAGAAGCACGCTACCGCGAAGCCCTGAATAAACTGCGGCCACGCAGAGGCGCCAAAGTCCATCCCCGGTTCAAAGGTATACGCGCGCCAGTAGAAGCACACCGCATACATAATGAAGCTGAAGGTCACCAGCCTGCGCATGTCGAGCTTATGGGCAAAGCGGCCAATGATCGGCGACAGCAGCACCGGGATCACCCCAACAGGCGCAGAGGCCAGACCCGCCCAGGTCGCGGTATAGCCATACACCTCCTGCAGCAGCTGCGGCAGCAGAACAATCGCGCCGAAGTAGAGCATATAGGCGAGGCTGATACACAGACAGCCGATGGTGAAATTTCGCGACTTAAACAGCGAGAGATCGACTATCGGGTTGTCGTCGGTCAGCTCCCAGACAATCAGGAAGCTCAGCGACACCACCGCGACAATGGTCAGGATGATGATCTCCTGCGAGTTGAACCAGTCCAGCTCCTTACCCCGGTCGAGCATGATCTGCAGACTGCCGATACCGAGGATCAGCAGCGCCAGACCAATGCTGTCGATTCGCCGCTGTTCGGTACGGGTCTCACGACCGCGCAAGGATTGCAGCGTCATCAGAACCACAACCGCTCCAATCGGAACGTTGATGAAGAAGATCCAGCCCCAGTGGTAGTTATCGCTGATGTACCCGCCGAGAATCGGTCCGCAGATAGGCGCGACGATCACGGTCATTGACCACAGCGCCAGCGCGACGGAGCGTTTTGCAGGCGGGTAGTTACTCAGCAGCAAACTTTGCGAAAGGGGGATCAGCGGCCCGGCGACAATCCCCTGGATGACGCGGAAGAAAATCAGCATCGTCAGGCTGCTGGACATCCCGCACGCCCAGGAGGCCAGCACAAACGCCACCGTTGACCACAGGAACAACTTCACCTCACCGACGCGCTTCGCCAGCCAGCCGGTAATCGGAATGGAGATGGCGTTTGCCACCCCGAACGAGGTAATGACCCAGGTTCCCTGGCTCAATGACGAGCCAAGGTTCCCGGCGATCGTCGGGATTGCCACGTTTGCGATGGTGGAGTCCAGCACCTGCATGAATGTCGCCAGCGACAGCGCAATGGTCATTATGACCAGCTGCGCGCCTTCCAGCGGTTTTTGCGGCTTTTGCTGTTGCATAACGCTCACCTTCGGATTAACCGGCGTTTGCCTTCACGATGTCATCGATCAGCTTGTTGACCGGATCGAGGCTAATTTCACGGGCGTTACTTTCATAAGCCGGGGTGCTGCGTACCTGGCTTGCCAGGATTTGGCCGTCGCGGTTAGCGGTATCCACCGTCACCAGCGTGGAGAGGCCAATACGCAGCGGATGGTCTGCCAGCTGTTTAGGATCAAGCTCGATACGCACAGGCAGACGCTGCACCACTTTGATCCAGTTACCGGTGGCGTTTTGCGCAGGCAGCAGCGAGAAGGCGCTGCCGGTACCCATATCCAGACCTACCACTTTACCGGTGTACTTCACGTCGTCGCCGTAAATGTCGCTGATAACAGTTGCGGTCTGGCCGATACGCATATGGGCAAGCTGCGTCTCTTTGAAGTTCGCATCAACCCACAGATTGTCCGCCGGCACGACCGCCATCAGCGGCGTGGTTGGGCTGATCTGCGCGCCTGGCTGTACGGAACGACGGGAGACGTAGCCGGTCATCGGGCTGACGATTTTGGTACGCTGCAGGGCAAGCCACGCGTTACGCACTTCGGTCGCCGCCTGTTGTACCGCAGGCTGGTTTTCAAGGCTGGTACCGAGAATCATCGCCTGGTTAGCGTTGTACTGCTGAATAGCCACATCCAGCTGCGCCTGGGCGCTGGCAACGGCATCGCGGGCGTGCTGCAGCTCTTCACGGCCAATCAGATTGGCGGTACCGAGCGGCACGCGACGGTTCAGGTCGCTCTGTGCCTGGGCGAGTGCGGTTTTCTGCACGTCGATGTTGGCCTGCAGCTGCTTACTGTTGATCATCAGCTGACGGGTCTGACGCACGCTGGAGGCCAGCGCGGTCTGTGCTTTTTCAAACGCCTGTTGAGCGTCGGTCGGATCCAGCGTGACCAGCACATCCCCTTTTTGCACAAAGTCGGTATTGTCAGCCCAGACTTTCGTCACGCTGCCCGACACCTGCGCCATAATTTGTACCTGATTCCCTGCCACGTATGCGTCGTCTGTCTCTTCTGCATGACGCAATACTAAAAACCAATAGATCCCATATGCCACGGCAATAATGATAAAGAGCAAGGTCAACAGAAGAAGGGCGCTCTTACGTTTGCCTTTCTTGTTGGCCGGTTGCTGCGGGGTTGTGTTCTCCGCATTTGCGCTCATTGTTGTTCTCCACGATCTTCTTATTTTCACATCGGCTGAGCCGACCTGTTGTCAGAAAGGCCAGCAGTGTCACGTGCTGGCCTGTCAGTTTTCTTTTATTAAATCTGGATGTTCGAGCGTGTCGTCGCGTTAGCGCAGCGCCTCAAGGATGGCGCCATCTTCATCCATCTGATCCAGACGGGTGAGCAGCTTGCGAGTGATGTGCTCAAGCTGGTCGCGCTCGCTTGTGCTGAGGACAGACCAGAGTTTGTGCAGGCAGTTGTGCTGAGGTGGCAGCACCTCACGCAGGAATTGGTGACCTTTGTCGGTCAGTTGCAGATGCAGGCAACGGCGGTCGTTATCGCTTTCACGGCGTTCAATCCAGCCGCGCTTTTCCAGCTCATCAGCGATACGGGTGGCGTTCGTACGGGACGAACCCAGCGCGCAGCTCAGTTCAGACGGCTGAATACTGTGGTTTTCCTGAGACTCCAGCGTAATCAACGCCATAAATAACGTCTCGTTAATCCCCTGAGCTTTCAGCATCTTATTACGATTATCCAGCAGTTTCCCCTGCATGTGCATGCACAGGCGGGTCAGCAGGATTTCCTGGTACGGGAAGTCCTCATGACGACTGGCGCGGAATTTAAGCATTTGTTCAATGGGCGTAAACGAACTATCCATTTGGGCATAACCTCATTAATTACAGCCGATATAGTAACGACAGTGACAAATAATGTAAATGAATTATTTGTGCGGTTAAATCCGCCAAACTAATGTCACTATCAGAAAGCGCCGGGTGAGTCCGTGACCCGGTGAGCACAGAAAGAGAGAGGGATGAACCCGCGGAAGAGAGGATGTGAGGACAGGGGTCTGAACTATTCATGCCGTTTGAAAATATGTCACCCACATTAAAATTTCTGGGATAAATGATTACGTTTACATTAACAGAGTGAGGGGCCCCTTTACACCCTAAGAGGCCCAAAGCTATGTAAAACTTAGTGAATGGCTTCCTGACGATGGTATCCACGCCACCATACTACCAGGTTTAGCGCGGCGACAACGGCCCCTGTCGCGCACACGCCTGTCCACCCGCCATGCTGCCACGCCGAGGCGGAAATTAACGAGCCTGCAGCACCGCCGATGAAGTAGCTGGTCATGTACCCGGCAGTAAGACGGTTTCGCGCGTCTGGCTTCACGCGGTAAATCACGGTCTGGTTAGTGATATGCACTCCCTGTACGGTGAGGTCGAGCACCAGAATGCCGACGATCAGCGCCAGCACGGAGGTATGACCGTACCAGATGGCCGCCCAGGAGAGCAGAAGCAGCACCAGTCCCGCGCTGGTGGTCATGTGAGATTTGCCCTTATCGGCCAGCCCGCCTGCCGGACGCGCGCCGAGCGCCCCCGCCGCACCAGCCAGACCAAACAGACCAATCACCCCTTCGGAATAGTTAAATGGCGGTGCAGCCAGCAGAAAGGCCATCGACGTCCATAGGATGCTGAAGTTGGCGAAGGTGAAACATCCCAGCAGCGCACGGGTGCGCAGGAGTTTATCCCGGGTAAAGAGGCTGAACACGGAGGCCAGAAGCTGAGGATAGTTCAGGTGATTTTCCTGCCTCACCTTCGGCAAGCCGCGCCAGAGCGCGAGCGCCATCACCACCATCAGCACGCTTGCCACCCAGTAGACGGTACGCCAGCCGCCAAGGCTGGCCAGCAGACCTGCTACGGTACGTGCCAGCAGTATCCCCAGCAGCAGGCCGCTCATGATAGTGCCCACCACTTTGCCGCGCTTTTCCGGTGCGGCGAGGGTGGCGGCCAGTGGAACCAGAATTTGCGCCACCACGGAGAACAGACCCGTCAGCGCGGTGCCGATAATCATCATTGTTAAAGAGTGGCTGCTGGCGGTGATCAGCATGCCGCCTGCGGCCAGCAGGGTCATGGAGACAATCAGCATCCGGCGCTCAAACATGTCGCCGAGCGGCACCAGGAACAGCAACCCGGCGGCATAGCCGAGCTGCGCGGCGGTGACAATAAAGCCTGCCGAGCTGGCAGAAAGGTTAAACGCCCGGGCGATGGTATCGAGCAGAGGTTGAGCGTAGTAGTTACTGGCGACCGCCAGACCCGTTGCCACGGACATTAAAAGAATAAGCGCGGGGCTAAGCCCCTGAGATGTTTTTGTCATGGGTTTCAGAAATCATTAGTTAAGTGATTATTTTTCCGGAAACAATAATAACCAATGATTGTGAAGGATGGGGGATTGTTGGGTGATGGATTGTGCGGTTTAGGGGATGGTGCGGCCTGGTGCCCTCACCCCAACCCTCTCCCACAGGGTTGAGGGATCCCCAGTAATATGGTCATGCCACCATGACCATATTACTGTACTCTTTTCCCAGCTTTTTCATCTCGTTAACT
>NZ_LOMM01000052.1:0-4942 GCF_001605945.1 Enterobacter sp. SENG-6
GCGTGGAATGAGACAAACGCGGCCATAACAGCGGAATGACACCGGTAAACCGAAAGGCAGGAACAGGAGAGCGCACGAGGGAGCCACCAGGGGGAAACGCCTGGTATCTTTAAGTCCTGTCGGGTTTCGCCACCACTGATTTGAGCGTCAGATTTCGTGATGCTTGTCAGGGGGGCGGAGCCTATGGAAAAACGGCTTCGCCGCGGCCTTATCGTTTCCCTGTTAAGTTTCTTCCTGGCATCTACCAGGAATTTCCGCCCCATTCGTAAGCCCACACCGCTCGCCGCAGCCGAACGACCGAGCGCAGCGAGTCAGTGAGCGAGGAAGCGGAATATATCCTGTATCGCATATTCTGCTGACGCGCCGGTGCCGCCTTTTTTCTCCTGCCACATGAAGCACTTCACTGATTCCCGCACCCGTGCCAATATAATAAGCCAGTATACACTCCGCTAGCGCTACGTGACTGGTTCAGGGCTGCGCCCCGAAACCCGCCAAAAGCCTGACGCGCCTGCGGCTTGTCCAACCCCGCGCCGACCGGGAAAGGCTTTCCCGCCCGTCCCGGCGTTATCAGGAGGCCGGTTTGTCAGAGAAACGGAGCAAGATGCTCACCATGTGGGTGACGGAGGACGAGCACCGGCGGCTGCTTGAGCGCTGTGACGGCAGGCAGCTGGCGGCGTGGATGCGGCAGATCTGCCTGGACGAAAAGCCGGCACGTTCCGGAAAGCTCCCCTCGATCTCGCCGGCGCTGCTGCGCCAGCTTGCCGGCATGGGCAATAACCTGAACCAGATAGCCCGCCGTGTTAACGCCGGCGGCGGCACCGGCCATGACAGGGTACAGATTGTGGCGGCGCTGATGGCCATCGATGCCGGCCTTGAGCGGCTGCGGCACGCCGTTCTTGAGAAAGGAACGGACGATGATCGTTAAATTTCATCCGCGCGGCCGCGGCGGTGGCGCCGGGCCGGTGGACTATCTGCTGGGTAAAGACCGGCAGCGTGAAGGCGCCACCGTCCTGCAGGGGAAGCCGGAAGAAGTCCGGGAGCTGATTGACGCGTCGCCTTACGTTAAGAAATACACCTCCGGCGTTCTGTCGTTTGCGGAGGCCGATCTGCCTCCCGGCCAGCGGGAAAAACTGATGGCCAGCTTCGAGCGGGTTCTGATGCCCGGACTCGATAAAGATCAGTACAGCATTCTGTGGGTGGAGCACGCGGACAAGGGGCGTCTGGAGCTGAACTTTCTGATCCCCAATACCGAGCTGCTGACCGGCAGGCGGCTCCAGCCTTACTACGACCGCGCCGACCGGCCGCGCATCGATGCCTGGCAGACTATCGTGAACGGCAGACTGGGGCTGCACGACCCGAACGCGCCGGAAAACCGCCGGGCGCTGGTCACGCCGTCCGGGCTGCCGAAAACGAAGCAGGAGGCCGCAGAAGCCATTACCCGGGGACTGCTGACCCTTGCTTCGTCCGGGGAGCTGAAAAGCCGTCAGGATGTCACTGACACTCTTGAAGGTGCAGGTTTTGAGGTGGTGCGCACCACGAAAAGCAGTATCAGCATTGCCGACCCGGACGGGGGGCGAAACATCCGACTGAAGGGAGCCATCTATGAGCAGTCTTTTAACGCTGGCGAAGGACTTAGAGCAGCAATCGAAAGCGCAGCAGCAGAGTACCGGCGAGATGCTGAAAGCCGCATTCAGCGAGCACGAGCAGTCTGTCAGAGCGGAACTGAGCGCAAGCGCGAGGAGAATCAGCGACGCCATCCTCGCCCACGAGCAGAGTATGAGCGAGGCGATGGAGAAAAACCGGCGGAGCGTACTGCGGACTGCCGGGCGGACATGGCTCACCATCCTGATGGTGTCAGCGCTGCTGATCGGCACGAGCGGGAGCATTCTGTGGTGGCAGGGGCAGCAGATAACCGACAATTACACGCATCTTCGTCAGCAGGAAGATACCCTGGCGAAAATGACCGCCCGGACGTGGGGAGTGCGCTATCAGGAGAGCAGCGACGGCCGGAGGTTTCTTATCCTGCCGCCGGGGATGCAAACCGAAGCCATCCCCTACGACGGGACGACATGGATCCGCCTGAAACAGGAGTAGCGGAAAATGACAGAGCTGGAAAAGCAGTTGCTGAGCGCATTAGAGCAGCTACAGCAGGACTACTCGCAAAGGCTGGACGAATGGGAGAGCGCCTTCGCGGAATGGCGGAGCATGTGTGGTCTTATGCAACGGGAGAACGCGATGCTGAACGAGCGCGTGTCGGACTTGAGCACGCAGGTGCTGAGTTTAAGCGAGCAGCTGCGCCGCTTGTCCGGGAACTGAATGCCATCGAGCTCCGGCAGAGGGAGAATGAGTATCAGAAAACACTGGAGCTGGAGCGCCAGCCGCAGAAAACCTACCGCGGGCCGACACTTTAAACCATCCAGGCAGCTGACAACCCGCACGAAGAGGGGCTCTTATTTCTCCCGCTAAATAGGTTCGTGATCAAAAAGGTCACGACTTATTCAGGAGCGGGAAATGAAGCTGTTAAATCTTATTGAATCATTGCTTAACTGCCTGTATCTGGCGGCGGAGCTGTGGGACTGGCTGGAGAAGCATTTGTCGGTTTTTAAGGCATTGGCGCGGATTTTAGTGTGACTTTAACATCCATGCATCTGGCTGCATGACTATGCACCAGTGTAATATTCAGCGGCTGCGTTTCTGGTGTTTTTTCGTTATGTCTGTCGCCACTTTCTCGCGTCTGGCACCGGAAACGCAGCCAACCCCGTTTCAGCGGTGCGGGCAACAGATGTTATGGTAAATCAACCGTCCGTTGATAAAGGTTCTGATAATACCCATGTAGGTGATGTTGTTTGCTTTTTATCTACACACTGCCTGATGGAGCTATTTATGAATGCTGATGAAGTTACACGAATTCTTGCGCAATCGAGTCAAAATGATTGGATTGTGGATGATGAGACAGGGGCGTTTACTTATAAAAATGATTTAGCACTGCACATTAAGAGAGCTGATTACGACGACTACAACTCGTTTAATGAGCCTTGGGCTGTTCGTCATCCTGATAGTAATGCGTGTTCAGTCGAGTACACCGTTCACTATGGTTCTTCGTTTGTTGATAGAAAAACCTTGGTTTCCGTCGATGGTCATCGTGCAACCTTGCCTATGCCTGCATCCGCAACGGATCTAAACGTGTCATCGGCTGATGTGAATTTCGCCAAAATTGTAAACATTGGCGATCGCGTTGATGAATACATTCAACGTTCTGGTCTTACGATTAAGCCCTAATTTAACGATAAGCCCGGCCTCCAAATGCGGGCTGTTCCTGCATGTAACCAGCATAACTAATCGGCTTTTTTCCTTACTGTATATATTGGCTTTTTATGTCGCGGCTTTCTTACTTGCTCGGACACAGAAGGACCAATTATGTCTAAATAATCTACAAGCTTTGTAAGGTCGTATATGTTGCGGCCACCATATCGGTTGTCGCTTTTTGATGTCGGTTTTTTATCTAAGAGATTGGCTTTTTCTAGGTCATTAATAGCCCTTTGCACCGTCCTTACTGACACCCCCATCCGTATAGCCAGGCTCTCCATTGAGGGGTGCGGCCACTCCTGTAGATTCCACCAGTGTACTATGAGATTCAGCAAGGTATTGAATGCTACAGGGCTCAATTTCTTCTCATTTTGTATAAAAAACAACACAGTAGGTACTGCAGTCCATCCTAATGACAGACCTCCAGCCTTCCATTTTTTTTCTATTGCGTAACTCATTGATTATCCTGTAAATATTTTTTTTGAGATATATATAATATAAGTATTCATATGAATAGGGTGACACCAGCGCCATTATTACACAACTATAAAAGGCTAATCTGAGAACAGAAAAACATTTCTATCTGCATTAAATACGGAGTTAGTGATATGAAAACCAAACAACATCATGATCTTGTAAAAGATACTGAAATATTTGGTGTATCCTTGTCTCTGTTGATTTCCAGAGCGAATGAGAGATCTGTTACAATGCCATCTGGTCTAAGTAGGGAGCAGAGAAGAGCATGGGCAGCGGATCAAGCACGCAAAATCCACAATTGAATGTTGTCTCTTTCTCTGAGACATTCAATCTTTATTACACATCCCGCTTTTCTCAAAAAACACTCGATAAAATCGATGACTTCATCGAACATTTCGAGAAGTACAATCTTTTTGGCGATGCCTTAAAAGGCCATCCGGCTTGGATTGGCAAGGTATCGCCATCTTGGAACGTGCCTGACAGTTACGAAAACAAAGAAGCTATTGAAGAACATGCCAGGGCTAATAAATTGTGGCATGCCCATATAGGCGATCCCGTTTTCATCGATACATTTCACGGGAAGTACAAAGTCTCTGATTGGGTCATCCACTTCCAACGTCTAGCGCCGAACCATATAAAACTGTTAGAGCTTGGGTATCATGACCCTATGCAACTCCCCCAAAATTTCGAATGATCTCTTGTTCGGATGAATGATCCCTTGAGATTCGTTGACCCTCGTCGTAATCTCTTGCGGTGAAAACGAAAAAACCACCCGGCAAGGTGGCTTTTTCGAAGGTTCGCAAGAGTTGACGCTCTTTTGAACCGCGGTAACTGGCTTGGAGGAGCACAGTCACCAAAACTGTCCTTTCAGTGTAGCCTTATCGCACCCGAAACTTCAAGACTCTCCTCCTCTAAACCTGTTACCAGTGGCTGCTGCCAGTGGCGCTTTGTCGTGTTTTTCCGGATTGGACTCAAGTTGATAGTTACCGGATAAGGCGCAGCGGTCGGACTGAACGGGGGGTTCGTGCATACAGTCCAGCTTGGAGCGAACTGCCTTCCCGGAACTGAGTGTCAGGCGTGGAATGAGACAAACGCGGCCATAACAGCGGAATGACACCGGTAAACCGAAAGGCAGGAACAGGAGAGCGCACGAGGGAGC
>NZ_LOMM01000053.1:0-4201 GCF_001605945.1 Enterobacter sp. SENG-6
TGGTGTTAGTGTTAGACATATATTCAAGCCTATCTCTTATCTGGAGATACAGCTACTGTCTGGTGTTTCAGGGGGCTACATCACCCATAATTCTCTTGTATGCTGTGGCGTAATCACAATGCAGTCTTTCATGGCGCGGATTTTTACCGGCATACCGTTGATAAAGCCTGCACGGGTTAACCAGTCGCCGCCCAAAAGAAGGTATTTCATGTCTATGCGTGCATACAGTTCGCAGCAGGCTGCACTGTCCTGCGGCGTTTCCGCGCGGGGATGAACGGGTGCCGCGTTGGGCGGGTTGCCATGCAGACGACGGGCGCTGTTTTTGCGTACCAGCTCGCGGTTTTCAATCATGCCGGTGAAAGCGTCTGATTCTGTTTTGCAAACAGTAAACTCTGGCTTAAAATTCGTCGCAGCCATTTTCAACTCCTTGTAAGTTGTTTGTGGTTAGCGGTATGGGGGTGTTGCAGCACCTTCATATCGCGAATTCCTCGTTAAATATTCTTTGATACTTCCTTTGCCGTTCGGCGTAATTTATGGTGCTCATTATACAGGGCTGAATATAAATACAGCGGTTTGGTGTGGGGTAAATTTGGAATTTGCGAGGGGGATTCAGGAAATAGGGTTATGTGCGGTAAGGTCATGTTTTTGTTGGTTACGGGTTGATTGGTCTGGGTTTTGCGAGCATCATCGCAATTATTTACCTTCTTCTATAACGCGATGGCTTCCAGCAAAACTCTCGAACAGGCAATTGCCGACATCACCATCTGGCGCAAAGGCGAACAGCGTGCGCCGCATAAGCCTTTATTGCTTCTGTACGTGCTGGCGAACTATCAGCAGGGGCATGCGAGGCTGTTTGATTACGGAACCGAGCTCCACGAAAAGCTGCTTAGTCTGGTAGAACGCTTAGGTCCACAGATAAAGGCTCATTACCCGAATATGCCTTTCTGGCGGCTCAAAGGGGATAGATTTTGGGATCTGAAGAATACTGAGTTCTGTTCGACCAATGGCAGTAAGCAACCGCCCGTTAAAGAACTTGTGGAACATAACGTCGCAGGCGGGTTTGATGAAGAACACTTTGCGCTACTGGGTAAGAACAAAAACCTGATCGGCTCGCTGGCGCAGCAGATCCTTGAAGCGCACTTTCCTGAAAGCATTCAGGAAGAGCTCGCGGATGAGATGGGTTTTGATATCCAGCAGATCCGTAAGGTTCGCGATCCGCTGTTCCGCCAGCAGGTGCTGCGAGCTTATAACTATGAGTGTGCAATCTGCGGGTTTAACATGCGACATGATAACGCCTCTGTTGGACTTGAAGCCGCGCATATCATGTGGAAGCAGTTTGGCGGACCATGTGAGATCCCGAACGGACTGGCGTTGTGTGCAATTCATCATAAGGCGTTTGATAAGGGATCAATTTGACTGGATGAGAGTATGCGGGTGCTCGTGTCTGAGGCGGTGAATGGGAATGGGATTGTTGGGCGGTTGTTCTGGGATTTTGCAGGAAAGCAAATTGCGCTGCCGGTGGTGAAAGGGAACTATCCAAAGGAGGGATATGTGGAGTGGCATCGTAGGGAGGTGTTTAGAGGATGAGTGCGAAGGCCGGACTCGAACCGGCACGTATTTCTACGGTCGTTCGCTTGTTTTACAAGCTCCTGTAATCCTTTGAATCAACTGGAAAAACAGGTAAAGACTTCGACATTTCACACTATTCAAAATCATGTGCAAAAGCCCTGACAAAATAGCTGGGGTGAACATGATTTACAAGCGAGATCGTTACTTAGTTTTAGATCCATGCGGAAACTATCTGGTGAGGATCGCCATACCAAAGTACATGCGTCATCTGTTCGGAGGAAGACATAACTATGTGAAGAGCACAGGCACACGCGATGTGCGCGAAGCCCGTCTCTTTCGTGATGCGGTTGCTCTGGAGTGGTTTAAGATTCGTAACCTGATAAAGCCACAGCGTGATCGAGGCTCGAAGGTAGAGCAAATCCTCAATGAACTACGTCAAGTTGGTACGTATGCACATGCAGCACCGGAGCCATTAAGCGCCCCTGTAATGAGTTGCCCTTCCCTCTTGAGGATGCGGGATCAATACATTCTCCAGTTCAGCGAGAAGCGCAAACTCACCACGCTATCAAAGACAAACAAGGCTGTAGAAGTGCTCTTAGAACATCTGAAAAAGCGCGATGTTCAGCTTCGTGACATTAACCGGACCACCGTTACAGGTTGGCTTGATAAGCTCAAGACGGAGAAAGCACCACAGACCATACAAAACTATGTCAGCGCACTGGCTCAAATCTGGGATCTGGCTCGTAACAGATATCACGATGCACCACAGGAAAACATCTGGCGCGGTCATGCGCTGGAGGCCAAAAGTAGCAAGGTGAGCTATGAGGTGTTTGAGCCTGGAGAATTGGCGAAAGTATTCGCTGTGATGGCAGATGATGAAGAGATGCAAAATGTAACGCTGATCGGCATGTATAGCGGTATGCGCCTGAATGAAATTTGTTCATTACGTGCGGCCAACATCCGAGAGATTGAAGGGGTGTTATGTTTCGAAGTGACGGAGGGGAAGACCAAATCAGCAGCCCGTATTATTCCGGTGCATAGCCTGATCACTCCGTTGGTGTTATCGCTTCGTGAGAAGCCCTACAACGGATTTTTGTTCTATCGTGCGTCAATCATTGACCGTGCAGACGGAAAGCGCTCTACGTGGCATTCACAGCGTTTTACGAGGGCTAAACGAAAGGCTTTAGGCGAAGCGGGATCAGAGTTGAAAGTTTTTCACTCGTTACGCCACCAAGTGGCGCAAATGTTCGATAGAAATCAAGTGGTTGAGGACAGAATAGCCCTTCTGCTCGGTCACGAGCGCGGCTCTACAGAGAGTTTCAAGACGTACAGCAAGAATGCCGCCTCTCCTGTTGAGCTACGGCAGTATATAGAATTGCTACGCTATCCAGAGATAGAGAATCAATAAAAAAGGGGCGTAAGCCCCTCGTTAACTTATCGAATAGAACATTATTACATTACTTATATATTTAGGTGAATATGAACCAGTATCAAACAAAAAACCGAGCAAAAAAACAACCAGAAAAACATTGCAAGACTAATATATAACAATCAGCAAACACCCACTATAAAGCAGAAAGGTATGTGATATCAATCACTTAGTCAAAGCCATACATCCGTACCACAAATTTTGGCAATACTATTGCTTTATTGTGATAAAAATTACAATATAATTTTAATTAAAATTTAAGGTATTTGTTATGGATACTACATTCATTGCTGAACCTATAGTGAGCATTGACGAGAGGTTGTTAGGCGTTGAGCTTCTCACTCGCTTCATTACCTCAGATGGACGTCCCCTTCACCCTGAGTTCGTAATTTCATCTTGGGATTTAGATAGGAAGCGGCTTTTCCTATACGAACAATGTGGAAACATTGCCATTAAGCAAACGTGGTTCGAGCAAAAGAATCTATTTTGTACACTGAACATTGATCAGCAAATGGCTTTTCTGATACGTCATGACTACATACTTAGACAAACTTTCGAATCGATGCCATTCATCAAACTTGAATTTTCTGAGCATTTCCCTGGTTTGGATAAGGGATTGAAAAGTCCCTTATTAAAATCGCTGAGCCAGGGTGGAAATGGGCTATGGCTCGATGACCTTGGCGCAGGAAACGCGAATGTAGTTAGTTTGATGGAAGGATACTTTGAGGTTGTAAAGGTAGATCGCTGCTTCTTTAATGAACAGGTGCAGAAACCAACCTTCAACCAGCTGATTGCATCAATCAAAAAACACTGTGACAAAATTATTATTGAAGGGATTGAGAATAGAGATCATATGGGGTTACTGCGTGAGGTGGGGATTTGGGGATTACAGGGGTATCTTTTTAAATCTGTCCCTTTTAAAAACGTGGATTTATTGCTGTAGTGTTGAAACCATCAAAAAAGGGGCTTACGCCCCTTTGATGTATCACCCGCCTGTACTGCTTTGACCGCTCAAGGCTGACAAGGTTAGTGACTGTGCGAAACTTGCTTGTGAGGCTCTCGCCTGGAAATCAATGTAATCGCTTAATCTTGAGCTATCGCTGGCGATGGTGAGCGGAACTGTTGTGGTCAACTAAAACTGGCCACCGCGTTAGAGTTTTTCCAGTATCGGTTTTCTGATTCGTTTGGTGGTAACCCACCATT
>NZ_LOMM01000054.1:0-3863 GCF_001605945.1 Enterobacter sp. SENG-6
GGGCTGGAGAAAGGGTCATTCTGAGAATGAAGATTCCGACGTTACTAACTGAGTGTTGTATCTAATCGTGGGGGCAGGTCAGTGCCAGTATGTATTACTGGCACGGCTTCTTCACATTGATCTATTGCACCGATCGATACTCAAGCAGTGATAGTTTTTAACTATTAATAGAGATGGATTGATCGCTTTATCAATAGAATATAACGATCGATTCCAGGGAACTGATCTGTAGTAACGATTATCCCATTCTCTCTCAAATGCATACGATCAGGTGGCCTTTTGTACAGCAAAGGGCCATTTTTCGTTTGTAAAACAACAGTAAGGAATCTCTATGTTTAAGGTCACTTCTGCACTCTTTCTCAGTGCAACTTTGTTCACCACCGCTGCGCACGCGACCATTCAGGAACAGCAGTGGGGTAACTGGTTTGGTAATACCAGCGGAATGGAATTTGGTATTAATGCCGACAATGATGTTGGTGAGCGCATTACCTTCACTTGCATCGGAGGCCACCTGGGCATCACCTACAGCGTCCCAGCAAAGAACTATTCCATTTCTTCTGGGGCTGGTCTGAAAAAGCCAGGGTTGATCATCAACTCAACCCATTATCAATTAGGCGAAGCTGCATTTATGGCGCTCAAAAACACCAGTGATGAAGGAGTGCTGGAAGTCACTGAAGACAAGAAACTATTGTCCAAACCGTTCAAAACCGAAGGTCTTCAGGAAGCGCTGAAAGAGGTAACCTGGCAGGATTGCATCAGCCGTTAAGCACCTTCTTCGCCTATTTCTCAAAACAGCACAGTTTGCTGTTTTAGCTACTCGTTGCTGGAGTTCAGATACGTCCAGCAGAGCCAACGACAAACGTCCTCAGGGTGTCATCATGACAGAATTTATTTCTCGCTTATTTATTATCTCAGTGCTTTCATTTCCGGCCCTAAGTTTTGCCATCACAATTCCCGGTAATATCCACCCAGAGCGATACACATTCTTTCTAACAGATAGAGGCGGTGAAATGCTTCGCGAAATGAACGATGCGGCAGTCAGCGTAAAACTCAACAATAAAGTTGGTTTTAGCGCTGAGGCACAGAGCAAGGCTGCTGCTGCGAACATATCTCCTTTGCTGTACGCATCATCACCCCTTGAACAGAACTTTATCCGCTACGACAGTAAACCAGTTAAGGCTCTGACTTGTCTCGTAACGGCCCGCACTATGCCGGGCCAGAATAAAAATTACTCATGGGAGGAAACCTACTGCCTTGATGAAACCGGTGCTGCCTACATCGGCACAAAAGGCTGGCCGTCACGTGCTATCGTCGAAAAGAGCTGCGAGGTGGGTGCCTCCAATTGTCCTGTATATCTTGGTCTGAACAATGATCCACCGACCATGCGGAATGATGCTGCGCAATATATTCCTTATAGCAGCGATCGGGCAAGCGGGCAGAAAGAACGTAACTCTGAGCCAAAATCAACGACCGCTGAAACCGTCGCAGAGCAGGACGGTTATGTGGTGAGTTTTGTTAAAGCCAGCAACTGTGCAGACAACAAACTGATTGTCAAAAACACAAGCTCTGGGAAAACCGCCGCAATTGCAGGATTAAGTGGTTGCTCTTTTGATCCGAAGAAAAATGCAGTAATTATCTTCCCTCAAAATGAATATGTCGGCGTTTACAATGGTCCTACAAACGCTTCTGAGGAAATAGCCTCAGTCGATCTCCCCTAATTACTCTTCCAGTCCGGTATTAGCTTCCTGCGATACCGGACGCCTTTTGGATCAACCTATGAAAACTAAAAAATCCCCGGACGATACAACGCCAGATGCAGAATCATTTGGGCTGACCTGGCCCGTTGTTTTCAGCGTCACAGGCCTCACTCTGCTGAGAAGTAAGTCGGTCATATGCCAGACAATGGGAGCCAGCCTGATGACCTATAGCCTGATAAGACTCATAAAAAAACTCGCCACGCTTGCCTGAAAAGTCCCAATCAGGCACAACGGTTTGTGTTCTAACACCTGTACCAGACGTACTATCACCTTTCGAAGCCCACCTGGAAGCTAACTCTCGACAAAAGCTGAAGCGTTCCTTTATCAAAGTGCTGGCTGCAATAGCAGAGGACAGAATCAATGATGATGCCTTTGTTTTATCGTTGTGCAGCAAAGCGTATGAACGCTTACCTCTGAACATAAGGCGAGTCGTTACATACAAATGGTGTCTTCGATACTTCCAGTACAGTAAGCCCTTTATTCTGCAGCGATTACAACATCACCAGGCCGAAAAGCTAATTTCACCGGCATTACCTGACAGAGAACTCTCGCCACAGCAGAGCCAGCCACCAGCCTCTCCCTGAACATTTTATCTTCCATCCAATGCCACTCTACTGGAGTGGCTTTTATGCCCGTTTTAAAAGGAATCAACTATGACCCGTTTAGTCAGCCGCTTTGGTGCAGTCAACCTTGTTCGTCGTGACCGCCCGTTAACTCGCGACGAATTGGCCCATTATGTTCCCAGTGTCTTCAGCGAAGAAAAGCATGAATCCCGTAGTGATCGCTATACCTACATCCCGACAATTACCCTTCTCGATAACTTGCAACGCGAAGGCTTCCAGCCATTCTTCGCGTGTCAAACCAGAGTCCGCGACCAGAGCAAACGAGAGCATACGAAGCACATGCTGCGCCTGCGTCGTGAAGGCCAGATTACTGGCAAACAGGTTCCCGAAATTATTCTGCTGAACAGCCACGACGGTTCCAGCTCATATCAGATGCTACCGGGGTTATTTAGAGCAGTTTGCCAAAATGGGCTGATTTGCGGTGAGAGTTTTGGCGAAGTACGCGTGCCGCATAAAGGCAACGTAGTAGAGAAAGTCATCGAAGGGGCCTACGAAGTACTGGGAATATTTGACCGCGTAGAAGAGAAACGCGATGCCATGCAATCGCTTTTGTTGCCGCCGCCCGCTCAGCAGGCTATGGCGAAAGCGGCGCTGACATATCGCTTCGGTGAGGAGCACCAACCGGTGACAGAGACGCAGATACTTTCCCCACGCCGCTGGCAGGATGAGAGTAACGACCTGTGGACCACTTATCAGCGCATTCAGGAAAACCTGATTAAAGGCGGGCTATCGGGGAGAACAACCAAAGGAAAGTGCGCCCATACCCGAGCAGTGAAAGGTATTGACGGTGATGTGAAGCTCAACCGTGCCCTCTGGGTGATGGCTGAGAATATGCTGCAGCTTGCTTCATGATCTCTTCCACTATTTTTCCTCAACGCCTTTCCGAAGATTCGGAAGGGCTTTTCTTTCTAAGGAACAACCATGTCTACGCTCAATTTATCCCCGGTATTTCCTGCAAACGAGCAGCGAGTCATCCAGCAAGCATTACGTCTGCTGGATAAATACCAGCGTCAACCGAGTGAGTCATTTACCTCAACCAGCCTCACAAAAACATGGCTGAAACTGCAGATGGCTCATCTGGAGCGGGAAGTCTTCATCGTGATGTATCTCGACAATCAGCATTGCCTGCTGGAGCGAGAAACACTGTTTACCGGCACGCTCAGCCATACCGAAGTGCATCCCCGCGAAGTGGTTAAATCAGCCCTGAAACATAACGCCGCTGCGGTCATTCTGGCACACAACCATCCGTCCGGCACGACAGAAATCAGCCAGCAGGATAAACATGTCACTCAGCGGATTGCTAAAGCCTTGGCTCTGGTGGAAGTGCGTGTGCTGGATCATCTTGTGGTCGGGAATGAAGTGGTTTCTTTTGCTGAATGTGGCTTGTTGTGAGGTGGAGTGAAGTGGTTTACTGAATTTGGCCACCTGAACAGAGGTGATATGCTCACCTCAGAACAACACAGGTGCCATAATGAAAAAAAGA